>VSOC01000194.1 GCA_009774615.1 Lachnospiraceae bacterium
GCGGCATGGCCCTTCCCGGAAAACTTTTCATTTGCCTTATGCTCACCGCATATTTTACAGTAATGCCCGTGCGGGCGGTTTTTCTTTTTTGACATCTTAAGTTCCTCCATTCCCTGCACCTATTATACAGTGAACCGTTAAAACTTCAAAGATAACAGTGGGCTGTTTTTTTAATTCTTTATTAGAAAGTTTTTAAATTCGGATGCAAAAACACTTTGAAATATATAAGCCATGAACTCAATCCTCCTTAAGGTAATCTGCAAATTTTCCGCCTGCTTCCGGCACTGGAAGCGCACAGGAGCGCAGGCTCTCCGTTGAAAGCGCTACATAATGGGATATCGCTGCGTTATCTTCATGTCCCAAAAGCCGGCTTACAGCTTCTAAAGGAACATCCTCGGCAACCAGTTCACTTGCGAAAGTCATGCGCAGTGAGTGCGAGCCGTGATGGCGGCCTTTCGGAGCTATCCCAGCCAGCTTGAAATATTTGTCAGCTACTACTGAGACTACAGACCGAAACAGCTGCGTTTTCCTGTAAGTCTGGAAAACCGATTCCGGCTACTTCTGCTTTCAGCATCGTTGAAATAATAGAAATCAATTTCTTATCCCGTATGCCAAGAGTCCAGAGTTGTCTTAACAGCTTGCCGTGGTTTACGTTATCGAAGAATCCTTTAATGTCAATGTCTACAACGTAGTGCAGGTGGCTCATCTGCATATTTTTATACGCTTGTACAATCGCATTGCCTGTGCTTCGGTTTGGTCTGAAACCATAGCTGTGTTCATGGAACTTCGCTTCACAGATTGGCTCTAATACTTATAATACGCACTGTTGCACCAGCCTGTCCATAATTGTGGGAAGGATAGCGGACAGACTGGCGCACGTTTCCGCTTTGCCCTGTTCCCCAAACTGATAGATTAAGTTGATTTCATCAGCATTAAAAGGTATCTGAAAATTTGCGCCCTCACATAAACGCTCCACGCCCACGCACTTAGGGAGATTTCTTGTCAGTTCGTAATTATCCTTCGCTGTGATTGTTCCATGACTGTCAGTCTGCCTTACCTCGACTTCACACTGGTTTTTCTGTTCCAGCACAAGCCACTGGTATTTGTCGCTTTCTTTGGTGAATACAGTCTGATGCGCATTGGAGTGTGTCTTGCTACGGATATATTTGTCGGTGGTGCTGTAATAATCTAAAATCTGTTGTTCCTGCTTTTTGTTCATGGTCTTTGCCCTCCTGTTATATGGATTGATTGATATGATTGATTGGTTTCGGTGCTGATATATGGTTTTCTTCTGTTAGTTTGTCACCACTCCGCACTATCCAACATCCGTGGCGCACACAACGCTGTCCACCCTTGCATCGTGCATAAGCCCTTTTAACACCTTGTACTGTGCCGCCGTATCGCTTTTCACTTCTGTCTGCCATTCCTCCGGTATTATGGGCAGGCTCTCATAGCTCCATTTTTTCCATGTATCAGAATAGGCATCCGGCTGTGCAAGCTCAACCAGATGCCCGATGCACCATGAAACAATGTATCCGTTCCCTTCCATATATCCGTCTTTTCTCTCACAAGCGCCAATCACACGGGCAATCGCCTGTGCCACGCTCGGTTTTTCTGTTACCACTAACTGCATAAATATTTCCTCCCTTGCTTTTTCTGTGTTGATAGCTGCTAAAATAAAAAAGGTAGCTGATTCTCCGTCAAGATAAACCGCTACCCCAAAAACCAATATTCCGTTTTTATTCCTCCTGTCTTACCTCATACTTTTTTCACCTGACTTTCCTTCACTCTTTTCCTTAAAATAAATACGCTTTGTCATAAGTTCCTTTTGTTTTTCTTTTGGCAGGCATTTGAATATATCCTCATACTCAAATTCCGCAACCGGAGTTCCCAATACTGGTGTCAAAAGCTGCTCGTACAGCCAGTCTTCCCATAAATCATCAAACATCGTCTGACTGTCCGTATAAGTTACCAGACTGTCAAAACCAGCAGGCAGCTTATACTACTGCAACTTTACAAATCCATACTTTCCCGCATCAACTACAACAACATCTGTCAGTTCGTAAAACTCCCTGAATGCCTCTGCCACATTCTGGCATTTTTTCCTCTCTTCATCCGTGATGTATACTTCTTCTTCCAGAATCAGGACATTCTCTTGAAGATTACCCGATAACGGGCGGTCTGCTCTCCAAAATCTTCTGAACATCATTCCAGCGGTTTTGTTCAATGATTGGCTCATATTATGTGCCATAGATAGAATCCACTTCCGCCTCGGTCATATAGGCGACGCCTGTGATATCGTCGTTCGCATCCCGGGTGATTTTGATATTGACCGTCCCAGCCGGGTTCATGTTCAGCGTACAGAAAGAGCCTTCCTTTCGGATATCCAGAAAGATATTGACCAGCTGTCCTTGATAATAATAGGTCTTTTCATCCACCATTGTGACGCCTACCGCCTCATATTCTTCCATCTGCATCTCGGCCCATTCCTTTTCCTGTTTCTCTTTCAACTCGTCAAATTCGTCTTTCCTGTCCAGCTTATCAAAAAGCATGGATTGGAACGCCCAGTTTCCATCTTCTAAAGCCCTGTCCAGCCAAAGTTCCAGTTGCATTTCGTCCATGCAGTCGGTCAAGATGGAGAAAAATGCTGTTTTCTCATCAACATACGCTTTTTCGGCGAAGCCGGTAAACAGAGCGGAATTTGTGTCAAGCCGACGCGCAGCGACAGAGAAAAACGTAAAGTCCCCATCCGCATAGAACTTTTCAAGCCATTTCTTTTGCATACTTTCATCCAGTCGGGGGAACGTGATTTCAAACATAGGCAAGCTGCCGGCCTCATAGTACCGCTCTATGTCCGCGGAAACTGTATTCGTTTTTTCAGACCACTCGTCAGTCGCGGCGGGAGCATGGGAGGTATCATCTTCCTGCCGGGTATTTTGCCGCCAGTCATCTTCCCAAGACTCACCCTGCCATTCGTCCTGCCACAGTTCCTTCCAATCATTCGGAAACGCATTAGAAACGGTAAAACTTTGTGAAGTATAAATCCCCATAACACCGGAGCCTTTTCGCGTAACCCGAATTACATTTGCCCCTGTGCCGTCTGTAAATGTGGAAGTATTCCCATTTTCCTTGAAATTCTTCGGCTTGTAAATCTCGCCCCAATCGCCGTTGTCGGTAATGGTGGCAGTGGTATTGTTGAAATCATCTTGGGAAACCAACTGGAAATATCCACTGTCGGCAATGGCGTTTACCGAGCCGGAAAATCCCTTCGGCAAGATTAAAAAGACGGAAGCCATATTGAAATTGCCCACGATATTGCCGGATCGGATCAGGCTGCAGGTCAGATACCCGTTATCAGCTTTCAATTTCACATCACTGTAATCCACGTTGGGAAGATAGAGTTTGATTGTTTCATCATTTGCGTTCGTACTGGTTTTGCAGGAAATTGAAACCTTCCAGTCGCGGTTCTGCTGGCTGATGCGAACCGTATAGACATCGCTGTTGTATTCAGCCGAAATCTGATTGTCCGCCGCCGCCAGAACATTTACAGCGGCGCTGCTGACATCCAGCGACAGCGAGGGCCTGCCGGTGGTGTCCAATGGCGTACCAGGCAGAGATGCCGCATGGGCATTCGCTGTGACTGGACCCAGCGAATAGACACCAACAAAGGCTGCTCCCAGAACTACACACAGAGTCAGCACGGCCGTCAATATCTTACCTGATCTTGATTGTTTCTTAAACTCCATAATTGCACCTAACCTTTCTTTCAAAAGCTGTTTATTTTCGCTTAAAGTGACAGTCCCAAGATTTTCCCTGTATTTTCCCACTGCCGCCATCGCATCAAGCAAGGTTCTCCCATAGTCCTGCGCATTGCCGCTCCCCATTTTGGCAAGGACAGCTTCATCACAGGAGAACTCACAAGCCTTGGTAATTTCCTGGCTCATGAGATGAACCAGCGGATTAAACCAATGCAGACAGACGGTTATTTGAACCAACCATTTATAGAACATATCCCGCCGTCTGTAGTGCGTCAGTTCATGCAATACGATATACTGAAAATCTTTTTCAGGAATATCCGCGCTGGGCAGTACGATATATGGATGGAAAAATCCAATCAGCAGCGGGGAGGAAACCAACGGATTGACACATAGCTCTATCGGCTTTTTGATGCCTGATCGCTCCGCGACAATAGCAAGTTCGTCTAACCGCTCAATGTCAGAAATCGGGGTTAATCCAGCCCTAATAAACCGTGCAAAACTCTGATAGATTGTTATTTTCCGTATCAGCAGCCCCAGCGCGGCCATCAGCCATACCAGCCAGATATGATTGATTAACAACATTCCAATATCTTGAAGCGGGTGGGTGGTTGTTACATCATCTGCCGGACTATTCACCGTTTCATTGTGAGGTTCCGCCCCAACAGCGGGAGCAAGATTGCCTCCCGGAACGTTTCGTGGGAGCTGCTGGGGCAGCGGTAAAGGAGCGGTCTGGAATATTGCTTGATCGACAGCCTGATATGCCTTCCCCATCAGGCTTACTTCCGTTCCTAACGGGAGCAGCAGACGCAAAACGACAATCAGCCAAATGTAATACTGCCATTGTCGGCTGATTTTGTTTTTCAAAAACTGTTTTCCAAAAAGTAAAGCCAGAATAAGCAAGCTGCCGGAAAAAGACATGGACAGGAAAAGTTTCAAAACTGCATTCATTGCTGCCCTTTTCCTTTCTCCAGCAGCCGTTTCAATTCCTCATATTCCTCGTCTGCCAGCAAATCGCCCAAAATCAGATTGGAAACCAGACCTTTTGCGCTGCCCTCATAAATCTTGTCCAGGAAATTTTTTGTCTGCGCCGTCTGGTACTCCGCTTCCGAAACAAGCGTGGTATATTCGTTGCGGCGTCCGATCTTCTTGGCACGCAGAAAGCCTTTGTTCATCAGCCGCGACAGAAGTACAATTAATGTATTCTTTTGACACGGCTTGCCCCTGGCAGCCAGCCTGTCCATGATATAGGGGAACAGTGTCACCTCCTCCGGGTTCCCCCATACGATTTTCATAATTTCAAGTTCGGCGTCGGATAATTGCTGTAACATGCTTAGTCCTCCTTATTGTATAACACAGTGTTGACAATTAAAATATAACGCAGTGTCGTCCTTTTGTCAAGCTGCCTTTTGAAATTAATAGAACGAGTTCAATATTGTAACGCGATTGCCCAGCAATTAAAATAGAGAAGATGTTATGAATTGGGCAAAAGAACAGGCACGTATAGAAACGGAAAAATATGAACAAGAGAAAGAAAACCATTGTCTTCCGGTTATCTTTCATCCAAACCGAAAAAATCCTTTACAACGATCATATGGAGTTCCTCTATATATCTCGCCAGAAGCGCCCTCTGCGCTGAAATGCTGTTGCTCTCTTCTCCCTTTTCCTTATCCCTGTCCTCATTGGAGAAACGGAGATACATGGCAGCCATTATTCTATCCATTCACACCGCCTCTCTCTCTGTTCCAAGACTCAACAAGTCTTTCAGTTCCTTATCATATTTCAGATGCACCCTGACACTCCCATCCTCATATACCAGAACCTTGTCCACAAAAG
>VSOC01000195.1 GCA_009774615.1 Lachnospiraceae bacterium
GCTTCTATCTTCTTATTCCTTACAACTTCTAAATCTTTGTTTGGATTATCCCATCTATTCTTTTTATCTTCTATTCGTACACAAATAATATTTCCACTCAATTCTTTACTCAATCTACCGGCTCTGCCTGCCAAATTCCAAAAATCAACATCTGAAAATTTAGAATTTCCGATAGCATTACTAAAAATAAAAATATTCTTTGCAGGAAGATTCACACCCTCTAAAAGTGTAGATGTACAAAACATATAGTCAATTACTTTTTCTTCAAATAATCTTTCGATTCTTTCCCGTATACGTTGTGGTAATCTTCCAAAATGGAATGCAACTCCTTTTTTTAAACAATCAATTAAAAAATAATCTTTATGTATATATGATTTTATCAATTCAATAAGTGAATCAATCCTTGCATCATTTTGTTCAGGCAAACCCTTAGAAAACTTCAAAGCAAAATCAATCGTATCCGCTACTGTATTGCAATATACAATATTTTTACAGTTTTTTCCCAATTTCCGAAGAAGTTTCACTACATAGTCTTGTTCTTTCTTCCCCAAGTCTTGAAAAATAATGTCTTCTCCTGTCTCCGTAAACATCCTGCCTTTTCCCTCAACATAGTCTATAAAAAATCTGTTTTGAGCAACCGGAGATTCCTTAATAATCATTTGTTCATCTATACTCTTTTCAAATAATTGTAAAAAGACATGTGCATTCGGAATATTAGGCGATGCAAAATACAATTTAATACTTTTTCTCTCCGCCAAAAGAATGGCATGATAATACAAAGGTGATCTTGAATCTTTTTCAGCAATTATTTTATGTGCCTCATCGACAAACATATAATTGATTACAGGATTTTCCTTTTCACCTAAATATGAAATTAATCGCTCTGGAGTAAAAACAAATACATATTTTAACATCCTATTTCTATAAATCATAGGAACTACCGGATGTGCCAACACCTTATAATTTTTATTTGTGATAGTTTTCTTTAATCGTGCTGTGACCTGATTGATAAGGGCTCTCGTAGGTACTAAAATCACAATATTATCTATCCCATGTCTTTCAGTAATAATATATTGAATAAACGCATCCATTATAAAAGATTTACCAAAAGAAGTTGGCCCCGAAAAACTATAATGATTACTATCTTTCATCGCTTCAAAGAGCTTGTACTGCGGATCTGTAAATACCAAATCATTGAAAGGCACTTTTTGATAAGTCTTTTTTATTTGCTTTTCCAATGCTGTCTCAATCGTGTCTACTATTTCAGAATTTCCAACTGCAATACTTAAAGACGCGAAATTCCCTAATTTCGTTAAAATTGAATTGGCATAATACTGAAACTGCACATTGTCTTTATATACGTCATATAATAAGCTAACAATTTTATATGCTTTATTTCTTCCGTCTGCTTTATCACTTCTCGATAAAATATCTGCAAATCGTAACACATCATCAAATTCTTTTTCAGTCAATAAAATATCATCTTTTTGGTATAAGAATATATGTGCATACTTGTATTCCAGTTTTCGTGTTAGTTCATCCAAATACGGATCGTTCAATGCCCGGCGAACCATAGCCTCCAACCATTTCATTGTGTAATGGCCTCCATTATCCTCTGTCTCTTTGAATTTATGTCAGTAAATGGCAAAACATATATGTAGAAATTATGACCTTGTAGCTTATTATCAATAATTTTCTGTTGTATACTCACAAGGTACTTACTAACCTCAATATCTACTCTCGATTTTATTAATTTCCTAAAATCTGATGTTGGCATTTCCTTTTCCTCATCGCTTATATCTATTTGGAAGCCAATAAAAATACCAAAGGCATCATCGACATCAAAATTTCTGTTCTTGGTAGGGTAAATTAAACTTTCTAAGAACTCTCTTTCTTCATCTGAAAAAGATTCCTTAAATAAGTTATCACTAATCAAACTTTTTTCATAACCTATTCCACTCTTCGCATTTCCTTTATCGTTTATACCATTTTTAAAATTATTTATAGATATGAACGCATCTCTTATAGCAGCATCTATTTTTTGGTAGGTTTTTGACTCTCCAAATATTAATTGATAATTCCCATCAGATAATTTCAGGAAATGTACACCATCAGCTCCATTTACATAGTGGCTTGTTGATGTTTTCAGTTCCAATTTTGTAAGTATTTTGGGAGCTCCTAAATGTGTTTCTAAAAAGCAAAATAAAAGCAGCTCTCCCAATTCTCCATTATTTCTTGTATACTCAACAAATTTTTCTCTTGCTTTTTTAGAAAGAGTTGCTGGTCTGTTTCTATATTTCTCTTTTACCTGCCTTGATATCGAGTAATCAATGACTGGATCAAGCAGCATTTCTATCAACAAATCATAATCAAACTCATTAGAATTAATCTTCAATACAAAAAGGTTCAATTTATTCTTTTTATACTTGTCCAAATCCTTTGACCACAGCAAATCGAATGATCCCAAGAAATCTGACTCCTTTAAACTTATTTCCATAATTCATTCTCCTTTGTACCAAAGCAATTTACTATATTTTACCACACTATTTCTCATTTTACTATCCAAAAGAGCCGATTGGGAATCAACATTCCTAACCGGCTCCTTGCTTCATCAACATAATACTTCTAAATCCGCTTCCGCCCATTCATCTGGAACACATCATGCCCCATAATGCTCCGTACCGCCTGCCCCAGACTCCTGGCCCTCCCATGCTGATGATACGGCTGGGAAGCCCTGTGCTTATGGAAAATAATACACTCCCCCTCCCCCGGATACTCCGGATTATGGATATACCAGATATGCCCCGTATTCTTCGACTGGAGCGTCACATCATATTCCTCCGCCAGAATAATGTTAAAATAAGACCTATCCAGCCGCCCGATTTCTTCCGCCCGGAACATCAGACACTCCCCCTTTCCCGAACCACGCCGCCAGCGCGTCCTCCACGATACTCGCCACCTCCCCAGGCTTCACCCCGCCAAAATACCTCTCATACACCTCCGCCGACAGCCTCACACTCCTTCCGGCGGCCGCTTTCTTCCCTTTTCCACCATCCAGCGCCCCCAGCACAGCCTCTTCCGTCACATTCCCCGCCATGCCCCTGACGCACTTCGCCGTCTTCGCATCCAGCTTAATCTTCCCTGTATCCGCCAGCCCGGACACCACCTCCTGCTCCTTCTCCGACAGATAAGACAAGTCCACTGCCGCCACCAAAGGCAGCGTCCCCTCGTCCAGCCGCCCCTTCAAAGGCTCCTCCAGCTTCTGCACCCGCATGTACCTGGCAATATTCCTCCCGGTCATCCCATACTCTTCCCCAATGGCATCCCGGCTCTTCAACCTGTGGACATCATGTCCACAAGTCCCCGCCGTGTCCTGCCCATTCAGCCTTGCGATCTCCTCCAAAATATCATTCCGCCGCCCCTGGCTGCTGACCTTCTCATACCGCTCCGCCAGCACCGCCGCCTTCTCACTGGGCAGAAGCTCCGCAAATCCCCTCTGTATCACATTGGTCTCAATCACATACACATAAGCGTCCTCTTCCGTCAGATCCGTCTTCACAATGGCCGGAATCTCCGTCAAGCCTGCCAGCCTCCCCGCCACCTGCCGGTTATGCCCCGCAAGCATCTCATACCCGTCCCCCTCCTGCCACACAATCACCGGATTCAGAACCCCATGCTCCTTAATGCTCTCCACCATATCCTCCAGACGCTCCCCCTCATACAGCCGGAAAGGATGTTTCCGGAACGGGCGGATACTGTCAATAGGCAGCATCCTGATCCCGTTCTCCGGAGCGGAAACCTCTTCCGCCCCCGCCAGAAGATCCACAGCGTCATTAAAAATCTTCCTCTTCGTCCCATTAGCCTTCATACAAAACCAGCTCCTTTGCAAATTTTTTATAAGCCATCCCCGCGCTCGCCTTCGGGCTGTACTCCGCCACCGGCAAACTGTAATAAATGCTCTCCCCCACTTTCACCGTATTTGGAATCTTCGTTTCAAACACCCGTATCTGCTCCTGGAAACTCTCTGTCACTTCCTCCGTCAGAACCCTGCACAGCTTCGTCCTGGACTCGCACATGGTCATCAGGATGCCTGCAATCCCCAGCCCCGGATTGATCCGCTTCCTGATCTTCACCACCGTCCGCAAAAAATCCTGCATCCCCATCATAGCCAGAAGCTGGGGGTTCACCGTGATAATGACCTCATCGGCAGCTGCCAACGCATTTATTGTCAGAGTCCCAAGGGACGGACAGGTATCAATCAGGATATAATCATACTTCTCTCGCAGCGGCTCCAGAATCCCGGACAGCATCTTCTCCGCCCCCATCTCCAGCCGCAGCTTCGCATCCACCACCGACAGATAAATAGACGATGGGATGAAGTCCACCCCGTCCTTCGTCCGTATGTACTTCTTCGGGGACGGCAGCTTCATATCCTCAATCTGCGCCATCATCAGATGCCCGATAGTATCATCCAGCACTCCCGTTCCTTCCACGCCGAAGCACGTTGTCAGATTCGCCTGGCTGTCAAAATCCACAGCCAGAACCCTCTTCCCCATTTTCCGCAGGCAGTACGCCAGATTGAACGTAGTTGTCGTCTTCGCCGTACCCCCTTTTTGTGAACCGATCATATAAATCTTACCCATATATCAAAACCTCACTTTCCTCTCTGCCACCATGCTCAACTGCTGTTCCTCAAACACATCTATGTAATCCACCGACTCCCTCGGCTCAATTACCAGCTTCCCTTCCTCACACCGAACCGTCAGGAGCGTCCCCGCCCCAAAGCCCAATTCTTCCAGCCAAAGCCCCTTCAACATAATTGTAGGCGTCGGCTTATAATTACGCCCGCTCTGCTCATACACCTTAATCTTCCGAACATCCTTCTTCATCTATATCCCGCCCTTTCCACCGGCCCGCAGACCGGACTATCCATTGTTTCTCCGTCACTGAACTAACCCTGGGATTTTACAGAGACCGCCCCAGGCGTAACAGCCCGTGCCTCTCCCTGCAAAACAGAACTATTTGTTTCCGAACGAAACGATATGCCATCTACAAAAATCAAAAACTCCGCTACACAAAAACTTCAAAACCATCACAACAATATGGGCGCTGTAAGTTCCCCGGCTTTCCGTAAATAAATCTCATTTGTTCCCATGGTACAGAAACACAGGTTTAACCCTCCCATGGCGCCCGGTTCACATTAAACCCAGCCGAAACCTGTCAACCAATATTACAACGCCCCCGTTGCAACCCGTCAGCATTTATAAGGACTTCGGACCTTCAAATCCATCACCAGAGGATGGTATGGTTGCTTTAATCGCTATCAGACTTTCATACTGCTGGCCAGCAATATATGTACGGCTCCCAGACGGAAACCAGAAATGCGGTGATTCCGTTCGCCCTTTTAAGGGCAAAAAAATAAGGGGACAAGTTAGTGCAACCCCTTGATTTTACTGGGTTCCTCTAACTTGTCCCTATTATAACACGGTCATCTGCGTCTTTGCGTCTGGCTCTCTGATGACTGTTATTTTTAAATTTTTCGCTTCAATCAATGTTTCCTGCTTACAT
>VSOC01000196.1 GCA_009774615.1 Lachnospiraceae bacterium
GTTCATATTATTGCATATTCAGTTTCATGGTTTATGGATCTTGAACAAAAGAGTAGATCCTTCCAAGGAATGGTTGGGCAGCAAGTGAGTAAATTGCTCCAACAAATTATAGCAGAAAACAATTTTACTCTTATAATTTCTGGAGCGGATAAAGTGAATCAGATTCCGTTTATACAATATCAGGAAACGGATTGGGAATTTTTATTGAGATTGGCTTCTCATCTTCATCTTCCTGTTTTGGCAGCAAATGATTATGATGGAAGGGGAATTTATATTGGCTTTAAAGAAAATAGTTCTCCTGTAAAACTAGAAGCATCAAGAGAAATATGGAAAATGGATGCGGAAAATATAAATAATTCAAACTGGAAAAGCAAAGCTGGTACATATTTTGAGGTGACTACAGGTCAAATATTTCATTTGGGTCAGGCTGTACTTTATAAAGGTAAAAAATTATGGATTTACAAAGTATCTATGGTATTAAAACAAGGTGTTTTGCAATGTGTATATCAATTGGCGGAGAAAGAACACCGTATATTTTCAACATTTTATAATCCAAAACTCAGGGGAATATCATTGACTGGCATTGTATTGGAACGATCGAGAGAAACCATAAAAGTGCATCTGGATATTGACGGAAAGCAAGATATTAAAGAAGCGTTTTCCTATTTATGGCTTCCAGAACATGGAAATGTGGTGTATTGTATGCCAGAAATAGGCAGCAAAATACGTTTACTGATTCCGGGAGAAGATGAGAAAATGCAATTGGGATTCATTGTATAAGGCAAAACGTACAAAACTGTAAGGAAACATTGAATCCAGATATTCGCTGGTTTATAACAGATGAAGTTAAAAAAATGGATCTACATCCATCTTTTATAAAAATAACAGCGGATAAGGAAACTTCCAATATTGTTCTTCAGGATGGAGTGGGAAATATTATTAATAGTAATCATGCAATATTAATCCAAGCAAATGGAAAACTGCGTGTTCAAGGTATTAAAGTTAAATTAGAGGCACTAAAAGAAGTAACTATGCTCAAGCGTCAACTTGGTTCTCCAATAATAGTAAATCTTTGTTATAATCTTGATTCTTTGGGACGATATAGTACATTTAAAAATTTAAAAAATCCAAATATACAAATGATGCCATCAAAGGGCAATAGAACAGCAAGCAGTAAGGTTGTAATGAGCAATTTAAATAAAGAGAAAAATGAGAAAGAAAAGAAAAAACAAAGATTTGAATTGAAAGAGCTAATAGAGAATAGCAATATAGAAACCAATTATGAACTTGGAAATTCTGTGATGAATGTTATATCAGCAATACCTCAAATAATTGAAGACAATAAAGTATCTCAGTTCGCAATGGGAGCACGAACAATTACAGGGAGGATGAAAAAGAGATAGTATGGCATATTCTGTACTAAATGGAGCTATTGGAAAAAGTCCATCAATTGATAAGGTGAATTTGTTAAGTATGACCCAGATGGAAGAAATTATATCAATACAGATGAAAGACTTAGTATATGGGCATACAAAGGCTATTTATCCATATTTTCCGGTTTCTTTTAATGCATGTAAAAAAGAAATGATAGAACAATTATACAGCTATCAGGAAAAAGGTAATTGCCATGAAAGAAAATGAGAAAAAACAATTATTGTTTGATGATCGCCTTCTGGTTTATATACCTGCGTTTTATGAAGATATGGATCAAGAGAAAGCAAAAATGATGTATCCTTATGAAAATAGACCACAGATTATTTTAGAGAATAAAAAATCATTTCGATGGTGCACATTTTCATTATTGAAAGAACAAGGATTATCTAAAAGCCAGATCGAAGATGCAATTCAATCTATTAGTAAAATAGTTTTAAGTTTGTATCCTTCAAGTATGCTCAGAAAACCGGAAATAATAAAGCGAAAAGAAGGAAATTGTGGATGGTTCGCTTTTCGAACAGTCTGGAAAACAGGGGGCATATATAATGTGATGTATGTGTTTTCTGTTGATGGAAGTATGATGTTAGGAACTTTAGGCTGTGGGGAGGAGGATATAGAAGGAATTAAAGAAATGATGGATGTTTTGAAATCTTTAGAAATTCCAATGATAGAATCTCCTTATATGAAGGCTAGAAAAATGATGTTTTCTTTAAGAGGAGATATTAAGTAACATGAAAAATGGAAATTATGTGGATCAAGAAATTATTTACTTACGGGGATATTATCAAGAGAAAATGAGAAGCTTTGATTTGTTGACAGATTCGGTTTCTGTTTGTGGGAGAAATATTCGTTTTGCGCCCTATGTCTTGTTTGATGGAAATGTCTGTGTATGGATTCCAGAAGATTTTATTGTAATGCCTGAAAAAGTAGCAAAAGTTAGATATATAACTGAATATAGACCGTCAGTGATATTAACAAATGAACAATATGATGAAAATTTTTGTTTTCATTTATTAAAGGAAGAGGAAATTCAAAAACCAATTGTATTAGATTTGCTAATTCAGCAAATGCAGAACACAATTCTTCTTCATGCATCGGAAACTGTGATATATGAACAGGGTAACATATTGGCTGATAAGATAGACGGGAAATGGTTTGAATACAAAGGATTCACTTTAGATGAAGAAACATATAATTTATATTTTTTGATTTACTCAGTACCATATTTGTTGATTGGCGCATTTAATTGTCGAATGAAATTTTATGATGAATGGAGAAATATTGTATTGAATTTAATAAAGTATATAGAGATTAGAAAACAGGAGGATAAAGAATGAAGGCCGAACGGATACGTATATCAGGTTTTGATTTTTTGTCATTGAAGCAACTGGAGATTTACCAAGAGATTGGTCAGCATGCAACAGGAATTGTAATGGGATATATTCAGGATAAAGACGTTAATGAATATCAGGAGCGTGTATTGGAAAATAGGTGGGTTACCATTACTGCAGTGGATGAAAATGGTGAAGAAAAAGTTGTGATGGGAGGAATTGTTGCAGGTTTTTCATTTGAGCGAAAATCACATGACATGATGATGCAGCTGATTTTGAAAAGTGGAACTTACCTGATGGATAGTAAATTACATTTTCGTTCATTTCAGAACTTAAACAATACATATTTTGATGTGATAAATCAAATCAATACATGTTATGATACTCATGGTGTGATTGCAGAGCCATGTATTGAGCAGACCTTTATTGATTTTCTACTACAATATAAGGAGAGCGATTGGACGTTTATCAAACGTTTGGCTAGTCGCTTTGGTCTGGAGGTGACACCTGCAATTAATCGAGAAGGAGTATTCTACTTTATTGGAAATGCTAATTTTGCTACATATCAATTAACGGAAGTAGTTTGCAATATACGGAAAAATATAGATGCATTTATGAAGCAAGGAGAAAATGGGTGCGAAGGACTGAGTGAACAGGATTATTTGGAGTATATTTTTTCAACAAGAGAACTTTATGATTTGTGGGATTTATTAATTCTTAAAAATGAAAGTGGATATGTTCATCATATTTATCGGGAATATAAACATGGAGAATTATATAACACTTATATTCTGCGTCCCAGCTATGGAATGAAAACAGCACAAGTATTTAATAGTAGATATGCTGGATGTTCTTTTCAGGCAAAGGTTATTAATGTAATGCAGGATGTAGTTCAAATTTCAATTATAGATGATGAGAATATTGAACAAAAAATAACGAAATGGTTTCCTTTTTCAACAGGATATTCGTCACCTGATGGGTCAGGATGGTATTGTATGCCGGAAATTGGTGACCATGTACGTTTGCAAATTCCAGATGAAAGAGAAGAATATGGTTATGTCATCAGTGCAGTTCATTTGGAAACGGGGGAGGATAGAAAAAATCCTGATTTTAAATCTTTCAAAACAAAATATGGAAAAGAACTTTTGTTTACTCCTGATAGCGTGGAACTTACAAATCATCAGGGAATGTCAATTAAGATAAAAGATGGGGAAGGTATACAAATTGTGAGTAGCCAGGACATTTTTATATCTTCAGAAGGAACAGTAACTCTTTCCAGCAAAGATGATTCGCTAATGATTGCTGGAACTGACAATGTAGACATTCGACAAGGAGAATCCGCAGGGCTTCATATTGATAAAGATATTACATTTTCGGGAGGAAAGTTTAGGATACAGTGAGAAATCGAAAAGAAGAAATTATGAAAGCTGCAAAGCCTATTTTTATAGAGCAGTTTCATAAAAGTAGCCAAAAAACAATATTATTTTGTGAACAACATAGCCAGAAAGTGGTGAATAGTTTTTTGGAATCATTTTATGAGGCACTTGATAACGCTTCTTTATTGCAGAATAGAAAGAAGAAAAACAAAATAAAATATATTCAGCTTTCTCATTTGTATAGTAGTCTTTTTTTGAAACAGTATTTACTCCGCATTGACGTGAGAGATGAAAGGTTTTATGGTGATATATCTGAAGCTGAGTCTTATTGGAACGCAGACTGCATTTATCATTTGTTTGAAGAAGATATTCAAGAAGTCAAAAAGAGAATAGAATGGAGTATTCCAAGAATTAAGGAATATGAGATTGATACCTTACGATATACATATGTGCCATTTTATCATGGTCTGATGAAAGCTTTTCTTAAAAATATGTTTGAAGTATTGATGGAAAATTCTGATTTATGGAGAAAAGAAGGGGCTTGGGCGAATGATGCTTTATGGTTTCAAAAGAATTTGCAGATTTAATCCGATTATATTCTCCGAATATGAAATTTAAAAACATATATTTATTTGATTCAGTAAACCAAAGAACGGCGGTTTATCTGGTTCCAGATTTGCCTGAAATTGATTGTCTGCATGAAGATAGCGAATTAAGTCGAAACAAAGGTGAGATAATAAATGGTATTTTGCTGGGTGAAAAGATACAGAATTTATCAATTTTTCGGCTTGGGACTATAGAAACAGATTATATCATAGCAAATTTAGAGTTTGTAGAAAGTGCATATAGACGAGAAATTAGGGGTATGAAAATCAAAGAATTTCGTGTATTATAGAAGGAGGAAGACCTTATGGGACTTATGTCATGGCTGTTTGGAAAGGAGGAAGAAGATAGCCCAGCAGAACCATTGGTTTTAGGAGCATTATTAGAATGTGATTATGGAGAGCGACAGACATTTTTGAATCTGGAAACAGATAATATCAACATCAATGCATTGCCACAGGCATGTGTGGAAGATGCAAAGGCACATGTCAACATCCTGCCATTTGGGAGATGCATGAAAAATGATGATTGTTTCTTTAAATTAGCTCCCGATGAGAAATGGATAAATACAGAGCCGCAAAGTGCACGGGTAAATGGAAAAGAAATTATAACTACGAAATCTAATCTGATCTGTAAAGCAACCGGCATGACTATACGACCAGTCACATCAGGACAGGATGGAAGGTTTGCCAGATTTTTGATATTTGTACGAAATATGGATCTTAAATATCCTGGTTTACGGGAAATATTGGAAGACCCTTATGGAAGTTTGTACCTGGAAGGAAAATATGAGGCAGCACTTCAATTCTTAGAAG
>VSOC01000197.1 GCA_009774615.1 Lachnospiraceae bacterium
AAAAAGAATTTGTGTGAAATTTTCAAGGTGCTAACAATTTGGGGCAATATAAATTTATTTATTCGACCCCAACATCAAGGTCATTGGGCCTTACACAAGAAATGGCTGGCATCTTCACTTTATCACCTCGGGAGGCGGCTATCTGGCAGTTGACGGAACAACCACGCGCCTTGCCAGAGGACAGATTTTTTTGCTCCAGCCGGGAATCGAGTTTACCTACTGGGCCGATAAAAATACACCCTGGTCTTACTCCTGGATTCAATTTGACGGTGTGAAAGCTTCTGCGTTTATGGAAAAAGCAGGTTTTCCCAAGGGAATTTATGTCCGCGACTCCATCGTCAAACCGGACTCTTTTTCCACCCTTGTTGAAGAAATTTTAAGTATTCCCGAACTGACCTACGCCAATGAGCTTAAACGAATTGGTATTCTTTATTCGATTATCGGCCTTTTGGTAGAATCTCACAGTACCCAATGCTATCCGCAAACCATTCATTACGACTATTCACCCAAGATTTATGTGGCACATGCCATAGATTACATTCACAAAAACTATGCGCAGACCAGTGTTTCCGAGCTGGCGGACTATATAGGAATTAACCGTTCATATTTAACTTCCATCTTCAAGAAGTTGACAGGCGTTTCTCCCCAGGAATACCTGCTCAACTTCAGGATGGAAGAAAGTGCAAAGCTTCTGGCGGAAAGCAACCTGCCTGTCAAAACAATTGCTTCCTCCGTAGGTTATGACAACCCGCTCACCTTCTCAAAAACATTTAAAACCAGATTTGGATGCAGCCCGCAGAATTACCGGAACGAACGCCGGGCATAAGCCTTTTGCACCCTTTCATGAAAAAATATCCAACTTAGTAAACTGCCGGTTTTACCATCAGCTTTTAGAACAAAGATTAAGGCAAGAATCCCCGCCGAAAAACCCGGCGGGGATGTTTTTTTCTTACAGCTTACCGCCAGAGGTAGCAATACCTTCGATGAACTGCTTCTGGAAAATCAAATACAGAACGATCATTGGGATACATGCTAACAAAGAAGCGGCCATCAACTGCGGATAGTTATTGGTATACTGTCCCTGCATCTTTGCCAATGCTGCGGAAAGCGGCATTACATTACGATTACAGATTAAAGGCCACATCAGGTCTTTATATGCAAATACTGCAGTAAAAATGCCCAGAGATACCATACCGGAACGGGTAAGCGGAGCCATGATAAACAGGAAGGTCTGACCGATATTGCAGCCGTCCAGTCTTGCTGCTTCTTCCAAATCTCTCGGAAGGCTCATGTAGGTCTGTCTTAACAGGAAGGTTCCGAATGCCGTTACCATACCTGGGAAAATCAAAGCAAAGATTGTGTCCAGAACGCCCAGACTGCTGACCATTAAGTACTGCGGGATAATAAAGATCTGTCCGGGAACCATCATCTGGAACATAACCAGAGAGAACATCAGGTTTCGTCCCGGAAACTCCAGACGGCCAAATGCATAGCCAGCCATGGTTGCCGTAAGTACGGCACAGACAACACGGCCTAAGATTAACAGGAGCGTATTGACATACAGTACCGGGAAATTCATGTTATTAATTACGGTAGCGAAATTGTCCGTCTTCCAGCTGCTTGGGAAAATAACAAAGGGATCAACGGAAGTCGATTCGGTAATGGTCTTAAATGCCGTCAATGCCATCCATACAAAGGGTACCAGCATGGTAATGGATACTAAAATCAACAGGATATGGATGCCTGCTGCGGTCATTCTCTGTTTTTGCTGCATACTTTCCATAATTTAAACCTCCTAATTGTAGTAAACGTGCTTCTGCGCCTGCATCTGGATTACTGTGATAATCATAATGATAATCAGCAGGAATACAACGATGGCAGATCCCATACCTTTATTGTTATTAACGAAAGATTCCTGATAGAATAAGTATACCAGGGACTGTGTCTTGTAGAGCGCCGGGTTATTCTTATCCATAACCATGAAGATTAAGTCGAATACCTGCAGGCCGCCGATAACTCTGGTGATTGCTACGAAGAAAATCGTGGGGGATAACAGCGGGATGGTGATGTTAAAGAACTGATAAATACCATTTGCGCCGTCAATACTGGATGCTTCATAATAATCCTTTGGAATGTCCTGCAAACCAGCCAGGAAAAGCACCATGTTATAACCTAAAATTGACCATACACCGATAACGGCTACCGCAAATACGGCAATGCTTGGATTGGAAATCCAGTTGGTCTTGGTTCCGAGCATGTGGTTTAACAAACCAAATTCAGAGTTATACAACCATCTCCAAACCATAGCGATAGCTGCAGGAGCGGCTACCATCGGCAGGAAAAAGATGGTACGGTAAGCAGCGCGGCCGATCATCTTGCGGTTTAACAATACAGCCAGCACCAGGGCAATGGCAATCGAGAAGGGAACTTCTACAATCGCATATTTAAAGGTATTCAGCAAAGCCTGCCAAATTTCCGGGTCACCCAAAATCTTCTGATAGTTCGCCAGTCCGATAAAGGTATTTCCCTTACCGAAATCGCCCGTTTTATAAAAACTCTCGATAATGGTCTTAAAAATGGGATAGATATTCAGTACAATCAATCCAATCATGGTTGGCAAGATAAATGCCCAGCCCCAGATACATTCATTTTTCTGACGACTCGTCCATTTCATTTTTCCTTATCCCTCCTGCTCATTCAAGGCCGTTTACGGACTGCCTGCATCGTTCTTGGCCGACAGTCTGCAAACACCTGCTTCTTAATTTTATTTTCTTCCTTTTATCCGGTGCACTGTATCCTATGTATTTTTGTACTGTACACCGGTTAAATTCTACCATTGTCAACTGCTTCTGTGGGATTACTCAGCCGAAATCGCCTCGTTCATCTGCTGGGTTACCTGTGCACAGGCATCTGCCATCGGCATATTTCCGTTCCAGGCTTCCTTAAAGGTTTCACACATTGGGTTCCACCAGGTTAAGGTTGCTCTTGTGGACGGACGGAACACGATATTCTCACGCATATCCAGGAATGGCTGTAAGTCAAACTTATCGGTATTGTTCTTCCATTCATCCGATACGCCATCGTAAGCTGCCATGGTAACACCGAGCTGTGCTTGCTTTAACTGCATATCCTTGGTTCCAAACCACTCAACTAACTGCCAGGCTGCATCCGGGTTTTTGGTCTTGGCGCTAACTGCCCAGCCTAAACCATTGTACAGGGAAACTCTGTTTCCTGTTGTCGGGTCTTTAGGAAGAACGGCTACATCACAGTTTGCGGAAATGTATTCATGCTCTTTAAACTGAGGAACCATCCAAGAACCCTGGCTTAACATAGCAATCTTGCCGGAGCCTAATAATACGTCCGTACCGGTTTCAGCCATAACGGTTGCCGGAGGCATTACATTGTCAACTAACTTCTGCACGAATTCCATAGCTTTAATTGTATTCGGATCATCAAATCCAGATGCCTTCTTGTCGTCGGTCAGAACCTTTCCGCCCATGCTGTAGATAATATTCATCCAGCCGTCCTGCTCATTGGATGGGTTCATTGCCGTACCGTACTGGCTTCCGTCTTCCTTGGTCAGCTTTACTGCTGCATCATAGAAATCATCCCAGGTCCAGGAATCATCAGGATAAGAAAGGCCGGCTTCGTCAAACATGGTCTTGTTGTAGAACAGGGCAATCGTATCTACGTCCTTGGGAATTGCAT
This sequence comes from Lachnospiraceae bacterium, assembly GCA_009774615.1. Taxonomy (GTDB): domain Bacteria; phylum Bacillota; class Clostridia; order Lachnospirales; family Lachnospiraceae; genus Caccovicinus. Next base: position 3,709 of record VSOC01000197.1, read on the forward strand.
AGGTTTTTCCGTTCCAGGAATACAGGTTCTTGATGTCCTCCGGGAATTTATCCATTTCCAGCTTCTCGCTGGAAGCGATACGGTCGGTTAAATCCATAAGAATATCGTTTTCCATGTATTTCTGAACTTCATTGGAATGCATCCAGAATACATCTGGCATATCGCCGCCGGAAGCACCCGCCTCCAGAAGTGTCCAATACTGATCCCATGTGATAACCTGAATCTCTGCCTTGTTTCCTGTAGCTGCTGTGTAGTCGGCAATAATCTGATCTAAGCCGGCCTTCTGTCCGTTATCCCAAATTGCTACGGTGATGGTGCCTCCCTTATCGCCGCCGGAAGATGCCCCCCCTGCTGCGTCACCGCCATCGGCACTTCCGCCGCCGGAGTTCCCGCCACCGCCGCCGCAGGCAGCTAACGACATAACCATGATTCCTGCTAATGCTGTTGATAAAAGTTTCTTTTTCATAAAACACCTCCGTTTTTTAATTGCAACACTATAACTTTTGTTGACGCTTGCCCCATGATTTTTATGGAGTTTTTTTAAAAACCATGCACCTAAAACCACTTTATTCGTCATTTTCGTTGCATTTGATGGATATATTATAGGGAATTTGTACAGAATCGTACATGGAATTATGTGATCGCTTTATGGAATTATGTGATTTGTTTAGAGAAGTTTTCACAATTTTATCCAATTCATTTATATTTTACATAGTTTCACCATAAAGTTTTCCCTTTTTTTACTAAATTTTAGCTTTTCCTTCCATTGCAGACAAAAAAAAGGAGATTGATAGAAAAAAACAAAGCAATATGCACAAACAAAAAATAGTCTTCTCTTTGTGCATATTGCTCTCTTGTTTTTATCTATTCTTTCCGTTCAAGATAACCCGGGCCAAAGTGCAGCCACTCGCCCATCTCTGCTTCCCATTCCTCCGCAGTTTCCCCGAATGCTTCCTCTTCCTCTGCTTCCGGAAAACGCTCGTTACCTTCCTTGTCGGTTTCTGTGTCCTCGTCCCATTCCTGATCCTCGTTCACTTCCTCTTCTGACAGTTCTTTGGAATGTTTCTTTTTAGCCATTAACTCTTCCGGATTGACAACAATAAAATCAAAGGCCCCAGGTCCCCTGCTCAGAAGGCGGCGATGGGAAAATCCAAGAAACTGCGAGGCTAATACCGGTTTTTCCGGCTCCTTCCATTCCTTTTTCTCCACCTTTACCCGAATAATCTGTGTTGCCGTAAGGTTTCCTTCCTTCTGCTGTTCTTCTCCCGCTTTTTCCTCCCGGGTTTCTTCTCTGCCTGCTTCCTGGAGTTTAGCGGTTTCTTCCGGATTTTTGTTTATTTCCTGATTACTGGTTTCCTGATTATCAGTTTTCTGCTTGCTGGTTTCCTGATTATCGGTTTTATGGCTGTCCGGTTCCTGACCTTTTTCTATCCCTTCCGAATCTGCTGCGCTTTCCTGGTCTTTAGCGGCGTCTTCCGGGTTTTCTCCGGTTTCCGGGTTTTTAGCAGTTTCCTGGCTCTTAACCGTTTCCTCTGAATTTTCTACACTCTCCTGATGGTTTACTTCCTGACTGCCTGCTTCCTCCGAAACTTCTCTATCTTCCCGCTCATCCGTTTTCTGATTTTCAGCGGATTCCTCTGTATTTTCTCCGGCCTCCGGGCTTTTTGCGCTTTCCTGCTCGTTTTCTCCGGCCTCCGGGCTTTCTGTGCTTTCCTGCGTATTTTCTCCGGCTTCCGGGCTTTCTGTGCTTTCCTGCGTATTTTCTCCGGC
>VSOC01000198.1 GCA_009774615.1 Lachnospiraceae bacterium
GTTAGCTGTTTCTGATACAAATAGCGCTGTATCCAGATTGTCACTTTTTCCTGTGCAGCTTCAGTTCAACCTTTCTACGGGATGCAATCTCCGAAAGCACCCCTGTTGCAAAAGCACTTTTCTCTTTGAGCGTAAGGGTTTCCATATCTAGTACTGTGTTGCGTAAATAACGGTGAATAGGTGCCTGATGTCTGCGTTAGATGTGAATCCCGCAAAACGAAGGCGTAGTGGTGCTACGTTGAGTTTCGTGGGGTTTACAGATGACGTAAACAGCGGGTGCATATTCACTGGAATTTACGCAATGCAGTACTAGTCTGCTCTCGATCTCCCTGAGCGCCTCCCTAAGTTCCTGCAGATTCAAAAGGTTTACCGCAACGCAAAAAAAGGTCTTTTTACGGCCGTCATTATAGCCGGACAATAAAATATCCAGTATTTTCATCTTTTCCATCTGCTCTGTATTGTAGGCTTCGGCCCCAAACTGCCGGACCTTTTCCAGATCAGCCCTTCGGTTGCGATGTGTAATAAAGGAATCGAAATCGTCAATATGTTCATATTTTTCACATGGGTACTCCCTACATTGACAGCAGTATTCTACTCCGTTGTGCTCCATGCTGCACCTTGCGATCCTGCACGACTGATTTCCTTCCCCTCCACCGCAGCCGGGGCAGTTTTTGTTCAAAAACATGGGGCAAAGCCCACAATTCAGACCACAAAGGGACAAGAACTGATTTTTCCGGTTAAATCCTTTCATGATGCCTCCCAAACAGCCTGCCTGTACCCGATTTGACAAGTAACAACTGAATCCTCTCTGGTAAACAAAATATAGAATATTATATCATTGTCTATGGAATTTCACAATCGAAATGGTATAAGTGGTCGAATGAAAAATACTGGAAAGAAAAACAGGATTGCAGGTTCCAACCATCTTTTCTATCGCTTATAGAGCCTCCATATCAAACAGGCTTAATTGTACCGGCTGCTCTTTTTTCTCCTTTTCTTTTAGCTGGCGCATTTTTTCCAGTTCCGCTATCCTCTCTGGCCCCAGCCATTTGTCTGCATGGCGCCGGTCTGTGCTGTATTCCTTCAGGCTCTCATATCCGCTCTCTAACAGTTTCTTTTCCAGGCGCCTGACTGCGGACTCCCGTGACTGCCGCCGTCTCTCCCGTTTATTCTCTGAATCCCGTTTTTCCATATCGGAAGCATGCACAATCTGTATTCCGTTCCGTATATCCTCCAGGTCCTGCATCAGATCCCGGCTCTCCCTCTGCTCGGCACGGACGTTCTGGAGCTCAAAGGAAAAATATCTGCCGTGATATTCAGAGAAAAACAGCTGCGTAAAATAGTGGTTTCGTACTTTGTCTTTTATCCTGTCCTGACAGAGCCTGGCGCATATCTTACAGATATCCATGCTCACCGGATGGTTAAAGAGCTTTTTCCCTTTGATGATCTGGGTATCTATCTGCCCCTCAAACAGTGTTCCATTCAGGTCATTTCTGAGATAGGATATCTTCACATCATAAAATACATTCCCTCTTTTCTTATCCAGTTCATGCCCCAGAACCGGACACATCCCTGCACATCTGCTTAATCCGCAGTAATACGGGTCATAATTCATCTCCCATTCCAGTGTATCCCGGTTGAACCTCATATGCTCCCAGCAGACGCGCCCCTTCCTCTGCAGTCCAAAACTGATCTCCTGTCTCCGTATCTCATCATCATGCAGTTTTAAGATATGCTCTACACTTCCTTCATAGCAATATTCTTCTTCGGCCATATGAACCTCACACTCATATCTGAGTACCTTGTTCTCCTGAAGATATTCATGTTTCAGCTTACACTCTTTCTTTTCATAAGGACAGCGGATGGTAGCCATATCATTTTCAAAAGTCCACTCGATTCCCATGTAACTCATGTTGCTGTGGCACTGGAGCCCTTTGCACTGCAGGCCGCAGGGGGTCTTGAAAGTCTGCTCAAAGATCCACCAGCGTTCATAGGTAAACCCTCCATCATAATTATCAAGGGTTTTCTCCTGCCACATGGGAACGCCAACCCGCACATGATTCGGATGATGCTCCGCCGAGTACCCTTCCTCCAGCAGCCGTTTTGTTAACAGGTTATATTCCTTATAATCTTCTTTCATCTTAATTCCTCCCTACAGCCCCTGGCAGGGGCGCATCCCGAAATAGTCTTCCATACGGTCCCGCAGCCTCTCCGCTGACATATCATATTCCCTAGCGATACAGGATTCACAGCAGGGATATTTATATGCCAGAGTCTTTGATAACCGGGCATCCCAGCTGTTTAACTGTTTGCCGCATTTGTTACAGTCCTGATCCAGCCATCTTACTTTTTGCAATCGTTCTCCACCTTCCTTTCTTCCTTGTTAATATTTTCTATCCTTATAAGCCCTCCGGCTTCCGGACAGCAAAAAAACAGGAATGACCTCACTGATATTTCCGGCGTCCACAGTTTCCTGTGAACCAGCGTCATTCCTGCTCTGAACAGAGATTATAAATTTTCCAAAATAAAAACCAGCGGTATATCACTTACAGGGCGTAGTGATACTGCTGGCACATTCATACAAACTTAACAGCGTGTGCAATGCGGAACTGATACCGCATACAGGCGTTTCTGACTGTATCTCCCTAAAAAGGATTCGCACAAAAATCAATTACATGGGAAGTGTAGCACAAGATATGTAATACGTCAATGGTTTCAACCTATATATAGTATTCGATAATTTTAAAAATTTTAATATGATTGCAGAAATATCTGATTTTTACCCTGTTTTATTATTGTATAGGTCATTTAGAAAAGATGCCATAGATTGTACATTGACAATTTCATAGCGTGGTACTGGAAGTCATACAGGTGCATGGGATAGGATCTCTTATTAAGAACAGTTTTACCTCTGCTTAATCGCTGCACAGCACGGCCTGAAAATACGCGGCAGAAACTCTGGCACAGGAAGTGGTCCAGGGTGCCATGCACGAATAAACAAATTTTTTTAGCATTAGAACGTCTTGTTTTTATTTTTTTGTTGAAGTGGCTGGCCTTAGAATCGTAAGATATACAGGTAAGGAACCGTAGGCTCTTTCCAGCCACACAGAAAGGAGGTCACTGTGGCGGAACATACAAGCAAAACTCTGAAAGCCGATCCAGAAAAAAGGAGCTATTCTGTTGCGGAAGCAGCAGAGATATTGGGAGTCAGCAAACGCTCGGTATACAATCTCTGCGCTGCGGAAGCTTTTAAAACGGTACGCATCGGCAAAAAACTGCGTATCTCCAGAAGATCCTTTGATGAATGGCTTGATGGGAACAGTAAAGCATAAAAGGAAAGGAGCCTGCACATATGGCATCAATTCAAAAAAGAGGAAAAAAACATGCTGTCGTTTATACCTATACAGACCAGGAAGGACAGAAAAGACAGAAATGGGAAACTTTCAGTACCAAGGCTGAAGCACGGAAAAGGAAATCAGCTGTGGAAGCCGAACTTGATAACGGGACTTTTATACCGCCAAATACTACTACAGTGGAAAATTTTTTAAAGGAATTCGTGGAGCTTTATGGAGAAAAGCGGTGGGGTCTTTCAATCTATGCCAGCAATACGGCACTCATCAACAATTATATCAATCCGTTGATTGGAAGCCTGGTTGTTCAGGATATCAACAAAAAGACTGTGGATAAATTTATCCAGCAGCTTCAGAAGACCGCTCCTGTAAACACCCCGTATCGGCATGCAAAAACAGAATTTGTAACGCCATGCACCATTGAGAAGGTTATTAAACTTCTGCGGTGCGCTTTCCACCAGGCAGTCCGTTGGGATATGATTGGTAAGAACCCATTTGAAGATGCTGACCTGCCGAAACGGGAAAAGAAAGTCCGGGCCATATGGACGGCAGACATCATCCGTCAGGCCCTTGACAACTGCCAGGACGGGAAACTGTATATTGCAATCAACCTGGCCTTTGCCTGCTCCATGCGGATGGGGGAGATCACCGGCCTGACCTGGGACTGCCTCCATATCGCAGATGATGATATCGTAAACGATGACGCACATGTATGGATTGAAAAAGAACTTACCAGGGTAGACCAGCGGGCCATAGACGCACTTGGGGAAAAGGACATCCTTTTCGTGTTTCCGAGGCTGATGGGCGGCAAATCATCCACCAGGCTTGTCCTGAAAAAACCAAAGACAGAAAGCAGCATCCGCAAGGTTTGGCTTCCTAAGACCCTTGCCCTTATCCTGCGTGACTGGAAGGAAAAACAGGACAGGCTGAAAGAATTCATGGGGCCGGACTACACGGACTACAATCTGGTACTGGCACAGGAAACGGGAAGGCCCTGCGAGGACCGCATCATAGGCAACCAGTTTGAACGCCTTAAAAAATCTGCCGGACTGCCCAATGTAGTGTTCCATTCCCTGCGCCATTCCAGTACGACCTATAAGCTGAAGCTGAACAAGGGAGATCTGAAAGCTACCCAGGGAGACACGGGACATGCGCAAATCGATATGATTACGGAAATCTATGCACACATTCTGGATGAAGACCGGAAAATCAATGCACAGAAATTTGAGACGGCTTTTTATTCCAATCCTGATATGCGCCCTGTGGAGCGCAGCCTCCAGGGCGAGGGAAACAGCTCCGTTCCGAATCCGGATGCCATGATGAAACAGCTGGAATCTGCCCCACAGCTTATGGACGCATTTACCCAGAAATTCATTGAGCAGTACGGAGAGCAGATCATGACGCAGCTTGCGAAAAAAATGCTCGGTACATGAAACGTCACAAGACGACACAAGAAGCAACCAGAGTACACGGGAATACAAATTAGCAGAATGATTAGCAGACCTTGTTTTTCCCGCAAAGGGGTTCTAATCCATTTCGGACTTCCCCTACAGGCGGCAGGTCGAAAATAAGGTTATGAAAGGAGGGCATGTTGGAATCCCTGAAGGAACAAAAATGCCGCAACCCTTGAAGTTACGGCATTTCAGCGTCCCCGAGAAGATTTGAACTTCCGACCCCACGCTTAGGAGGCGTGTGCTCTATCCAGCTGAGCTACGAGGACTCGAACGATATGAAGTTTATGAAAAGAGCTTTTTTACCTCCACGGACTTTGATGACCGGAATATTAGGAGGCGGTCGCTCTATCCATCTGAGCTACGGAAACGTGTATAAAATTGTGTGTGACTTGCGGCTTCTGCTCCTCCAAAAAGTTTCCGTTGTAGGTTCTCTTAGGAGGCGGTCGCTCTATCCTGCTGAGCTGCTGAGCTGCTGAAACTTAAAACTTACTACAAAATTACCTTTATTATTCTACCCCATAACAGAAAAAAAATCAAGCAAAAATTTTATCTGGATTTGCATCAGGATTAAGTTTCTATCAAGATTAACTTTCTATCAAGATTATCTTTCTATCAAGATTTTCTTTCTATCAAGATTAAGTTTCTATCAAGATTAAG
>VSOC01000199.1 GCA_009774615.1 Lachnospiraceae bacterium
ATCATATGCTGGACTATCATAATTTGTTTCTTTACCACTTCCATCAGTAGAATTAATTAATCTTTCGTCAATAATCATAAATTTAGATAACTCTAATTTTTCTCCTGTTTCCATATCTATTGTAACACCATAATTTCTACTGTTATGTTGATGATATTTATCATCAGGCCCATCAAAACCATGTGCAAAAAAGCTATACAAAAAACTTGCTATATGCTGATCTATATATCCTGTTTTAATTTTAAAATCATACACATATCTTGGATTAGAAAAGTCAACAAACGTTTCAAGTAAATAATCTTTTGCCCCAAGATAAATCTGCTCTTCTAAAATTTTATTAATTTCCTTCTGTTTCTTTTTATTTTTTAAATTCTTTATTTGTGGATATTCTACATGAGAACCATTTTCAGTAAAAAACTCCATGGTAACAGAATAGGATTTTTCTTTTCCATATATCCAAGCAAAAAGTATGATAAATAATAAACTGATTAAACAAAAAATTTTTACTTTTAATTTTAACATATTGACAATTCCAATCCTTTTAGTATTACGTAATTAACCCAACATTTGGCTTTCTGTTATTTCTTTTAATTTTAGTTCACCATCTTCAAGTCTATATATTTTTCTATAACCTCTAGTATCAATAGCTTTTTCAATTAATGTTAATTTACCATCGATATACTTATAAATTTTAAATTCATGATAGTCATTTCCTGCTGAACCTGCTACTGAAATCAATTCTTTATCATACTCAAATGTTATAGATCCGTTAATCTGTTCCAAATCATGGTCTTCTACAAAGCAATTATTTTCCTTATCCCATAACCAGAAATAATAAGAGGGATTTTTACCCATTGATGTACTCAAAATACAAAAGCCACCATATCCATCAAATCTATAATCACCATATTCCAGGCCAAAATCATCAAGAGTACATGGTGCAAAATCATCTTCATCAAATTCAAACTCCTGTAATATTTGTTCATTCGTCCAAATAGTCAGCTTTTTGGGGTAATAATGTGTATCCTCTTTTTGAACTCCTTTTAATTCAAATAATAATTCAGGCATTAAATCTGTTGCAGGACATTTCATATATTTAACATAATATCTGGATTTATCTTTTAAGATAGTAGTATGATTATAATTCAACAAACTGCATTCCTTCAACATTTTATAATTACAGGATTGTTTTTTTACATCTTGGAGATTAAATGGCATTTCTCTATTGCTTACTAAACTACCAATACTATAGTTCACTATCATAATAAACACTAGCAATCTGTTATACATATTTGCACCTTTCAATCCGTGTTATATCTGACCAGACATTTCAAATTTCAATATTCCACCACATCGGCAAATTCCAAAGGATTCCATGGTAATCAGATAACTTGCCTCTACTTTTGGTAATCCAGATAAAACTGCTTTCTGATTTGCCAATTCCTTTAATTTCTCCATAATTTCCACTATCTGTCCGGCAATGATTATATCTTCATTCCCTTCTGCCAGATATGTACAATTTTGTATACCGACATTATAAAAAGCCGTAATTGAACTTTTTACCTCCGACAAAGATTCACGCATCGTAAATACATTATCTGTTGCCTTCCATAAAACTGCATAATGTTTCGCAATCTCATCAGAAAAACGATAATTCATTTGTTTTATTCGCAAATGTTGTATTTTTGTCATCTCATTTACACTATATCCGATAATTTCACGAATACGCTTAATACAAGCTTCTAAGGGGATAATCTGTTCTATTGCCTCAGACATTACTTGTGATTTATCCGGCAAATAATACTGTTCCATTAAATCTAAAACACAGGGATGTTCCTGGCCTTCCTTTGCTTTCGCTGAATAACCATATGTCCGTGAGGAACATAATCCAAATGGAAATATATTTTTCATTGGAACACAATCTTTATGATTTGCTGCCAGTTTTCCACCTATGCACATTCTGGAAGATAGTATTTTAAGTTCTGTTGCATATTGTCCCTGATCACATCGCAAAACTGCCCCTTCGGTAATATATTCAGCCATCTATTCCACCTCCAGCCTTTGATAGCATATCCCTTTTAAGCGACGTCTTAATAAACTTTCTGCCACCATCATATTAATAATAAGCCCATTTCGGAATTCTTCTTTATTTGCTTTTAACAAAGATTTTTCTTCTTTTATCTTTTCTTTTTTAAGAATCAGCCTTTTTTCACCATTTATCTTTTCCGTTCTTAAACAATCCGTCTTTTCCATAATTACTGCATAATAAACCTCTCCCTGCCCGGTAAATACATTTAAAATAAAAAACATTTTAAAAGTAATATCTTCATAGGCCAGAAGCACCTGATACATTGCTTCAGAAACCAGGAGCACCGGGCCGGAAATAAGATCAATAAATTCTACAGGCTGCCTGGAATTAGCATATACTACATTTTTATCCTTAATCTTATCATGATGTTCCGGGCAAAATAAATTAGGATAAAACTGGTCATAAAAATTTTGAATACGCGGAGGATTTTTATACCGCTTGTCCTGACAAATATAAAAATATTCCATCTACTCTCTCCATTCAAAAATTCGCTTTATCTGGTTTCTGTACTCTCCCGCAGAAATGCGCATAAAATTCGTGCGGTAAAATTCTTCCCATTTCTTATTTCGCAGATGATTCCGGACAATTTGCGGCATGTGCATCATCATCCATTCATGCAGAAGATCCCCATAGTTCAACCACATCTCATCAATATAATATTCTTCTATTCTTGTCTGCCTTTTTAATTTTTCTTCTATTTCCTCCATCATTCTATACAATGGTTCTGACAATTCCTGCACATCCCACATAACCAAACACTCCTCCTGTGAAAAAAACAGTTCTTGATTATACATAGCAATCGCATACATAGGATGCCTGTCCAGCCAGCCCGTTCTTAAATAAGAGATAACCACATGCCGGGGAGGTTCATCTGAATTTTTACAATATAAAGGATATAAGTTTTCCATCTGAACCGATAAATAATTTCCTAAAATAACTTCGAGATCCGATGCCTGTTCATCTAACTGATGAATAATCATCTTATATTTTTGTTCTGCTTCCTTATAGATTTCCTCAAGAAAAACCTTTCCTCTATTATCCATTCCGTCACCTATTTCTGTGCTATCATCCGGGCTATTTGTTTTATACCGTCTTTTATTTCTATACGATTATCTCCTTGTCTTGCGATTACGCCTTCATCTCCGCTTATCCGTATTTCTTTTTCACTATGCAGGTCAATATTCTCCCCTGCCATAATTACAATATCTTTATTACTATTTATGGAAACTCCTCGCTTATCATCCAAGCACACCATCATTCCCTGATGATTCGTAATATAAATAGCCCCTGGTTCAAATCGTATTTCTTTATTATGTGGAGAACGAATATACTTTATCTTTGGATCTTCGCGCAAATCACAGGTCAAATGAACCATATTTATTGCTAACGCATGATTCTCTTTACTATCAGGAAAATAAATACGCACAGCATCACCGATTTCCGGCATACAATACCATCCTGCTCCGTCTGGTGAAGAATAAGCTGTCGCATAAGGAAACCAAATACAGGGCGCATCTACATCCTGTAAAAAAGATACTTGCACTCTATCCTGCTTTACCTGATGAATTTTACCGTCTATGGATAAACCGGAAATTTTCTTATTCTCAGCTTCCGTTGTCCGTAATCCGCCTTCAACTGCCAGTTCATAGACATTAACTAACTCGCTTCCCAAAAGTTCCATTCTTACACTCTTTACATAGTATTCCTTTTCATTAAATAAAACAAAAAATCTGACTCTTTATTTGGCATAAAAAATCCTGTTATTTCCTGTTCACCTTTTCGATATCTTTTCTCTATTACACTTCTCTCCATTTCTATTACCTGATTTGGCAAAGAAATTAAAATTTGGTTTGCAATGGAAAACTCCTTCCATTCTACTTCTTTTTTTAATTCATGTTCTGCTTTTAGTCGTTTCCTTCTTTCTATTGCAATTTTTAAATCATCATATACCATATAATTCTTCCTCGCTGTAAATTATTTGTATTATCCTGTATTTCTATTTTAAATTTTCCTAAAGTTATTCTGTATGTTTTCGTTTGATCGGTTGATAATTATAAATAGCATAATACCAATCCCCTTCTAAGTTCTCTATATGTACAAAATCTTCCTCATTAAATTTCACCTCTGGAAGGTATAAATAGGAGATAATTTCTCCTCCATCTTCAGAATACCGTCCTAAATAAACCCTGTATTCAAGATAGCGTCCATAGATTCCATACAGAGCAATCTTATCCTTATCACCATGAATAAAGACACCTTTAGTTTTTACTTTTTCAACCGAAAACTTCCAACCTCTATCTTCCAAAAATAAATTTTCCATTTCTTCAAATTCCTGATAATTGTCAACAAAATAATTTCGCATACGTTCTTCATCATGGTATTGTGCCCGTTCAACTCGCCAAAACAATTTATAATAACTGTATTCTGGAAGATAAGAAAACAAATAAAAATAGACAAGTGCTAAAATCGGTAAAGTGAACAAACCTAATAAAAATACAAGTATTGTTAATTTTTTATTTAATAACAAATCACGGTTGCATCTACCCATTGCTCTAAATAATACCATCCTTCCCCTAATTCTCTTACTATATAATGATCGCCATTACTCTCTTCTAATATTAATGGTTTATCCGGCGAATAAATATAGCCATAAAAGGAGTTTTCAAAACCGTATAATTCCACTATTAAATTTCGCGGAAAATAATACGAAATTCGATTCACATCTTCATTTTTCAAGTAATCTCCCACTACAGTTACATTACACCTATTCATTGAAAAATTTCTGCTATTGGATGCCATTTTCAAAAATCCAGATATTGGATAATTGTTTTCAACAATAAAAGATTCACTTAAATACTCGTCATAAATATATACAACCTTTTCTCTTCCCATTTTTATCGTTCTGAAATCATCGGATACAAAATTCCAACTTTCAATAGAGTTGTAAAAATCTTCAAGTTCTTTTAATTCATTTCTATACTTTGAAAACATATTTATCCAATGTTCTTCGGTTAAAAAAATATCTTTCTCTGGCGGAATATAACCATGCGAAACATGTTGTATATAATATTCTACGTAAAAATGAAAGGCTACACTCATAGCCATTGCTGTTAAAAGTCCAGAGAAATATACAGCAATATATTGTTTTTTCATAGACACCCCCAATTCTTAAAAATTCAATTTACTCAAAAGGAATTTTCTTTTAGATTCAATAAATTATTATTCCTATAAAGAGCATCATTATCATTTTCTATATTTAACAATTTTAATCTACCAATTTATTATATTAATCTACAAACACTTCCAAATTATCATGATACGTTTTTAGAAAATAC
>VSOC01000002.1:0-8302 GCA_009774615.1 Lachnospiraceae bacterium
AATCCATAGAGGGATAATAATGCAAAAATATTCCAAATGGTTCAGGTAACTGGCGAAAGTCATGCTCAGGGTGCAAAATTTTTGTATGGAAAAATATGGAAATTATGAGAGCGGAAGTATATATTGTAAAAGGGCATCCTTCCTTACTAAGAGTCTAACCGCCCCCCTTCTAAACACCATCGGAAAAAAGTTTACAAAAAGTTTACGAAAAATCTATTGTATTTTTTGCCATAATTGTTTGCATTTTATCAATTTCTTGTTATAATAATAAACAGGTCAGTATTCCTGAATACAGGAAAGCTATACTATCTATACTAATCTATACATTTTTATGTAGGAGGAAAGTAAAAATGGCAAGAAAAATGAAAACCATGGATGGCAACCAGGCTGCTTCCCACGCTTCTTATGCGTACACAGATGTAGCTGCTATCTACCCCATCACCCCGTCTTCCGTTATGGCTGAGCATACGGACGAGTGGGCGACCGACGGAAGAACCAATATTTTCGGACGCACCGTACAGGTTACGGAGATGCAGTCTGAGGCAGGTGCTGCTGGTGCGGTTCACGGCTCTTTAGCTGCCGGTGCATTGACCACCACCTATACCGCTTCTCAGGGCTTACTGCTGATGATTCCCAACCTGTATAAGATTGCCGGTGAGCAGCTTCCGGGTGTAGTTAATGTATCTGCACGTGCGATTGCTTCCCACGCATTATCGATTTTCGGCGATCACTCCGACGTATATGCCTGCCGTCAGACCGGCTGTGCTATGCTGTGTGAATCCAGCGTGCAGGAAGTTATGGATTTAACTCCTGTTGCTCACTGTGCAGCAATTAAGGGCAAGGTTCCTTTCATCAACTTCTTTGATGGTTTCCGTACCTCCCATGAGATTCAGAAGATTGAAACCTGGGATTATGAGGACTTAAAGGATATGGTGGATATGGATGCTGTTGACGCTTTCCGCGCAAACGCTTTAAATCCAAACCATCCATGCCAGAGAGGTTCCGCACAGAACCCGGATATTTTCTTCCAGGCAAGAGAAGCCTGCAACCCGTATTATAACGCCCTTCCAGCGATTGTTCAGGAATATATGGACAAGGTGAATGCCAAGATCGGCACCGATTATAAGCTGTTTAACTACTACGGCGCTGCGGATGCAGAGCATGTTATCGTAGCTATGGGTTCTGTAAATGATACGATTGAAGAAACCGTTGACTACATGGTGAAGACCACCGGCGCAAAGGTCGGCGTAGTTAAGGTTCGCCTGTACCGTCCATTCAGTGCAGAAGCTCTGATCAATGCTATCCCGGATTCTGTTAAGAAGATCACCGTATTAGACCGGACGAAAGAGCCTGGTTCTTTAGGCGAGCCGTTATACCTGGATGTAGTAGCTGCCTTAAAGGGAACCAAGTTTGACGCTGTTCCTGTATTTACCGGCCGCTACGGCTTAGGTTCTAAGGATACCACACCTGCACAGATCGTTGCTGTTTATGAGAACAACGACAAGAAGCAGTTCACCTTAGGTATCGAGGATGATGTTACCAACCTTTCCTTACCGTTAGGCGCTCCGATAGTAACCACACCGGAGGGAACCACCAACTGTAAGTTCTGGGGTCTGGGCGCAGACGGTACAGTAGGCGCGAATAAGAACTCCATTAAGATCATCGGTGACAATACGGATATGTACGCACAGGCTTACTTTGATTATGACTCGAAGAAGTCCGGCGGTGTTACCATGTCCCATTTACGTTTTGGTCATACGCCGATTAAGTCCACCTATTTAATCAAACAGGCGAACTTCGTAGCCTGCCATAATCCTGCCTATGTGCGCAAGTACAACATGGTTCAGGAACTGGTTGACGGCGGAACCTTCCTGTTAAACTGCCCATGGTCTGACGCTGAACTGGACGAGCATTTACCAGGACAGATGAAGAAATTCATTGCAGATCACAAGATTAAGTTCTACACCATCGACGGTGTGAAGATTGGTATTGAAACCGGCATGGGCCCGACAAGAATTAATACCATTTTACAGTCTGCATTCTTTGAACTGACCGGCATTATCCCGGCAGAGAAGGCTAACCAGCTGATGAAGGATGCTGCACAGAAGACCTACGGCCGCAAGGGTCAGGACGTTGTAGAGAAGAACTGGGCAGCTATCGATGCAGGCGCGAAGAACATTCACGCAGTAGAGGTTCCGGCAAGCTGGGCAAGCTGCGAGGATGAAGGTCTGGATTACAAGGTAGTTACCGAGGGAAGAAAAGACGTTGTTGATTTCGTTAATAACGTTCAGACCAAGGTTTCCGCACAGGAAGGAAATACACTGCCTGTATCCGCATTTAACGATTATGTAGACGGAACAACCCCGTCCGGCTCCTCCGCATACGAGAAGCGCGGTATTGCGGTTAATGTTCCGGTTTGGAATCCTGATAATTGTATCCAGTGTAATTTCTGTGCTTATGTCTGCCCGCACGCAGTTATCCGTCCGGTTGCTATGACCGCTGACGAGGCTGCAAAGGCTCCAGAAGGCATGAAGATGAAAGATATGACGGGTATGCCAGGCTACAAGTTTGCCATGACCGTTTCCGCACTTGACTGTACGGGCTGCGGTTCCTGTGCAAATGTCTGCCCGGGCATGAAGGGCAACAAGGCTCTGACCATGGAGAAGCTTGCTGAGAATTTAGACGAGCAGGGCATCTTTGATTTTGGACAGACCTTACCGATTAAAGAAGACGTTATTGCTAAGTTTAAGGCAACCACCGTTAAAGGTTCTCAGTTCAAGCAGCCGCTCTTAGAGTTCTCCGGCGCTTGTGCAGGCTGTGGTGAAACACCTTATGCGAAGTTAATTACCCAGTTATTCGGCGACAGAATGTATATTGCCAATGCAACCGGATGTTCCTCTATCTGGGGCAACTCCTCACCGTCCACGCCTTACACCGTAAACGCAAAGGGACAGGGCCCGGCATGGTGTAACTCCTTATTCGAGGACAATGCTGAGTTTGGTTATGGTATGCTTCTTGCACAGAACGCTATCCGTGACGGCTTAAAGGCTAAGGTTGAGGCTGTAGCTGCTTCCGACAAGGCTTCCGATGAAGTGAAGGCAGCATGTAAGGAATGGCTGGATACCTTTGGCTGCGGCGCAACCAACGGCGACGCTGCCGATAAGTTAGTTGCTGCATTAGACGGCTGTGACTGCCCGACCTGCCAGGAAATCGTTAAGAGCAAAGATTTCTTAGCGAAGAAGTCCCAGTGGGTATTCGGCGGTGACGGATGGGCATATGATATCGGTTTTGGCGGCGTAGACCATGTTCTGGCATCCGGCAAGGATATCAACGTAATGGTTTATGATACGGAAGTTTATTCCAATACCGGCGGTCAGTCCTCCAAGGCTACCCCAACCGGTGCTGTGGCACAGTTTGCTGCAGGCGGCAAGGATGTAAAGAAGAAAGACTTGGCTTCCATCGCTATGAGCTACGGCTATGTTTATGTGGCACAGATTTCCATGGGTGCTGACTATGCACAGACCGTTAAGGCTATCGCAGAGGCAGAGGCTTATCCGGGACCATCCTTAATCATCGCTTATGCTCCATGTATCAACCATGGTATTAAGAAGGGTATGGCTAAGGCACAGACCGAAGAAAAGCTGGCTGTTGAGTGCGGTTACTGGCATCTGTTTAGGTTCAATCCGGCTGCAGAGAACAAGTTCTCCTTAGACAGCAAAGAGCCGAAGATGGAAGGCTATCAGGATTACCTGAAGGGTGAGGTTCGTTACCTGTCCCTGTCCATGAAGAATCCTGAAAGAGCAGCTACCCTGTTCGCAAAGAACGAGGCAGAATCCAAGGCGAGATATGCTTATCTGAAGAAGCTGGTGGATCTGTATAAGGCAGACTAAGGATTGGCTTTGATGAGATGAAGTCCGCAAAGATGGATGAAGAATAAAGAAAATCTTAAGAAACCGGATATTGACATCCGGTTTCTTTTTTGATAGCATAACTGTATTAAGAGTGTTAGTACAGATAAAGTGATTCATACAGTTGAAATCAACCATGGAATGGATGGCGCGGAGGTGCTGTTAAAATCCATGGGAGTTTGGGTGAAGCTGGTGAAGTGAGCAAAACTGGTAAAGTGAGCAAAACTGGTAAAGTGAGCAATTCTGGCAAATCTGTACGGCTCTGAAAAGAGAAAGAAAGGAGGAATGTTTTAATGATTGTTCTGGATTATAAAGACCGACGGCCTTTGTATGAGCAGGTGGTGGAGCGGTTTAAGGAGCTGATTATTAAAGGGATTCTGCCCGAGGATATGCAGATGCCTTCTGTCCGAACCCAGGCCATGCAGCTTTCCATTAACCCGAATACGATACAGCGGGCCTACAGTGAACTTGAACGGCAGGGATTTATCTATTCAGTTAAGGGAAAGGGGAGTTTTGTGGCGAATATCGGCAGTTTTTTGGATGGGAAGAAAGAACAGTGGCGACAGGGCATGAACAGCATGATTGTGGAAGGCTATGCCATAGGCATTTCCCGGAAAGAGATGGAAGAGATGGTGGCAGGCGGGGAGAGGCAGCATGTTGCGGGACGACTTGATGAAAGGGGGATGAGCAGACATGATTAAGGCAGAAAACCTGACGAAACGTTTTGATGATATTGTTGCCGTGGATCATATTACGGCGGAGATTAAGGAAGGCTGTGTGTTCGGTCTGATTGGGACGAACGGTTCGGGAAAGAGTACCTTTCTTCGGATGGCGAGCGGGATTTTAAAGCCGGATGAAGGCTCGATTACGATTGACGGGGAGGAGATCTGGGAAAATCCTTCGGTGAAGGCGAGGTATTTTTATATTTCGGATGACCAGCATTTCTTTCCCAACAGCACGCCCCAGGAGTTAATGCAGTTTTACCGCTGCATCTATCCTGCTTTTGACGAGAAAAGGTTTTATTCTCTTTTGGAGAATTTCGGGTTAAAAAAGGATCGCAAGATTAATACCTTTTCTAAGGGCATGAAAAAGCAGGTTTCGGTCATCTGCGGGATTTGTGCGGGGACGGATTATATTTTCTGTGACGAAACCTTTGACGGGCTGGACCCGGTGATGCGCCAGACGGTAAAGAGCCTGTTTGCAAGAGATATGGAGGAACGGAATCTGACACCGATTATTGCCTCCCACAACCTGCGGGAACTGGAGGATATCTGCGACCATGTGGGTCTTCTGCACCGGGGCGGAATCCTGCTTTCCCGGGAACTTGACGATATGAAATTAAATATTCACAAGATCCAGTGCGTGTTAAAACCAGGGATTACGCCAAAGGATATTGTACAGCTGGATATCGTCAAGCAGGAGCAGGTGGGAAGCCTGTACACCCTGACGGTGCGGGGAAACCAGGAGGAGATTATGCGCTCGATGGAACTGGCTGAACCGGTATTTTATGAGTTAATTCCTTTATCCCTGGAAGAAATCTTTATCAGTGAAACGGAGGTGGCAGGTTATGACATCAAAGCACTTATACTTTAAACTTCTTCGGGAAGATGCAAAGCGGAAACTCTGGGCGGCAGCTCTTCTTGGACTGGCCTTTTTCTTCATCCTTCCCGTACCGCTGGCAATGGTGCTTCCCTCCTATCAAGTTACCGAATATGTTACCCTGGAACAGATTATTCTTCGCCGGACGAATAATGTGCGGATGATGCTCGGCTTTAATGGGGGCTATCCGATGGTGGCTGTGCTGATGTTTTTTGCTGCGGTAGTGATGGGGATTGCTACATTTTCCTATCTGCACAACAAAAAACAGATTGACTTTTACCACAGTCTGCCGGTAAAGCGCAGTCTTTGGTTTCTGGTTAATCTTTCCACCGGAGTTTTCCTTCCGGCGGCGATTTACCTTGTGGCAATCGTTCTTTCCCTGATTGTGGGCGCGGTAAACGGCGTGCTTCCCGGACTGGTTCTGAAAACGGCGGCTTCCAGCTTTTTGCTGAACATGCTTTACTATACACTGACCTATATCACCGTGGTTCTTGCCATGATGCTGACAGGGACGAAGATTGCAGCTATTTTGGGAAGTGCAGTGTTTTTCTGCTTTTTCCCGGCAGTGAGTGCTCTTAGCCGGACCTATTATCAAGCATTTTTCCAGACCTATTATTCGGGGACGCCGGATATCCTTTCCCGGACATTGCTAAAGCTTTCACCGATTGCAGCGATTGCCATGGCGATGGAAGATCTTAATCCGGTGCGGATTATCTCGGTGACAGCAGCCATTTTGCTTTTAGGAATATTTGCGTTTTTCCTTTACAAAAAGCGCCCTTCGGAGGCGGCAGGAAAAACCATGGCGTTTAATACGTCCAAAGTGATTATCAAGGTGCCGCTGGTGCTGGCGTTTGGAACAGCCGGGGCAATGTTCTTTTATTCGATTGCATCAAGCCTTGGATGGACGATTTTTGGAAATATTGTGGGTGTCGTTCTTTCGCACTGTATTATTGAAGTGATTTACTGGGGTGATTTTAAAAAGCTGTTTTCTCATGAAAAGACCCTGGCGGTGTGTTTGGCGGTATCTCTGGCTGTGCTTTTGAGTTTTTATTTTGACCTGTTTAAGTTTGACGCCTATGTACCTGAGGAAAGCCAGATTGCTTATGCTTCCGTTGATTTTAATAAGGACAGCTGGGTGTATTCCAGGAATTTTGACCCGGAGATGGGGGCTGACTCCATCCTGTATCAGGCCCGGCTGGAAGACTCTGCGGATGTACTGGCTCTGGTTAATGAAGCCCTCCGGCAGATGGAAGTTGAAGCGCGGGAAGGCGATACGGGAAGGAAGCGATTGGAGGGAGAGTATCGGCACCGATTCAGGATGGATGTGTGCTATACGCTGAAGAATCATCGAAAGGTGTATCGTTCTTATGTGCTGTATATGGACCCGGTGATGGAAACTGCGGATAGGATTTATACGGATGCAGCCTATAAACAGGCGCTGTATCCGGGGCTCTGCTTAGATGAATCCGCGGCGGGAAATATCGTTTACCGGGGATGGAATGATAATATTCAGCATTTAGACGGTAGCCAGCAGCAGTGGGAAGCCGTGCTGAAGGCGTACCAGGAAGAGATGGCGGCGATGAGTTTTTCGCGGCGGATCAGGGAAAACCCGTTTGGTGAACTGCTGTTAATCTCGAGTGAAAATATTCAAACGATAGAGAACGGGCGTGAAACGGATGATATCGAACCGGTTCATTACCAGTGGGGATGGTATGAAGGATATTATTATCCGGTTTATCCGTCCTTTGCAAAAACCATCCAGGCGTTAGAGGACTGCGGCGTGGAAATGAAGGAATTGGTTAGTGAAGAGGATGTAGAAGATATCACGATTTCCGGTTATGGGCCGTTTGACGAGGAAGATGAGGAAGATGGGGAAGGTGATTTTGCTGCGGCAGAGTGGACAAAACCTGTCTATGAAGATGATGATGACTTATTATGTCAGAAAACCTATGACCAAATCGAGGATATTGAAAAGATTCTTTCGGCATGTGTTATCGATGAAAAGGGATGGCGCAATGGTATGACCGGAATTGATGGACAGTATACTCTTGTGATTAGAGTTAAAGGAAAAGGAAGGAATCAGGTCAGCGGAAACTTTAGAATCAAAGAAGTACCGGAGTTTGTGGTCAGGGACTTTGTGTCTTTGGACAAAGAACTGAGAGAAAAATACCGAGCAGAGTAGAAATAGATGGTTACTGTGAACGTGTGAACAGTAAAAGCAGATGTATTGTTCGCGGTTTCGATGACAGGAGGAGCAAAAGCTGGTAAATGATAATTTATCTGTCAATTTTGGTGTTTTCCATAATTTATCTTGGAAAAGTAATCTATAAAAATTATCAAAAAGGGCTGCCTTTTGAATATGGCCAAAATAAAACCGTTTACATTATGATGATATTGTGCTTAGTAATAGGGCAGTTTTTGATTACATCGGTTATAAAACGAATAATAATATTTTTAGTGTTTTTATCATTGCTTTTATTGTTCTATACGATTATCGGTTATCATAATCGGGTGAAGCATTCAGGAGAACTGTTTCTTTTCTTTCAAAAAGAAATCAGAAAAGAGAAAATATGTATATGTGTAGGTATAGGAGTATTATTCGTTGCCTTACTTATTGTCTATTTTATAGATTAGTTTCCGAATGCAGTTTTGATTCAATAGAATACATTAAAAATCTTAGGAAACCAGATGTTGACATCTGGTTTCTTTTTTGACTTGGTATATTGAAGAATAGTTAAGTTTTTAGTAAGGATTTCTGGCAGGAAATATGGTAAACTATGGATAAGAATCAAAAA
>VSOC01000002.1:8402-22821 GCA_009774615.1 Lachnospiraceae bacterium
AGGAGGAAATGTGATGAAGAGAAGGTTAGGGGGCTGGAAAAGATTGTTTCAGCTAAGTGTGTTTGCAGGTATATTTGCAGGTGTTGTTTTGCTGACCGGCTGCGGAAAAAAAGAGGGAGGTTCTGAGGAATTTTCAAAGGAATTGCTGCAGGATAACAAAGAGGAGATGAAGGTTATGGCGACGGAGCCGGGAGAAGGGAATAAAGAATCAGAACCTGAACCGGAGGCGGTAACGATAGCCCTGGATGATTATGATGCCTGGAGAGCGCTGCTTGAGGAAAATGCTTGTTCGGACGAATTTAACCAGGCTGTTTTGGATTTTTCTTATGAGAGTGCAAGTAAGGTTTTAGCGGGTGGGGAAGAAAACGGAAATTTCAGTCCGTTAAGCCTTTATTATGCACTGGCTCTTGCGGAATCTGGTGCAAAGGAAGAAACCGCCAAAGAGCTGTTGGGCGTTCTGGGGATGGAAGACAGCAGTGCGCTGGCCGGGGAGTGCAGAAAGCTTTACCGGCATATGTATTACTGGGAACAGAAACTGAAAGAAGAGTATAAGGAATATGGCGACGGGGATTTTCAGAGTACGGTTAAGCTGAGAAATTCCCTTTGGTTAAGCAATGCCTTTACCTTTCATCCCTCTTACCGGGAAGGGGCAGCAAGGGATTTTTATGCCTCCCTCCATTCGGTGGATTTCACGCAGCCGGAAGCGGGAGAGGCGATGGGACAGTGGATCTCCGACCAGACAAACGGTGTGCTGGCACCTTCGCTTTCTGTCGATCCAAGGACGGCCTTATCGATTATCAACACCTTATATTTTTATGGAAGCTGGGATACAAAGTTTTCGAAAGAGCGAACAAAAACAGAGGAATTTACCCTGGCGGATAAGACGAAGGTGGAGTGTCCGATGATGAACCGCGAAGAGGAAATGGGGGCATTTTACCGGGGCGACGGCTATACATTGTCTTCGCTGTATACGAATAACGGCTGTCAGATGGTTGTTCTTCTTCCGGATCGGGATCGGTCGGTGCAGGAGTTTTTGCAGTCAAAGGATGCGCTGGAAAAGAGTCTGGGGAATGTCAGGAAACCCGGGGAGGATGCGTGGACGAGCGGAAAGGTGATTTGGAAGCTGCCGAAATTTTCCTTTGGAAGCAGTTATGATTTAATAGAAAGTCTGGGAAAAATGGGGCTGGAAAGGATGTTTGATGGAGAAAAGGCGGATTTTTCCGGGATTTCCGATGAAAGCTTATGGGTATCGCAGGTTATCCAGGAGAGCCATATCGGGGTTGACGAAGAGGGGATCGAGGGCGCTGCCTATACGATGCTGGCGGTTTGCGGAGCGGGGATGCCTCAGGATAAGGAAGTCGCCGAGATGATCTGTGACCGCCCGTTTATCTACGGAATCCGGGACGGGCACAGCGGAGCCTGGCTGTTTATCGGGGTTTGTCAGAATCCGGTTTTGGATTGAAGCTAAGAAAAGATAGAAAGAAAAAAGGTTGAAAACGCAGAAAAGAAAAGAAGAATGTAAAAGAGAAAGTGAAGAAAAAATAGGATAGGGAAGGGGATAAAAGAACCATATGAGTGACAGAGAATTAATTCAAAAAGCTCTTGAAGCAAGAAAAAACGCTTATTGCCCATATTCGCATTTTCAGGTAGGGGCGGCGCTTCTGGCAGGGAATGGTCAGGTGTTTTCAGGCTGCAATATTGAAAATGCCGCCTATGGCCCATCAAACTGTGCTGAACGGACGGCATTTTTTAAGGCGGTCAGTGAAGGTGTGTATGAATTTCTGGCGATTGCGGTTGTCGGCGGATTGGAGGATGCCAAGGAACTGGATTTTTGTGCACCCTGCGGAGTCTGCCGTCAGGTGATGATAGAATTTTGCTGCCCGGAAACGTTTCGGATTCTTCTGGCAAGATCGGAGGACGAGTACCGGGAGTACCGTTTACAGGAGCTCTTGCCTATGGGGTTTGGGGCCGGGAATTTAAGAAAGGAGAATACAAAATGATTGATCTTCACCTTCACTTAGACGGTTCCCTGCCGCCTGCCCTGCTGATCAAACTGGCAGAGAAAGAGGGGGTTATCCTTCCGGGGCGGACAGAAGAGGAGTTAATTCCTTTTTTAACCGCGCCCAGGGACTGCCAGAACTTAAATGAATATCTGGAAAAGTTTTCCCTTCCTGTATCTTGTATGCAATCTGCGGCGACATTAACGGAGGCGGCAAGGGGCCTGGCGCATGAACTGGCAGTTCAGGGCTTTATCTATGCCGAAATCCGCTTTGCCCCGCAGCTTCACCAGCAAAAAGGGCTGACGCCGAAGCAGGTGATTGTGGCTGTGCTTCAGGGGCTTTGGCAGGCAGAAAGGGAAGTTCCCTTACTGAAAACAAACCTGATTCTCTGCTGTATGCGTGGTACGGACAATGAAGAAGCCAACGAAGAAACCGTCCGTCTGGCGGCAGAATTCTTAAAGGGCGGGAACACGGATCTGTCCAGCACATCGAATACTTATCATGCAAAGGTCTGCGCCGTCGATCTGGCCGGGGCGGAAGCAGTGTTTCCGACGAAGGATTTCTCCGAGCTTTTTGCCCTTGCCAGAAAGCTTGATGTGCCGTTTACCATCCACGCCGGGGAGGCGGCCGGGGCGGAAAGCATAGAAGCTGCCCTTTCTTTTGGTGCCAGGCGTTTAGGACACGGTGTACGGGTGATAGAAAGTCCCAAACTTCTGGATGAAATCATCGAAAGGCAAATTCCGCTGGAGCTGTGTATGACCAGCAACCGGCAGACAAAGGCATTGCCCGAATCGACGGTCTATCCTCTGCTTTACCTGCTTCGCAAAGGTGCCTTGGTCACGGTAAATACGGATAATATGACCGTATCCGGGACGACAATAGCCCGTGAATTTGCCGCACTTAGGGCGATGGGCATGACGGCGCAGGAGGAAAAGCTGCTTTTTGCAAATGGGATAAAAGCTGCTTTTTTGCCTGAAACCGAAAAAGAAAAATTAAGAGAAGCAATCCATGCTGTTTACTGAAAAGGAAATCATTTTACCGTGACCCCGGGCTGCGGTTTATCTCGGTTTTGGGCGGCTGGGGAACGGTGGGTGTATAACCCGGTCCTAAGCGATCGGATGGCTGTCCGGGGGCTTTCGTTCCCGGGCGGTTTCCCCGGCTTTCTTCGGAGTCTTCTCCTTCCTCATTACCTTCTTCTTCACCTTCTCCCTCTCCTTCCTCCTCTTCAATAACCGTGGACATACTGTTGTGTATGGTGCAGATTCCCGGAATTCCAAATACGGAGTCGTCGGTTTCACCGGTTTCGTCCTGGGGCAGAGCAAGGCAGACTTCGGTGCGTTTTTCCGGGCAGAATTCATTCGGGCGCTGGCCGGAGGCGGAACACACGGTGACAACAACATGTTTATCACAGACTTCCGTGGGGACGGTTCCCTTGGCAAAGTACTCGGTGTAGGTTGCATTGCCGCGGGGATCGCGGTCGCAGACGCCGCCCACGGCAAGTTTTCCGGATTTTCGGCAGATCACCGACGTTTCTATACTTTCGGGAACGACAAAACCAGGGTCAGGAAGATTTTCATGAACTCGTGTCATAATGTTTCGCCATATGGTTTTATGGAAGGAGGTTCCGCCGTTATAGGAACTTCCGCCGCGCAGTTTCTGATTATTATCGCAGCCGCCCCATACGCCGGCAGTGTAGTAGGGGGTGTAGCCGACAAACCAGATATCGTTATAGGCGGTTGTTGTTCCGCTCTTTCCCGCACAGGACATATTGGGAAGGGCGGCGCTGGTGCTGGTGGAATTGACATTCACGCCGGGGCGGGAAAATTTTCGGTTGCTCTGCATGGATGCGGCCATGGCATCCGTGAGCAGAAAGGCGGTGGAATCTTTTAGTACCCGGCGTTTTCTGGTATCGTTCTGGAAAAGTACTTTTCCGTTATGATCCAAAATCTTGGTAAAAAACTGGGGTTTGATATAATTTCCGCCATTGGCTATTGCTGCAAAAGAGGACGTTAAATCCAGGTTGGTTACGCCAAGATTCAGTCCGCCCAGAGCTGTTGCCGGGTTGATATCACTGTTGCTTAACGTGGTAAGGCCCATGTTTTGTCCGTATTCTACGCCAAGCTGCGGAGAACCGGTTTCCATCATACAGCGGATGGCCACGATATTCATCGAATAAATAATTCCGTCCCGGATACTCGAATAACCAAGGTAACTTTCGCCGTACCAGTTGCGGAAGGTTTTATTCCGGATGGTATAGGGAGTGTCATAGTATACGGTTCCCAAGGTCGCACCGCAGGCATCGAGTGCAGGGGCAAAGGCGCTGATAACCTTAAAGGTGGAGCCTGGTTGTCTTGGCGTGTTGGTTGCGCGGTTTAATGTCAGGCTGGCGGTCTTTTCTCCCCGGCCTCCGCAGATGGCTTTCACTTCTCCGGTGGTGTGATCCATCAGGACAAAAGAGGTCTGTGGCTGCAGGGTTGTCTGTGCCCGTTCGGCTAATACGGTGTCGGTTTCGGTCAGGCAGTAGGCTTTATAGCGCTCGATATCGGCCATGGCTTCTTCTTCGGAAAGATAAAGCCCGTCAAAGTCATCGTGGAGTTCATTGCGGTGGAAGGCTTCCATATTTTTTTCGGAAAAATGTTCGGTCGTTCCGTCTGCATGGGTTACGGAAAGGCGGTATTCTAAGGAATACTTGGCGGTATCGTAGTTTTCCGGGTTATTGACTTCTTCATCGACAATCGCCTGGATAGCCGGGTCCTGGGTTGTGGTGATAGATAACCCGCCGCTGTAGAGGAGATTATGCGCCTGGGTTTCGCTGTAGCTCAATTGGTTTATCAGGGTGTCCATCACCTGTTCAATCAGTTCATCCGTAAAGTAGCTGTAGGGAGAAGCGGCCGTTTCCCGGGTAATTAAATCAACATTCTGGATACGGGAATAGACGTCGTCGGCAAGTGCTTCCTCCTGCTGCCGGCGGGTAATATAGCCCTGTTCTACCATGTACTGGAGAATGATTTTCCGCTTATCCGCATTATTTTCCGGGTTGGAAATGGGATTTAAGTGGGCAGGATTTTGGGTAATTCCTGCAATAACCGTACATTCGGAGAGGGTAAGATCCGAAACCTCTTTATTAAAATAACGCCTTGCCGCGACTTTTACGCCCAGGGTGTTGTTTCCCAGGTTAATGGTATTTAAGTAATCGGTGATAATCCTCTTTTTTGCCTCTTCTTCGCTTCCCGTCATCGCTGTCAGCGTTTTTTCCAGGCGAAGTGCAAGATACTGTTCCTGAAACTTTCGCTCCAGGCGGGCACCGTTGCTGGTTTCCCTGCCGCCTTCAAAGACATTGTTCTTAATCAGCTGCTGGGTTAAGGTGGAACCGCCGCCGGCGTAATCATGGGTTAAAACACCGACGACTGCACGGGCAATGGATTTCGGGTCAATGCCGTTGTGCGTCCAGAAACGGGCATCTTCGATGGCGACAAAAGCATTAATTAAATCCTTAGGCAGTTCTTCATAGGTCGCAGCCTCACGGTTTGAACCGGACATAACCAGGGTATCGGTCAGGTTTCCCTGGCTGTCATAAACCCTGGTAGCAAAGCCGCTGGGACCAAAGCTTAACGGGTCAACATCGGGGGCATTGTCAATAATGCCTTTCATTGCCCCAAAACCAATCGAACCTCCGATTAAAACAATGAATAAAAGAAGAATAAAAATAATTTTAATAATGGTTAAAAACAGCCGGCTGGCATATTTAGGACCCTTTGCATAAGATTTTTGAATTTTTTGTGTTGTTGCAGAACTTCCGTAATTATAGGATGAATTCATAAAAGCCTCCAATGCAGAGATAAAAATTATGATTCACACAGGTGTGCGCAGAATCTTTTGATTGTGGTAGTATACCAAAATTTTGCAATTAATTCAATTCATTATTAAATTTGTAAGATTATTTTTTGTTTTTGTTTGGATTTTCATTCGGATAGGATTTACATTTTTTTAAAGATTTGTTAGACTGAGAAAAAGAAAAATGATGGTGATTGTTGATGAGCTATTTGTACATGAACCATAGGGTGAGGAATAAGGGGAAAGATTATGACGGAAGTATATCGTATCTGTTATCAGGGCGGAGAGGGAGAAATTGTAGAGAAAAAGTCCCGGTTTATTGCAACGGTTCGCCCGGTGAAGACGGAAGAAGAAGCCGCGGCATTTATTGAAGAAATGCGGAAAAAATACTGGGATGCGCGGCATAACTGTTATGCTTATGTGTGCGGAGAAAAAAATCAGCAGATGAAGTGCAGTGACGACGGGGAACCCAGTCAGACCGCGGGAAGGCCGATGCTGGATGTGCTTTTGGGAGAACATATTCATGATGTCTGCGTGGTGGTAACCCGGTATTTCGGCGGGACGCTTTTAGGGACGGGCGGCCTGGTTCGGGCGTATTCCCAGGCGGTAAAGGAAGGACTGGCAGCAAGCCGGATTATGGAACTGCACCTGGGACAAAAGCTTACCGTGGAAACCGAGTATACGTCCGTGGGAAAAATACAGTATCTGGCCGGGCAGATGGGGCTGACCGTGCTGGATACGCACTACACGGATAAGGTAGCCTTTGTTCTGCTGGTGCCGGACGAGCAGGCGGAAATGGTAAAGAATAAACTGACGGAGGCGACGAACGGAAAGGCACAGATAGAGTGTTCCGATCCGTTTTATTTTGGGGAAGACGGGAAAGATAAGGTGATTTTCTGAATTTTTCTGTGAAGTTTTCTTAAAAGTTTTCTTGAAATCCTTATTTTCTGGTGCTATACTGTAGGACGTGTCTGGTTGAATAATCATTAGAAAGCAGAATACGAGGATTAAAAGAGCAAAAATGCAGAAAAATTTAGGAAATGGAAAGAAGAGTCGGCACGTATGAGAATGAAAAGAGAAGATATAAGAAATATTGCAATTATTGCCCATGTTGACCACGGAAAGACAACGCTGGTGGATGAACTGTTAAAGCAGAGCGGTGTGTTTCGGGCGAATCAGGAAGTTGTAGAGCGGGTAATGGACTCCAACGATATCGAGCGGGAGCGGGGAATTACCATCTTAGCAAAGAACACGGCAGTATTTTACAAGGGAACGAAGATTAATATTGTGGACACACCCGGACACGCGGATTTCGGCGGTGAGGTGGAACGGGTGTTAAAGATGGTGGACGGTGTGGTTCTGGTGGTGGATGCCTATGAGGGCGCGATGCCGCAGACCCGTTTTGTGCTGCAGAAGGCGCTGGAGATGGATCTTCCGGTGATCTGCTGTATTAATAAGATTGACCGCCCCGAGGCAAGACCGGAAGAGGTTGTGGACGAGGTTTTGGAGCTTTTGATGGATCTGGACGCTTCCGACGAGCAGCTTGACTGTCCTTTTGTCTATGCCTCGGCAAAGGCGGGATTTGCCAAGAAGGAATTAAGTGACCCCGAGGAAAATATGGTTCCTCTGTTTGAAACCATTGTGGACTATATTCCGGCACCCGAGGGCGATCCGGATGCGTCAACCCAGGTTTTGATCAGCACCATCGACTATAATGAATATGTGGGCCGTATCGGTATCGGTAAGGTGGACAATGGCTTTCTCAAGGTGAACCAGGAGTGTGTTCTGGTGAATCACCACGATTCGGATAAGCATAAAAAGATTAAGATTGGAAAACTTTATGAGTTTGACGGATTAAAGCGAGTGGAGGTTTCTGAGGCGAGGATTGGGTCGATTGTGGCAATCTCGGGAATTCCGGAGATCCATATCGGTGATACGATCTGTTCCGCAGATAATCCCGATCCGATTCCCTTCCAGAAGATTTCCGAGCCTACGATTTCGATGTATTTTATGGTGAATGACAGCCCGCTGGCCGGGCAGGAGGGCAAATACATCACCTCCCGCCATATCCGCGACCGGCTTTTCAGGGAACTGAACACGGATGTAAGCCTCAGAGTGGAGGAAACGGAGTCTGCGGACTGCTTTAAGGTATCCGGGCGGGGTGAACTGCATCTTTCCGTGCTTATCGAAAATATGCGCCGTGAAGGATTTGAGTTTGCCGTGAGCAAGGCCGAGGTTATCTATAAGTACAATGAGCGCAACCAGAAGCAGGAGCCGATGGAAATTGCCTATGTGGATGTGCCGGAGGAATTCAGCGGTTCGGTTATCCAGAAACTGACCACCAGGAAGGGCGAACTGATGGGGATGTCACCCATTGCCCGGGGCTATACCCGCTTGGAGTTTACTATTCCCTCCCGCGGGCTTATCGGCTATCGCGGGGAGTTTATGACGGATACCAAGGGAAACGGGATTTTAAATACTATTTTTGACGGTTATGGGCCGTATAAGGGGGATTTGTCCTACCGTCCGACCGGGTCGCTGATTGCCTATGAGTCGGGTGAATCGATTACCTATGGACTGTTTAATGCGCAGGAGAGAGGAAGTCTGTTTATCGGGCCCGGCGTTAAGGTCTATGCCGGTATGGTGATCGGGCAGAACCCCAAGGCCGAAGATATCGAGGTCAATGTCTGCAAAACCAAGAAGCTGACGAACACACGTTCTTCCAGCGCCGACGAGGCCCTGCGCCTGGTTCCGCCCAAGGTGATGAGCTTAGAGCAGTGCCTGGAATTTATTGATACCGATGAACTTTTAGAGATTACACCGAAATCTTTAAGAATCAGGAAGAAGATTTTGGATTCGATGTTGAGGAAGAGGGCTTCGTTTAAGAATAAACAATAAAATCGCGAAAAATAACTCCCCATGCAGAGATCCGATGAAGATAGCTGACGAGGGAGTTTTTGCAATTTCTGTCCCCAATAAAAATTTTGTCGAAATTTTTTGGTATGTTTTACTTCCTTTTCTTCATATTTTGGTGTATTCTTGCATAAGATCGCTATGTGCAGCAAAAGAAAAGCTGCCCGGATTAGGCGGTAGCCAATTGAAAGGAAAGAGGAGAGAAATACAATGTCAGAAAAAATGATTGAAAACAACAAGGTAAGCGTTATTGGTAAGATTGTATCTGGGTTTACGTTCAGCCATGAGGTGTTTGGGGAAGGATTTTACATGGTCGATCTGGAGGTGAACCGCCTCAGTGAGCAGGCGGATATTATTCCCCTGATGATTTCTGAACGGCTGATTAAGGTGGAAGAGGACTATCGGGGATGCACGGTAGAGGCTGTCGGGCAGTTCCGCTCCTATAACCGCCATGAAGGGGCGAAAAATAAGCTGGTTCTTTCAGTGTTTGTGCGGGAAATTCATTTTATGGAAGAATTTACCGATTACACAAAGACGAATCAGATCTTTTTGGACGGATACATATGCAAGCTGCCGGTTTACCGGAAGACCCCGTTAGGGCGTGAAATTGCGGATCTTTTGCTGGCGGTCAACCGTCCTTACGGCAAATCGGATTATATTCCCTGCATTGCCTGGGGAAGGAATGCACGTTTTGCTTCCAGCTTCGAGGTTGGCTCCCGGGTGAAGGTATGGGGACGGGTGCAGAGCCGTGAGTATACCAAAAAACTCAGTGAAACCGAGTGTGAAAAGAGGGTGGCCTATGAAGTTTCGGTAAGCAAGCTGGAGTGCGGGGAATCCTAAATGTAAATAAATGTTTGCCAAATCGACAAATCTATGGTATGATTGGCTTCGTTGATAAAGGCAGCGGAAATTTATCCGCATGATTTAAGAGGTGCAATTCGATGAAAAACGGAACAGTTCAGGTAATCTGTGGTTCAGGAAAAGGAAAAACCAGTATGGCTCTGGGGCTTGCCATCAGTGCGCTGGCAGAGCAGAAGCGGGTAATTATGATTCAGTTTTTAAAGGGCAGTCTGGAGCCGGAGCGCATGGATGTGCTGATGCGCTTAGAGCCGGATCTTAAAGTATTCCGCTTTGAAAAATCCCCGGCCTTTTTTGAGCATCTTTCTGAAGAAGAGAAAAAAGAGGAAGAGCGGAATATTCACAACGGCCTGAATTTTGCTAAAAAGGTTATGGCTACAGGGGAATGTGATGTATTGATTCTGGATGAGATTTTGGGGATTGTTGACTGCGGAATTATGACCGCAGAGGATTTGGTGCAGAACCTAAAAGCCAGGGAAAAGGAGATGTCGGTGATTTTAACGGGCCTGGTATTTCCTTCCGGTCTGGAAAATGACGTGGATGCCATAACGACGATTCAAAGCAAGAATGTAAAGTAAACACGAGAAAGTAAAAACGAGAAAATAAAAACAAGAAATAAAAACGCGATCTTGGCATTGACAAGCAGAAAGAAACATGATAGGATAAATTGAATATTGAGGGTAGAGGTTGCGCTGATTATCAGTACACTGCCGGATGTGCCGGACACAGAGGAAAGCAGTAGAAAGGAAAAAGCGCCGAAGGATGGGAAGCCGGACTTTCCAGCCTGGGCATATGATGAATAGTCATATGACTGTCATCCGGACGGATGGAGAGCTACTGAAGAAGAACAAGAAGGATGAATGTGTTCATGATTTCGGGGCTGACCAGAGGTGTTGGCCCTGTTTTTTCGCTTTATTTTCAATATTGAATATCTGATTATTACAGGAGGAAGAATGTATGGCAGTATTTGAAGGTGCAGGTGTGGCTCTGGTTACGCCGATGAAAGCAAACGGAGAGGTAAATTATGATAAGCTGGAAGAGATTTTAGAGGAGCAGATTGCAAAGGGGACAGACGCCATTGTTGCCTGCGGAACTACGGGAGAGGCATCCACATTGACCCATGAAGAGCATCTGGATGTTATCCGTTATACCTGCCAGGTGGTAAAAAAGAGAATCCCTGTTGTGGCAGGAACCGGTTCAAACTGCACCCAGACAGCCATTTATCTTTCCCGGGAAGCTGAGAAAGCCGGGGCTGACGGGGTGCTGGTGGTTTCGCCCTATTATAATAAAGCGACGCAGAATGGTTTGACTGCACATTTTAAGGCGGTTGCCGATTCGATTAGGATTCCGGTGATTTTATACAATATTCCGGGAAGAACAGGCGTGAATATCCAGCCGAAAACCATTGTTACCCTCTGCAGGACGGTGGAAAACATTGTGGGGGTCAAAGAGGCCAGTGGAGATTTCTCCCATATTGCTTCGCTGATGAGTATGGCGGAGGGATGTGTGGATTTATATTCAGGCAATGACGACCAGATTGTCCCGGTGCTTTCCATGGGCGGAAAAGGTGTAATTTCTGTACTTTCTAATGTTGCGCCGGCACAGACCCATGAAATCTGTGCTTCCTATTTTGCAGGGAATGTGAAAAAGAGCATGGAACTTCAGTTGGAAGCCATCCCGTTGATTACAGAGCTGTTCCGGGAAGTTAATCCGATTCCGGTGAAGGCAGCGATGAATCTGATGGGGAAGGAAGTAGGAGGTCTGCGTCCTCCGCTGAGCATTATGGAGCCGCAGAACCAGGCGCTTTTGGAAAAGGCAATGAAGGATTACGGGATTTTATAAGCGAAAATTGCGGGAAAGGATTACGGGAAAACGATATGTGGTTAAGCCCGGATTCATTATACAGGAGGTTTGGTGCAGATGATAAAGATGCTTATGCATGGCTGCAATGGGGCGATGGGGCAGGTGATTGCTCAGATCGCGGAGCAGGATCCGGAGATTACGATTGTGGCCGGCGTGGATATCCATACACAGAAAAAAAATGATTTCCCGGTGTATGCTTCGCTTGAGGAAGTGAAGGAAGATGTGGAGGTTATTGTCGATTTTGCTTCGGCAAAGGCTGTGGACGGGCTTTTAGCCTTTTGCAAAACAAGGAAGGTTCCAGTTGTCTTGTGTACGACAGGGCTTAGCGAGGAACAGTTAAGTGCCGTAAAAGAGGCAGCAAAAGAAACCGCCGTTCTGCGCTCGGCAAATATGTCTTTGGGCGTGAATCTTTTATTTACCCTGGTTGCAGAGGCGGCAAAGGTGCTGGCGTCTTCCGGCTTCGATATGGAGATTGTGGAAAAGCATCACAACCAGAAGATGGATGCGCCCAGCGGGACGGCGCTTGCATTGGCAGAAGCGATGAATGGGGCGCTGGAAAATGCCTATCATTACACCTATGACCGCAGTCAGAGGAGAGAGAAGAGGGATGCGCTGGAAATCGGCATCAGTGCCGTGCGGGGCGGCTCGATTGTCGGTGAGCACGATGTGATCTTTGCCGGGAAGGACGAGGTTGTAACAATCAGCCATACAGCCTATTCAAAAGCTATTTTTGCCAAGGGTGCTGTAGCTGCGGCGAAGTTTCTGGCAGGGAAAGAGGCAGGGCGCTATACGATGGCGGATGTGATTTCGCAGTAAACTTTGCAGTAATTCCAAAAATAATAAAAATTGGTAAAAAATAGCGTATTATTTTTTCATCTTCTGAACATACTAATACGGCAAGAAAGGCTGAAAGGAGATGGAAATTATGAAAAAAGTAAGAGTTTTATTGCTCTGCATCATGGCAGTTATGCTGATGGCCTGTCTGGCAGGCTGTTCCAGCCGGAGGGATAATGATACAAACCAGAATACTTCGGCGGCTGGAAGCACTACGGCCGGGGAATCCGGTTCCGGTACGGCTGCACAGGGTACGGAAAGTACAAGACAGGACGGTACAGAAGATTCGACCAATAATTACGGTGACGACATGAACAGTACCGAGAATGAGAACGGTGCCGGGAGCACAGGAAGTACAGAAGGTGAAACCGGAGTACTTGACGGACTAATGGATGACGTAGAAGACGGCGTGGACGATATCATGGATGGTACGACAGGCACAAATTAGATACGGATAAATTTAAAAATGGAACAGGTGAAAAAGCCGCGGCAGGTAGATTGCTGCGGTTATTCGCTGTTATCTTCCAAAAGAAACAGATCACTGCTATCTCCGGATAAAAACCGCAGAATCCACTCCGGATTAGAGCCGTAATACAGGTGGGGGAATCCGGCAAGCATATTTTCAGTTACGACCATGCAGTCCCATTGCCGGGTGCTTAATGGTTTTACGGCCTTCCAGTCCTTCCCGGGGAGGGTGCTGTCCCAGTAATGAAATTCATGTCCGCGAAACATCCGGTTTCCCTGCGCATTGAATAAGGTAATATAGCCGAAGCGGGAAAGTTTATTGGTCTTAAAGCCCTTTGCGGGCAGTAAGCCAGCCATGGGATAAGAATCCGCGTTCGTCCCTTCCAGCCATTCGTGCAGGTAAAGGAAGCCCCCGCACTCTGCCAAAAACTTTATGCCGTGCCGGGAAGCGGTTTGGATTTCTTTGATCATCTCATGATTTTCGGATAATTCTTTCACAAATACTTCCGGGTATCCGCCGCCCAAGAGGATGGCAGAGATTCCGGCGCAGGGCAGGCGGTGATCGCAGAGCGGACTGAAGGGAATGAGCTCCCATCCTGCCTGCTGTAAAAGATCCAGATTGTCCTGGTAATAAAAACAAAAGGCTTCATCCCGGGCAATGGCAATCCGGCGGATGGTTTTTATGCGATTATCCGCTGTTGGAGTTTTTGGCAGCACAGATTTTGCGGAAATGATTTCTTTTTTTCTTTCGTTGGGAAGCGTTTCTTTGCTTTTTTCGGCGGGAAGTGTTTCCCTGCTTCTTTCAGTTTCGGATAATACGGATTTTTCCAGCATTGGTGCCTGATTTGCCAATTCCAGCAGCCCTTCCACATCCAGATATTCTTCCAGCCGATCTGCCCAGTGTTCGATTTTTTCCTGAAGCTTTTCCTGTTCGCCCGGCAGGGTAAGCCCTAAATGGCGGCTTTCCCAGTTGGCTTCTTCGCACACGGGAACGGCCCCATAGACGTGAATCCCAAGTTTTTCCAGACAGGGTTTTAAGCGCTCGGCCATGGCAGGAGAGGTTCGGTTAAGAATAACTCCGCGGATATGGCTGTCCGGGGTATATTCCAGAAAACCTTTGGCCAGCGCAGCTAGTGACAGGCTGCTTTTCTTTCCGTCAATCACCAGAACCACCGGTGTATCGGTGATTTTTGCAATCTCATAGGTGCTGGCGTGCACCGTATCGCCGCCGATTCCGTCATAAAAGCCCATAACGCCTTCAATAACGGCAAAGTCAGCTTTCTTCGTTTTGGTTCTATTATTTTTTCGTGTACTATTTTTTTTTGTACTATTTTTATTATCGGAAAGCACTGCCGCCTTTTCAAACAGTAAATCTTTCACCTGCTCGGGAGAAAGAAAAAAGCTGTCCAGGTTATAGCCGGGAATGCCCAGCACATAGCGGTGAAACATAGGATCGATATAGTCCGGCCCGCATTTAAAGGAGATGCAGGACAGATTTTTTCTTTGCAGAAGCTTAAGAAATCCGCAGGTAACTACCGTTTTTCCGCTTCCGCTTCCCGGAGCGGCAAAGGCTATTCTGGGAAGATTTTTTGTTTTTTTTCGGTTTGTCATGTTATTTTCACCTGTCAAAACCCTTTCTCTGCCAATTGAAA
>VSOC01000002.1:22921-92859 GCA_009774615.1 Lachnospiraceae bacterium
CCTTTCTCTGCCAGTTCCTTCACCAGCCGTACATAAAATTCCAGGACATTAAATTCCCGGTAATCTTCCCTGGTTAAATCAATCATATCCCCGTGAGAAATTCCCCGAAGATACCGGTTAGTCACCACGCCCCGGAAGTTTGTCCACTGCGCCGATTCCACCGTAACCAGGCCGTCATTTGGCGCATCGATATGCTTTAATATCCAGTAGGGTATACATAAAAGCTTGCTGGAAAATCCGTGCTTCATTAAACTTGCATAGCTTTGATAATAAACGCCCGCGGCATCGGGATAGTTTTCATTAAATACTTTGGCATAATGACAGGAAAGCTGGCGGCTTGCCTGATAGGCATTGGGGTTCGTATCCCCAAGGGCCTTAAAATAGCTGTCAATCCATCGGCAGACCATCCGGTAAATTCCATCGGGCAGCTTCATCAGCCATTCGACCAGGGCAGAACCGCGGTGCGGCGTGTTGATGGTGGTGAGCGTTGCCACAAAGGGTGCCATGGACAGGCGGCTGATCAGATACCGGGCATCTAACCCGCCCTTGGAATGGGCGATAATATTCACTTTCTTTGCCCCGGTTTCCTGGCAGATGGCAAATATATTTCTCCTTAGAATCTCGGCATTGTCCTCTACCGTCCCCCAGGCTTCCTGATGCCCGTAATAAACCTGTGCCCCGTTTCGCTTAAGTTCTCTTGGAATCCGTCCCCAGTAATTAAAATAGTGAAAATCCCGAAAGCCCACCCCATGTACAAGAAGCAGGGGATAGCATGTCTTACAGATCTGGCGTTCCACACGCACATCATCCAGGCGGATTTTGTGGAGATGATGGTCAATTTCCTGCCGTGCAAGTCCGCGCACATAGAGGGCGAGGCCGTAATTGAACAAAGGAATCCAAAGCATAGTCCAGACAATGATTCTCTTGGCAATCCTTAACCTGCGGCAGATAATACAGAGCCAAAACAGTGCCGTAAACATCCAGAAATAGCTGAAGAGAAAGGCAAGCAAGGAAATGATGGATGTCCAGTGGCGAAGCCAGCCGCCAAAATCCTGAAAAATTGAATAGGTTTTCATCTGCGAAATCATCCAAAATCCGCTGACGGGAACGAGAAGTAAAAAAACCGTGAGCATCCCGGTAAGAAAACGCAGCAGAAATAAATGCAGCCGGGAGGCAGATTCCCTTGCGGATTCTAAGGCTTTTTCCATGTTTTCCTGTTTCATCGTATTCGCCTTTCGTATCCGTTTTTTATATTCACCATTTACCGTTAAGCCTTCTCCTCATCTTCAATCAGCCGCATCCCCGCCGTTTCTGTCACAGGGAGAGAAAAGACGATGGCCCGCGCCTCGCTTTCCAGCCCGGCCTGTTCCATAATCGCCTTCATAATGGCATTTTTCCCTTCCCGCCGCGTCACCATAAAAATCATTTCCTTTTCGACGGCAATGGAAACGCCCAGGAATTTTTCTGCCTTCTCTGCCCCGGTTCCCTTGGCATGGATAACCGTTCCTCCCGGTGCATGGGCCTTACGCGCTGCATCCATAATTAAATCGGTATAGCCCTGATTGGCAATGACCACAAGGAGTTCGTATTTTGTTTCTTTCAATGTGCTTTCCTCCCCTTTCTTAAATTCCCGCCCTTCGGTGAGATAAAGAAGCTGCTTCTTTCCGCCGATACTGCTTAAGGGCACGATAAAGGCAATCCCGCTTCCGGGAATATCAATCTTAATCTGTTTTTGTAAAGCACTTTTAATGTGCTTCCATTCTGTATCGGTGATAAAAGCAAAGAGAATCGCCTTTTCTGCCGCTTCCAGGCCAAACGCATCCAAAACCTCCGAGGCAGCAGTTCCCTCGCCGTAGGTCAGCAGCGTGACATTTACGCCGTATTCCCGGTAAAAGGCCAGAAACCGCCGTGTCTGGTTTCGATCGCTGATGGTTGCCATCATATATAATTCACTCATAAAAACCTCGCTGTCTATGTAATCGTGTTACAGTTCAATAATTGCATCCTCCTCCAGCATATCCAGTGACAGTACCGGGCTTTCCAGGGATACCGATTTTTTGCGCTGTTTTTCTAAAAGCTTTGCGCCGAGTCCCATAATCTGAATGGTGATCAGCGGTGTCATGGCAACCATGGCAACCACGCCGAACGCATCCGTGACCATGTTGCCGCCCAGAGCCGTACACGCCCCCTGCGCCAGAGGAAGGAGAAAGGCAGCCGTCATCGGGCCGGAAGCCACGCCGCCGGAGTCAAAGGCAATCGCCGTGTAGAGTTTGGGGACAAAAAAGGAGGTGCCCAGAGCCACGGCATAGCCGGGAATTAAAAACCACAGAACGGAAATCCCCGTGATTACCCGAACCATAGCAAGGCCAAGGGAAATCGCCACGCCGATAGAAAGTCCTGCGCCCATGGCATTGGCAGAAATGGCTCCGTCGGTAATCTGTTCAACCTGTTTATTCAGCACGTAAACGGCAGGCTCGGCTCTGACGATAAAATAGCCCATAATCATGGCAACCGGAACTAAAATTACCGGATGTCCCTGGCTTGCCAGCACCTGTCCAAGATAATTTCCCGCGGGCATAAAGCCGACATTTGCCCCGGTTAAGAATAAAACCAGTCCCACATAGGTATAGGCAAGGCCGACTAAAATCTTACGCATTTTTCTTCTGGAAAGCTTGAGCATAAGGAACTGGAAAAGCATAAAAAACGTAAAAATCGGAAGGAGGGAAATACAGATTTCCTTCATATATTCGGGAAGTCCGTGGGTAAACAAGGCCCAGAGCTGCTTTGAGTTTTCCACCTCCAAAAGCGGTGTTTCAATCACCAGTGCGTCCTGGGGATTAAAAATCATGCTCAGCACCATAACCGCTAAAATCGGCCCGACTGAACAGAGGGAAACCAGGCCGAAGCTGTCGTCGGCAGCATGGCGGTCACTTCGGATTGCCGATACACCCACGCCCAGAGCCATAATAAAAGGAACGGTCATCGGGCCTGTGGTCACGCCGCCGGAGTCAAAGGCAATGCTTAAAAAATCCCCGGGAATAAACATGGCCAAAATAAATACAGCGGCATAGAATACCAGGAGAAGTGTTGTCAGCGGAACGGAAAAAAGCATACGCAAAAGAGCCAGCATTAAAAACAGCCCCACGCCCACAGCAACCGATAAAATCAGGGTCATACTGGGTACGGCAGGAACCTGTCCGGCAAGTACCTGTAAATCCGGTTCCGAGATAGTAACGATAAATCCCAGCAGAAAAGAGAGGAAAATAATCATTGCCAGATTGCGGCTTTTCGTCAGACAGGAGCCGACCCGCTCCCCCATCGGCGTCATGGACATCTCCGCGCCCAGGGTAAAAAACATCATTCCTGTTAAAATAAGTACAGCGCCCATAAGAAAACAGAGCAGGATGCTCGGAGAAACGGGGGCAATACTAAAGCACAGGATAAGTACAATTCCAATAATCGGCAGGACGGCCTGTACCGCTTCCTGCCATTTCTCTTTTAATTTTTTTTTGATTCCCAAGGTTGTCTAAGATCCTTTCTTGATGTCTGCATGCACACAAAACATTATTTACTAACAAGTATAATACAGAACAGTTACCTAGGCAATGAGGAAAAATGTTACAAAATTGTTAGTGTTTTCTTACACGCTCTGAGGTAAATTTCTGCATGGACTGAAGAAAGCCGGAAAAACTTGTTTTTTTTGAAAATTAATTTTAAAAATGATATTTTTTTCACAAATAGATTGAAAAAATTTTCCACCTGTTGTAAGATTAGAGATGGAACTGCTGACGGATATTTGGAACAAATATCTCAAAAAATAGTTTAACGACTTTTTAAAGGAGGAAAAGGAGTTTAATGAAGAAAACAGGAAAGAAATTTCTCGCTGCTGCCTTAGCTGCAGCAATGCTTGCTTCCATGGCTGGCTGCGGCAATTCGGCACAGGAGGCAGCTACCGAAACGACAACGGCAGAAGCCGCTGCCTCAGCAGAAGCAACAGAGGCAACAACCGCAGCAGAGGAAACAACCGCAGAGGAAACCCAGGCGGAAGCTGAAGTACCGGCAGAGCAGATGCAGGCAGACATTGTTGTTATCGGAGCCGGCGGTGCGGGGATGACCGCTGCTATTCAGGCTGTTCAGGACGGCGCAACCGATGTAATCATCCTTGAGAAGATGCCGGTTACCGGTGGAAACACCACTCGTTCGACCGGCGGTTTAAATGCAGCAGGAACCAAGTACCAGGCAGCAGAGGGCATTGAGGATTCCGTGGAGCTTTTTGTGGAAGATACCATGAAGGGCGGCAAGGAATTAAACGACAAGGAACTGGTAACGGTAATGGCAGAAAATTCCAGCGCAGCCGTGGACTGGGTGAATGAAATCGGCGGTGATTTAAGCGTAGTCGGCATGTTCGGCGGCGCAAGCGTAAAGCGTATCCATCGCCCGAGTGATACCTCCGCGGTGGGACCGATGCTGGTTAAGGCATTGAATGCAAAGCTTGACGAGTTAAAGGTTCCTGTTCTTTTAGAAACAAAGGCAACCAAGATCCTGGCAAACGACAAGGGCGCGGTATGCGGTGTTGTTGCCGAGGACAAGGACGGAAAAGAGATGACCATCAGCTGTACAGCCGTGATTCTGGCAACCGGCGGCTTCGGCGCA
This sequence comes from Lachnospiraceae bacterium, assembly GCA_009774615.1. Taxonomy (GTDB): domain Bacteria; phylum Bacillota; class Clostridia; order Lachnospirales; family Lachnospiraceae; genus Caccovicinus. The sequence goes on from VSOC01000002.1 coordinate 27,575, forward strand.
AATTCCGAGATGGTGGTTTCCTATAAGTCCGATTTGGAGGGCTTTTGCACCACCAACCATCCGGGGGCAACCGGCGACGGCATTGAAATGGTAAAAGAACTGGGCGCAGCCTTTGTCGATATGGAGCAGATCCAGACCCATCCTACCGTAAACCCGGATACAACCACCATGTATACCGAGGGTGTCCGCGGCAACGGTGCGATTCTGGTCAATAAAGAGGGCAAGCGTTTTGTCAATGAACTGGAAACCCGTGACGTGGTATCCGCAGCGATTCTTGAACAGACCGACGGCACCTGCTACCTGCTGTTTGACGAGGCTGTTCGAGAGAGCTTAAAAGCGATTGAAGGTTATATCAGCGCAGGAATTGTCGAAGAAGGCGAAACACCGGAAGAACTTGCCGAAAAGATTGGCATGGACGGCGCAGCACTTGCCGAAACCTTAAAAGCCTACGGTGAAGCCCAGAAAGCAGGCAAGGATGAGGAATTCGGTCGTGACAGCATGGAGCTTCCCTTAGATCAGCCTAAATACTACGCAGCCCTGTGTGCTCCGGCAATCCATCACACCATGGGCGGTGTAAAAATTAATGCAAACACCGAAGTTGTAAAAGAAGACGGAAGTGTAATTCCCGGTCTGTATGCAGCAGGAGAGATCACCGGCGGCGTTCACGGTGCAAACCGTCTGGGCGGAAATGCCGTGTCCGATATTGTTGTCTTTGGCAGGATTGCCGGAACGCAGGCAGAGGACTATGTTGCGGCTAACGGCGGACACACCGAGGCAGAGATTACCGTTAAAAACGACGAAGAAGCCGTGCCGGAGGCGGAAGGAAACTATAAGGACGGAACTTACGAAGGAAGCGGTAAGGGAAATAACGGCGATATTAAGGTTGAGGTTGTTGTCGAAGACGGAAATATCATTTCCGTGGTATTAAAAGAGCACACCGAAACCGAAGGCATTTATGAGGCCGCAGAAAAAGGCGTAGTCGCAGAGATGATTAAAAAGCAGACCTTCGATGTCGATGCGGTATCCGGCGCAACGAATACCAGCAACGGTATAAAGGATGCGGTGAAGGATGCATTGAGCAAGGCAGAATAACAAGGTGGACAGGCTGTTTATTCGGCAGCAGTAAGGAAAGGAAAAACCGGGGCTTTTTTAAAGAGTTCCGGTTTTTTTATCGTGTTTTAACCAGGTGCTTAACACTTTTTTACCGGAATTAAGAATTGTAATTAAGTGGAAAGCATGTTATACTTGAAAAGAAATAATGATAGGTTTAAAAATAGTCCGAAACGCTTTGACTTAAAAGGAAATTTTGGGGTTTATTGGGGATTTTTAAATTAAGAGGTTCTATAAAATAAGAAAACTTGGAGGAAATTATGGGAAAGATTGATCCGAATGAACATTTTTCTGCACCGTGTACCTGTACGGAAAATGAAAAAGAAGAAAAAACACAAAGTCTGGTAGCGCTCCCGAGGACAATCCATTTGGTTCCTATGGATCGGATCGCGGGTTTTGATGTGCGTCCCGGATTTTATGAGATTAACGGGGCGACGGCAATCCCCGGCGGTGTAAATTTTACTGTCTATTCTCATGGGGCAACTTCCATTGAGCTTCTTCTTTTCCACCGCGAGGAGGACACACCTTTTGCTGTTCTGCCGTTTCCCAAGCATTACCGCATTGGCAATGTCTATTCGATGATTGTTTTTAAGCTGGAAATCGGCGCGTTCGAGTATGCTTACCGGGTGGATGGTCCCTATAATCCGAAAAAGGGGCTTATTTTTGACAAAAACAGGTATCTCCTTGACCCCTATGCCAAAGCCGTAACCGGGCAGAGCCAGTGGGGGGAATCTTCGCCGCATGAGCAGCACTATAAGGCAAGGGTGGTCAAGGATGATTTTGACTGGGGGACGACTCCGCAGCCGCTTCTGCCAATGGAGGATTTAATTATCTATGAGCTGCATGTGCGGGGATTTACCAAGCATGAATCTTCAGGAGTGTTCCACCCGGGAACCTTTGCCGGGCTGATGGAAAAGCTTCCGTACCTGCTGGAGCTGGGGGTAAACGTTGTAGAATTAATGCCCATTTTTGAATTTGATGAGATGCTGGACTACCGGGAAGCGGACGGGGAAAAGCTTTACAATTACTGGGGCTACAACACCGTCAGCTTCTTTGCGCCAAACACCAGCTACACCGCCAGCAAGGAGTATAACCGGGAGGGAAATGAACTCAAACATCTGATTCAGGTTTTTAACCAGCACGGGATAGAGGTCTACCTGGATGTTGTGTTCAACCACACTGCCGAGGGAAACGAGCAGGGACCGTTCTTTTCCTTTAAAGGTTTTGACAATAATATCTACTACCTGCTGACCCCGGACGGGAATTACTATAATTTCAGCGGCTGCGGCAATTCCTTAAACTGCAATCATCCCATTGTCCACCAGATGATTTTAAACTGCCTGCGCTACTGGGTGACGACCTATCATGTCGATGGCTTCCGCTTTGATTTGGCATCGATTCTGGGGCGGAACGAGGACGGATCACCGATGAATAAGCCGCCGCTTCTGCAGTCCCTGGCATTTGATCCGATTTTAGGTGATGTCAAGCTGATTGCCGAAGCCTGGGATGCCGCGGGGATGTATCAGGTGGGAACCTTCCCCTCCTGGAACCGCTGGGCAGAGTGGAACGGGCGTTACCGCGACGATATGCGCCGCTATTTAAAGGGGGACGGGGGCATGGCACAGACTGCCGCGCTCAGGATTGTTGGCTCGAGGGATATTTACGAGGTCAGCACCCGAAAGAATGCTTCCGTAAACTTTATTACCTGTCATGACGGCTTTACCCTGTACGATTTATTTTCGTACAATAACAAGCATAACGAAAAAAACGGCTGGAAAAATACCGACGGTGCAAACGATAACAATAGCTGGAACTGCGGCGCAGAGGGAGATACCGATAACCCGGAAATCCTTGCCCTGCGCAAACGGATGATCCGCAATGCATTTGCTCTCTTAATGTGCAGCCGCGGAATTCCCATGTTCCTTGCCGGCGATGAATTCTGCAACACGCAGTTTGGCAATAATAATGCCTACTGCCAGGACAACATTACTTCCTGGCTGGACTGGAACCGTCTGGAAGAAAACAGGGACATCTTTAACTTCTTTAAGAAAATGATTGATTTTCGCAAGAAGCACCGTATCCTTCGTACCAATATCAGCGATGGTGCCTGTGGTCTTCCGGATGTAAGCTTTCACGGCGTAAAGCCCTGGAGAGGACAGTTTGCTGCCCACGAGCACTATGTAGGCGTTATGTTTGCCGGACAGGAAAAAGACAAAGAGCCGGATATTGTCTATATTGCCTCCAATGCCTACTGGGAAAAACTGGATATTCTTCTTCCTGACCTGCCGCCGTCCATGGTATGGGAACTGGCAGCCGATACCTGGGAGGATGAGCAAAATCCAAAAGAGGAAAAGGTGCTGAATTCCTCACACCTGTTCGTCCATGAGCGAAGTGTAACTGTACTTATTGCAAAAAGCATCCGTTCTTAAATCGATGGATGAAACCATGGATTATGTATAAAATAAAAAGGAGCTGGGACTTGTGTCCTGGCTCTTTTTTGATTCATAAGAAAATGCGTCCGGCAGGGCACAGAGGCAGAATAGAATTGCCATTTTTATCCAATTTTTGTACACATTGTATAAAATTACTTAAAATGTATCGTATAATCCATGTATAGTTTGTGCAAAAATAACATGCTATAATTTGTCTAAAGGTGAGTAAACGTTTACAAGATACTTCAAGGAGAAATAGAAATGAAACCCAAGCAGATTACCATTAGAGATGTTGCAAAAGCAGCTGGCGTTTCGGTAGCGACGGTTTCCAGGGCATTAAATGGTCTTGGAGGGATTGGCGATGAAACGAGAGAGCATGTATTAAAGGTTTGCGAACAGATGGCTTATGTTCCCAACACCCTGGCAAGGGGGCTGGTGATGCAGCACACGCAGACCCTGGGGATTGTGATGCCGGATATTACCAGTCCGTTTTATTCCAGGCTGATGGTTCTGGCTGCGCAGGAAGCCAAACGGTACGGCTATCAGGTGCTTTTGTGCAACAGTTTCCGGGATTATGAAACGGAAATCGATTACTTTAAGTTACTGATCGGGAATCAGGTAGAAGGAATTCTGTTTTTTCCGGTGGGGGATTTAAGTTCTAAAAATTTGTACCAGTTTCTGCGGTACATCCCCATAGTTGCGCTAAACGAGATGCCTGAATTTAGTCCGATACCTTATGTGTGCTGTGACGAAAGGGCAGGAGGTCGCATGGCTGTAGATTATCTTTTGGACTGCGGCTGCAAATCCCTGGTTTTTGTCGGACTGAAAGAGGACAGACTTGCCCATCGTTACCGAATGGAAAGTTTTCTTAAAGGGACGAACCGGGATGGGATATTTGCCGAGGTGCTTGAGAATGGGGAGAGCTACAAGAGCAGCTTTGAGCGGGGTTACGGACAGTTCAGCGAATTTCTTGAGGAGAGCGGAAAACTGCCGGATGGCGTAGTGGCAGTCAGTGATGCCACAGCAAATGGTGTAATTAAAGCCTGCATGGAACGAAAAATTTCCATACCCGAACAGATTTCTCTGATTGGCTTTGATAATATTAACGGTGATTTGCCCCGAATTGAGCTTACTACGGTTGCCGTATCACAGCTTCGTCTGCTTAGACAGGCACTTGATCTTTTAATTAAGGTAAAGGAGAAGGGAAAACTGTCATCGGAGCAAAGCAGGATAAGGCTTTGCCCGGAACTGTTTGAGAGGGGGTCATGCAGTCGGGAAAAAAATAAGTAAAAATAAGAATTTAGGAAAAGATAACCTTGAGGGAAAAGATGGTCTTGAGAAAAAGATAAGCTTGAAGAAAAAAGACCGTCTTTGGGAAAGGATAACCTTGAGGGAGAGAAAGGGGGTTATGGAATGGTTGATTTAACGAAAAAACCATTTTATTTAAGCGAAACTGATATTTCCTGGGTGGAAGAAACCATTCGCTCCATGTCGCCGGAGGAAAAGATTGGTCAGCTTTTTATTATGCTGGACAGGAAAAAAGACCGCGAGGAAACAAAGAAGATTTTTTCGCGCTTCCACATCGGCGGATGCCGTTATAGTAACGAGCCGGCAGAGCAGATTTATGAGCAGAACCGTTTCTACCAGGAAAACAGTAAGATTCCGCTGCTGATTGCCTGTAATTGCGACAGCGGGGGGAGCGGTGCCTGCTCGGACGGGACGCATATCGCCACGGCAGCTGCCTGCGGTGCTGCAAATGATGAGGAAACTGCCTACAATACCGGCTATGTCAGCGGACAGGAAGGGACGGCAGTGGGCTGCAACTGGGATTTTGGTCCGGTCTGTGACATCCTTTATAACTGGCGCAACACCATTATCAACACAAGGGCATATGGAAGTGATCCGGTGGAAGTGGCAAGGAATGCAAAAGCCTATATCCGCGGGGTAAGGAAAAGCCCGATGGCTGTGTGCTGCAAGCATTTTCCGGGGGATGGTGTGGAGGAACTGGATCAGCATCTGGTTATGGGAATCAATTCATTAAGCTGTAAGGAGTGGGACGATTCTTTTGGCTGGGTGTATAAGCAGATGATTGATGAGGGAATCGAAAGCATTATGGCTGGGCACATTGCCCTGCCTGCCTATTCTAAAAAGCTTTGTCCCGGGATTGCCGATAAGGATATACGTCCCGCAACTTTAGCAAAGGAGCTTCTAACCGGGCTTTTAAGGGAAAAACTTGGGTTTAACGGGCTTATTCTCACCGATGCCTCCCATATGGCAGGGATGACCAGTGCTCTGCCCAGAAGACGTCAGGTTCCCGAGGCGATTGCTGCGGGATGCGATATGTTCCTGTTTTTTAATGATATTGAGGAAGATTTTAACTATATGATGGATGGCTGGAAAAGCAAAATCATTACCGATGAGCGCCTTGACGATGCACTTCACCGGATTCTGGGCTTGAAGGCTTCGTTAAAGCTTCATGAGAAAAAGGAGAGAGGGGAGCTGGTTTTGCCAAAGGAAGCCCTGTCTGTGGTTGGATGCAAAAAGCATCTTGCAATGGCTGCCCAGGCAGCAAAAAGGAGCATTACGCTCGTCAAGGACACGGCAAAAAACCTTCCGGTTTCTCCAAAGACCCATCCCCGCGTTTGTGCGTTTGTGATCAGCGCCCCGCCGATTTCCCGCAAAAACCGTCCTGATCCGATAAAGGAAGTGGTGAGGGAGGAGATGGAAAAGCGCGGCTATCAGGTACACGTTCATGACAGCTATTATGACCGGGTGCTTCATGACGGCTTTACTAAGGAGGCAGAGCTTTCTTCGGTGGTGATCGGCAAGGTGGAAGAATTTAAAAAAAAGTATGATGCCGTGTTTGTATTTATAAATATGAAGGGCTATGCCCAGGAAAATAACGTGCGTTTAAGCTGGTCGATCGGTCATTCGGTGGAAATTCCCTGGTATGTAAAGGAATTGCCGACCGTGTTTATTTCTCTGAATTATACGAATCACCTTCTGGATGTTCCAATGGCAGAAACGTTTATTAATGCCTATGCGCCGACCCGGGAAATTATACGGCGGACACTGCAGAAAATAGAGGGGGAGGAAGCTTTTGAAGGGAAATTTGATGAGAATGTATTTTGCGGGCGCTGGGATACGCGGCTGTAAATAAACCTCAGGGCTTTTGTTTTATAACTTGTTTAAGCCTTGAAAGGAATGGTGAACAATATGAACAAAAAATCGTCAAGGGCTGCAAGAAAAGAGTTTCTTGTGGGAATGGGCTTTATCCTGCCCAGTCTGCTGGGATTTCTGGTATTTACCTTTATTCCGGTGATTATTTCCTTTGTATTAAGCTTTTCCAACTGGAATTTTATGCAGGGCTGGGGAGCGATTAAGTTTAATGGATTGAGCAATTATTTTCGGCTTTTTTCCGACGAGTGGTTTCTCAATTCCTATAAAAATAATATTCTTTTTACCGCGGTAACGGTGCCGGTGCTTATCGGGCTTGGTCTGGTTATGGCAAGTATTATTAATAAATATATCTATGGCGGCGCTGCTGTGCGAACCATGATTTTTATTCCTTATATTGCCAGTGTGGTCGCTGTATGTACGGTGTGGATGGTGCTTTTGCAGCCCAGTTACGGTCCGGTGAACCAGGCGCTGAAAGCCTTTGGTGTGGAGAACCCTCCGGGATGGCTGGCAGACTTTAAGTGGTCATTGCCTTCGATTATGATTATTTATATCTGGCAGCAGGTGGGGTATTATTCCATTGTGTTTCTGGCTGGCTTAAAGGGGCTTCCGGAGGATGTGTACGAAGCGGCAAAGGTGGACGGAGCTTCACCTGTTCGGCAGTTTTTCTCCATAACCATTCCTCTGATTTCACCGACCACCTTTTTCCTGACCATTATGGGGATTATTGGTTCCTTTAAGGTATTTGACCAGATCAGCGTTCTGACCCAGGGCGGACCGGGAAGCTCGAGTTCCGTTATGGCTTACTATGTGTACCGGACGGCGTTTGACTATTTTGATATGGGCTATGCCAATACACTTGCCTGGGCTTTGTTCGTTCTGGTATTTTTGGTAACACTGATTCAGTGGAAGCTACAGGACAGGTTTGAAAATGAATAGGGGGCAGCAGAGGTGAAGAAAAAATGGAATGGGACAAAGATTGTGCTGACGGTGATTTTCTGGGTAATCGGTTTAAGTATGCTGGTTCCCCTGCTTTGGATGATTTCCACAGCCTGCAAGATGGAGGCGGATGTGTTTAACTTCCCCATCCAGTGGATTCCGCCCCGCTGGAACTTAAAAGAAAATATGAAGGAGGTATGGGGAGGAACCTATAATTTCGGGCTTTACTATCTGAACTCCATTAAGGTAACGGTTGGAGCAACCATCCTTCAGGTGTTTGTTTCGGCACTGGGTGCTTACGGATTTTCCAAGGTACATTTTAAGGGCAGAGATAAAATCTTTCTGGCTTACCTTGCCACAATGATGATTCCGCCCCAGGTTACGATTGTTTCACAGTTTATTATTACCCGGGAGATTGGGCTTTATAATTCCCACACAGGACTTGTGCTGATGCTTGCATTCAGTGTGTACGGCGTGTTTCTTCTCAGGCAGGCAATGCTTGCCATCCCGGAATCCCTGTCCGAGTCGGCAAAGATTGACGGAGCCGGGCATGTAACGATATTCTTCCAGATTATCCTGCCCATGGTAAAGCCGTCCCTGGCTACCCTGGCGACGTTAAAGTTTGTATGGACATGGAACGATTACCAGACCCCGCTGGTTTTCTTAAACAGCCGCGAACTGTATACAATCCAGTTGGGCATGAAGCAGTTTGCATCCGAATCGGGGAGCTATTATTCCCTGATTATGGCAGCAGCCGTGTCTGCCATCCTTCCTCTGATTATCGTCTTTTTGTTCTGCCAGCGTTTTGTTGTGGACGGAATTGCCACGGGAGCGGTGAAAGGATAGGGAATAGGAAACAGAAAAAGCACAAAACAGATAAAGTAAAAAACAGAAATCACAAAAAGGAGGATTTTTCCATGAAAAAAAGAAAAGTATTTGCAACGCTCCTGGCAGCAGTCAGTGCGGCATCTCTGCTGACCGGCTGCGGAGGGGGAAATAACAAGACAAACACCGAAACCCAGGCAGATGTATCCGGTGATAACAGCGGTGCGGGGAATTCGGCAGAAGCTTCTGGCGATAAGGTGAATCTGCGTTTTGTATCCTGGCTGACCGCTTATCAGGATTTGGATAAGAAGGTGGCAGAAGCTTATATGGCAGAGCATCCCAATGTGACGGTAACTTTTGATTATTACGGCGATATGACGGCAACCGAGTACTATAAAAAGGTGGATTTAATGGTTATGGGCGGCGAGGAAATGGATATTTTAATGACCTCTGCTTTCCCGGAACATGCGCAGAGAGCCGGTTCCGGCGCTTACCTGCCGCTGGAAGAATATTTTGAAAAGGAAGGGATAAAGCCGGAGGATGCCTATGCCTTTGTTTCCAGGGTAAACGGCACAATGTACGGGATTCCCGGCGATTTGAAATCCTGGTTTATCCTGATAAATAAAAACTATCTGGATGAGGCTGGGCTTCCTGTTCCGGAACTTGACTGGACGTGGGAGGATTACCGCGAATATGCCAATAAAATGACACAGGGTGACGGCGCAGCGAAGCGCTATGGTTCCTATTTCCATTCCTGGGATCATTACGACTACATGGGCATGTGGTCAAATTACCCCGACAACCCGATGTTTAATGCAGATTTAACCGCAGTAAACTTTGATCATCCAATGTTTAAGGAATGGCTGCAGTTCCGCTACGATATGGAAAATACGGATAAGTGCCAGGTTCCCTTTGCGGATGTCAAGTCGATGAATATGAATTACCGGGATAAGTTTTTCAACGGTCAGATTGCCATGCTCCCCATCGGAAGCTTTATCGTGCCGGAACTTGATGACCAGGACAAATATCCGCATGAGTTTGTAACGACCTTTGCGCCGATTCCTGCATGGAAGGATGCAGAGCCGGGAACGACCTATACCGAGTCCCATTTCTATTCCATCAGCAAGACCTCGAAGCATCCGCAGGAAGCCTTTGATTTCATTCGTTTTTATACCACCGAGGGAATGAGAATCCGCGGCATCAGCGTATCGGCAGAAAAAGGCATAGATAAGATGGAATTTATGGAAATGCAGATCGATGAGCCTAAATATGTGGATATGGAAGCATTGGACAAGGTGATGAACAATCCCGCATGGAAGGACAATGTTTATCAGAATGTTCCCCCATACAATAAGGAAATGTCCCAGTTGATGGTCGACGAGTGTTCCAAGTTCCTTTTGGGAACCGATTCTCTGGACAATACCATCGCATCCCTGGTAAAGAACGGCACACAGATGATGAAGGATAAGGCTGGAAATTAACAGGGAAAGATTAGACTGGAGATTAACAGGAAAAGAATAGAGAAAAAAAGGTGCACTGGCTTGTGCATCCGGGAAGAATTCGGGGAAGGGCAGGCTTTGACCCTTCCCTAAATTCTGCCAAAAGAATGGAGGACAGGATGATTTATCCAAAAATAACTAAGAGCCGTATGGTATTTGACTTAAATGGAATCTGGGATTTTCGTTTCCTGGAGGAAGGGGAGGAATACGGCGGAAAAAACCAGGAAGGGGAGGAGTTTCTTCCCATGCCGGTTCCGTCTTCTTATAACGATATTTACCCGGGAAGGGATTTTGCCGACCATGTGGGAAATATGCTGTATACACGAACCTTCACCGTGACCGGGGAGATGCTGAAAAACCGTCTTTTTCTCCGGTTTGCCAGCGTCACCCATTATGCAGAAGTCTGGCTGAACGGAAGTCTTTTAGGAGAGCATAAGGGCGGCTTTTTGCCCTTTGCGTTTGAAATTACTAAAGCGGTTCATCCGGGAGAGAATGATTTGGCAGTTGTGGTTAATAACATCGTGGATTACACCACGCTTCCTACAGGCAGCATTGTCCGCCGGAAATTTCCGGGGCTTGAAGACGAGGTGCAGAATTTTCCCCATTTTGATTTCTATAATTATTCCGGGATCATGCGCCCTGTCTGCCTGTACACCACACCCTCTGCTTATCTGGAAGATATTTCCGTTTACGGAAAGATGGACGGAAGTTTTTACTGGAAAATTAAGGAAAGGGGCGAGGGAAGTCTGCAGATCCGCATTAAAAATCCCCAAGGGCAGGAGGTCTATACATCCGAAAAGTTTAGGACGGATGCATCGGGGGTTCTTTCAGGTGAGGGACGGGTGGAAAACGTGCAGCTCTGGGACTGTAAACATCCCTGGCTGTATCAGCTGGAGGCTGTGTTTGCGGGCGAGGACAGAAACGCTGATGTCTGTCAGGAAAGCTTTGGTTTCCGCGAGGTACATATCCGCAGCTGCCGTCTGTATCTGAATGGGGAGCCGGTTTACTTAAAGGGATTTGGAAAGCATGAGGATTCCCCTGTACGCGGGCGGGGATTTGATTTGGTCTATGCGGTAAAGGATATTGCCCTCCTTAAATGGACAGGGGCAAATTCCTTCCGCACCAGCCACTATCCTTATGCGGAGGAAATGCTTCAGCTCTGCGACCGTGAGGGGATTCTGCTTATCGATGAAGCGCCTGCAGTGGGGCTGCACACCGGGTTTAGTGCAACGGGAATGTTGGGAGGAACACCGAAAAATACCTGGGAAACCTTAAAAACCGCAGAACACCACCGCGAGGTTTTAAAGGACATGGTGGAGAGGGACAAGAATCATCCCAGTGTCATTGCCTGGAGTGTGGCAAATGAACCGGCAAGCGAGGAGGAGGGGGCAAGGGAATATTTTTCTCCTCTTGTGGATCTGGTTAAGGAACTTGACCCACAGAAACGACCGGTGACCATTGTAACCTACGAAGGTTCCAGCCCGGAAAGCTGCAAGGTCGCCGAATTATGCGATATTTTAGTGCTGAACCGTTACCGCGGCTGGTATGACACCGAGGGGAATTTAAAAGGAGCAGCCGCTTTGCTGCGGGATGAACTGGAGAGGTTTCATCTTCGCTGTCCGGATAAGCCGATTATGCTGGGGGAATACGGCGCGGATACCATTGCCGGCTTTCACGATGTGAATGCAAGGCTGTTTTCCGAGGAGTACCAGGCAGAATTTATCAAGGCTTATGGGGAAGTTTTTGACGCTCTGCCCTATATTACGGGGGAGCATATATGGAATTTTGCGGATTTTGCTACGGCTGAAAATATCCGCCGGGTTGACGGAAATAAAAAGGGAGTATTTACCAGGGACAGAAAGCCCAAGCTGGCTGCCCATGTTCTGCGGGAGCGCTGGAAGGGGCAGGAGAAAGGACAAAACGACGATGGGGATTGCAGTATTGGATGTCGGAACTTCAAGCATGCGGGGGATTCTCTATAACGATAAGGGGCAGAAACGATTTACCAGGCAGATTTCCTATTCTCCGCTTTATCTGGGAGAAGGACGGGTGGAGCAGGAACCGGCAGTGTGGGATACTGCCATGACACAGGCAATGCGTGCCTGCGCGCAGAAGGCAGAGGAAGAAAAAGAAGATATTAAAGCCATTGCCCTGACTGCACAGCGCTCCTCGCTTATTCTGATGGGCGAGGACGGAAAGCCCCTGGGAAATGCGGTGATGTGGCAGGACAGGCGAAACCTTGGGCTGCTTGACGAGCTTATGCCTTACCAGGAGCGGATAGCAGAGCTTACAGGAAGCCGTCCCAATACCGTGTTTTCGGGTCCTAAGATGCTGTGGATGAAGAAAAATGAGCCTGAGCGCTACCAAAAGGCAGTACATCTGGCAGTTATCCCGGATTTTTTAATCTACCAGATGACCGGGATATGGGTGACGGACGCAACCTATGCCAGCCGTTCCCTTTTAATGAACCTTTATACCCGGCAGTGGGATGAAGAATTGCTTGCCCTGTTTCAGATAGAAAAGGAAAAGCTTTCGGTGATTATCCAGCCGGGAACGATTGCCGGGACGGTGAGCCGGGATTGGTCAGAGAAAACAGGAATCAGGCAGGGAACACCCGTTGTCAGTGCCGGAGGGGATCAGCAGTGCGCTGCCCTGGGCATGGGCGTGCTGCAGACGGGAAGCCTTGAGGTTTCCGTGGGAACCGGTGCCTTTGTCCTGGCAGCTTCGGCAGAGGTTCCAAAAGGGCTTAGGGCAGATGTGATTTGCAATGCATCGGCAATTCCGGGGGAATATATTCTGGAGTCAAGTATTCCCGCCTGTGCCTCCGTGTTTAACTGGATACTGCGCCTGTGCTACGGGCTTAACGAGGAAAACCGGGAATCGGTGTATTGTCTGGTCAACCAGGAAATGGAACAGTCATTATTAAAGGCGGAGGTGCCCATCGTGCTTCCCTTCTTTCAGGGAAGGGGAACGCCGGACTGGAACAGCAGTGCCAGGGGCTGTATCCAGCAGCTCAGTCTGGGAACCGGGCGGGGTGATCTGGCAAGGGCGGTTTTTGAAGGGCTGGCGTGTGAACTTGCCCTGAATATGGATGTCCTGGAGGGATATACTGACCGTGGGGAGTATTTGCATCTTTGCGGCGGGCTGGCAAACAGCCTGGTATTCTGCCGGATACTGTCCGGAATCTGCAATCGGCAGGTTCGTGTTTATCCGGACAATGAGGCAACGGCGATTGGCGCTTTTGTTTCGGCAGCGGTTGCCCTGGGGCTGTACACCGATTATCGGTCAGCATATGCGCAGGCAAGAAGCGGGCAGCCGGCAAAGGAAATTCAGGCAGAGCAGGGAATGATGAAAAATTATCACGGCAAGAAAGAACAGTACCAGGAACTATATCAGGCAATTTATAAAGCAGACAGGAGGAAGGACCGATGAGCAAAATCTTTGATGGCTTTACAAAAAAAAAGAATTTTCTGGTATGCATTGATTCCGACGGCTGTGCCATGGATACCATGAACAGCAAGCATTTTTATTGTTTTGGACCATGCATGATTGAGGAGTGGGAGCTTACACCCTGGAAGGACGAGGTGCAGAGGCGATGGAACGAGGTAAACCTGTACACGATGACCAGGGGGATTAACCGCTTTAAGGGGCTGGCAATGCTTTTAAACGAGGTTGACCGGACGTATAAAAGCATTGAAGGAATTGAGGAGTTTTCTGCCTGGGCAGATAAGGCAAGGGAGCTGTCGAATGCCAGCCTGTCCAAAACGATGGAAAAGAGCAGCAGCACGATATTTAAGAAAGCCCTGGCATGGTCGGTGAAGGTAAATCAAATGGTGGAAAAGCTGCCGGAGTGTGAAAAAAAGCCTTTTGGCGGCGTGGCAGAAGGGCTTTGGGCAATCCACCAGAAGGCGGATGTAGCCATCGTATCTTCGGCAAACCAGGATGCCATTGAAAAGGAATGGAAGGCACATAATCTTTTGCAGCACACGGATATTCTTCTGTCGCAGGACTGCGGAAGCAAGGCGTACTGCATCGGACGGCTGTTAGAAAAGGGCTATCTCAAAAAACAGGTTTTAATGGTCGGGGACGCGCCCGGGGATTGGGACGCTGCCAGTGCAAACGGCGTTTTATATTTCCCGATTCTGGTAAAAAAGGAATCCAGTTCATGGAACCGGCTGCTGACCGAGGGGCTGGAGAAATTTATCGACGGCACCTACCAAGGCGCATACCAGCAGGAGCAGATCGAGGAATTTGAGAGGAACCTGCAGTGAACGATGGCGGGAAACGGTATGTTAGAGGCTGTGAAAATTGATGGCAGGAAATTGTTTGTGAAAACTGGTGGAAATCATGGAAAGTTTGTAAAAGCTGGTGGAAATCATGGAAAGAAACAGTTGGAGAAAACCTGCAGTGAAAAGATAGTAGAAAACCATATGCTATTAGGAAGGGGAGAAAGGGAAATGTACAGTATTCATAAAAATCCCATTGGAATTTATGAAAAGGCATTGCCCAAGGCATTTACCTGGGAGGAAAAATTCCGGGCAGCAAAGAGGGCAGGATTTGATTACATGGAATTGTCCGTCGACGAGTCGGATGAACGGCTGGCAAGGCTTGACTGGAGCGATGAGGAGATTGAAACACTTCGCACAGTTATGCGGTTTACCGGGATTAGTTTTCCCACCATGTGTTTAAGCGGGCATCGGAAATATCCGTTTGGAAGCAAAGACCCTGCGGTCAGGAAAAGGGCAATGGAGATTATGGAAAAGGCAATTCGTCTGTCCGTAAAGCTGGGTATCCGCTGTATCCAGCTGGCAGCCTACGATGTCTACTATGAAGAATCCGACGAAGAAACAAAGGCGTTCTTTCTTGCGGGAATGAGAGAGGCAGTTGCCATGGCTTCCCGGGCTGGTGTAATTCTGGCACTGGAAATTATGGATACAAAGTTTGTGGGAACGATTGTCCGTGCCCTGCACTATCTGCGCGAAATCCCGTCGCCCTATTTTAAAATTTATCCGGATATGGGAAATTTAAGCAATTTCAGCAATGATGTAACCGCTGAATTTGAAATCGGTCTGGCAGAAACGGTGGCAATCCATGTAAAGGAAACGAAGCCGGGTGTGTTTAAGGAGGTTCCCTTTGGCGAAGGGGAAGTGAAATTTGCGGAGATTTTTGCTAAACTCAAGGAGCTGAATTACCAGGGGATGTTTCTGGTGGAAATGTGGGCAGATAACCATGCCTGCCAGACCGTGGAAGAAGCCGCAGCGGTGATTGGCAGTGCCTATCGTTTTGTTACCGGAAAAATGAAAGAAGCGGGGATGGAGGTGTAGGAAAACATGAAAAAAGAGATAATGGCAGAGCTGGAAAAATGTTATTCCATAGCGCCGCTGATGTATCAGGGAAAGCAGCATTTTCTGGTTGCTGCGGAAAAAAAGGATCGGTGTATTTTATTTGACGCAGAGGGAAAGGAAAAGGCAACCATATGGGAAGAACCGGGAGGCACCATGAGCATGGTTCAGGTTCCCGGAACGGACGGGGTATTTTTGGCAACCCATCAGTTTTATTCGCCCAATGATTCCAAAGAGGCAAAAATCATCCTTGCCGCGCCGGATAAAGAAGGAAGCTGGTCGGTTAAGACACTGGTCGAACTGCCGTTTGTTCACCGCTTTGACCTTTTAACTGCCGGCGGGAAAACCTATTTGATTGCCTGTACCCTGAAATCCGGGCATGCGCACAAGGACGACTGGTCGCAGCCGGGAAAGGTGTACGCGGCAGAGCTTCCCGGCGATTTATCCGGTGTTGATAAAGAGCATCCCCTGGAGCTTAAAGTGATCAAAGAAGGGCTGCTGAAAAATCACGGCTATTATCGTGTGACGGAGGGCAATGCGGTTTCGGCTCTGGTGTGCAGCGAAAACGGCGTTTTCCGGTTCTATCCGCCAAAGGAAGCAGAAAAGGCATGGCATGTGGAGCAGCTTTTGGACACCCCGGCAAGTGATGCGGTGCTGTTTGACTTAAATGGGGACGGCGAAAATGAACTGGTGGTGCTTTCTCCCTTCCACGGCGATGAGGCAGCCATTTATCAAAAGATCGAAGGGCATTATCAGAAGGTGTACCAATATCCGGAAAAGGCAGAATTTCTTCATGCTGTCTGGGCAGGAAAACTGGCAGGAAAGCCCGTTGTCTTCCTTGGTCACCGCAGGGGTGCCCGAAGATTGTTTGTTCTTTTCTGGACAGGAAGCAGCTACAGCTTTAAGACCGTCGACGACGACTGCGGCGCGGCAAATGTCTGTGGATATTCCTGGGAAGGAAAGGATAGGCTTATTGCCGCGAACCGGGAAATCAACCAGATTGCCCGCTACAGCTTTGAAGACGGGGATATTGAGGAGGGGTTATGTTTGAAGAATTAAAAGAACGGGTTTACTGTGCCAATATGGAACTTCCAAAGTATGGGCTGGTTACCTTTACCTGGGGGAATGTCAGCGAGATAGACAGAAAAAGCGGATATTTTGCCATTAAGCCCAGCGGTGTGGATTATGATCGGCTGAACCCGGAGGATATGGTCATTATGGATCTTCTGGGAAATAAGATAGAGGGCAGATACAATCCATCCTCGGATACTGCCACCCATATCGAACTGTATAAGGCATTTGCAGGGATTGGCGGGGTGGTGCACACCCATTCACCCTGGGCAACCAGCTGGGCACAGGCAGGAAGGGGGATTCCCTGCTATGGAACCACCCATGCCGATTATATTTACGGGGAAGTTCCCTGCGTAAGATGTCTGCACGGCAGGGAATTTGATGCGTATGAAAAAAATACCGGGCGTCTGATCGCGGAGGCATTTGCCGACAGGGACTATCAAGCGGTTCCTGCCGTACTCTGCAAAAGCCATGGACCGTTTGCCTGGGGAAAGGATGGCTTTGAGGCAGTACATAATGCGGTTGTTCTGGAAGAAGTCGCTAAGATGGCAGCAAGATGCGAGATTCTCTCGCCGCAGATAAAGCCTGCCCCCCAGGAATTGCAGGATAAGCATTACTACCGCAAGCATGGAGCAAATGCTTATTACGGGCAGAAAAATTAAAGATAAAAGCGCAGAAGGAAGCTGATGCGTGTTCGGGGAAAATCGATGGATGTTCAAAGAAATTGATGAATGTTTCCAGAAAAACGTGAATGTTCAAAGAAATTGATGAATATTCAGAGGAAGATCTGGACAAAAGCTGTGATGATAGGAGAAGAAAAGATGAGTAAAGTGGATACAATAACAAGAGAAAGCTGGATTATGAGTACCTTTCCGGAGTGGGGAACCTGGCTGGTAGAAGATATTGAAAACGAAAAGGTTTTACCGGGCAATGTGGCAATGTGGTGGCTGGGGTGCACCGGCATATGGTTTAAGACGCCGGAAGATGCAAATATTACCATTGATTTATGGTGCGGAAACGGAAAGCGCACCCATGGCGACGGGAAAATGAAGCCGGGGCATCAGATGGCAAATATGTGCGGCGGTCGGGCAATGCAGCCGAATTTAAGGAATGTGCCGTTTGTTATCGACCCCTTTGCCTTTAAGCAGGTGGATGCTGTGCTGGCTACCCATTATCATCAGGATCATATGTCGGCGGAGTGGGCAGCCCATGTTCTGCAGAGCGGCATGACCACGACGGACGAGGAGGGAATGGAAGTTCCGGTTCCCTTTATCGGACCGCAGAAATCGGTAGATACCTGGGTTGGATGGGGCGTTCCCAGGGAGCGCTGCCGGGTGGTGCATCCGGGGGATGTGATAAAGATTAAGGATATGGAAATCGTTTGTTTGGATTCCTTTGACCGCACCTGCATTGTAACCACGGATAAGACCGGAGAGGATCGCGAGGATCTGACTGGGATCTGCCCGACGGATATGGATGAAAAGGCAGTGAATTATCTGGTGAAAACACCGGGCGGAAATATTTATCATTCCGGGGATTCGCATTTTTCCATTTACTTTGCAAAGCACGGCAAGGATCATGCGGTTGATGTAGCTTTTGGTTCCTTTGGGGAAAATCCTGTTGGAATGCAGGACAAGATGACCTCGATTGATATTCTGCGCATGGCAGAGAACCTGCGCTGCAAGGTTGTTGTCCCGATTCACTGGGATGTGTGGACGAATTTCCAGGCGGACTGTGAGGAAATCCGGCTGCTGTACGACTTTAAAAAGGACAGGAACGAATACCGATTCCATCCGTTCTTCTGGCAGGTAGGCGGAAAGTATGTTTATCCGCAGGATAAGGACAAGATGTATTACCATCACCGCCGTGGATTTGAGGATTGCTTTGCGGCAGCACAGAATATTCCTTTCCGTTCCTGCTTATAGGTGAACCGTCAGGGCATGAAGGACAGTTCTGTACCCGATTAGGGGAGCATAAAATTTGGTAAAAGAATAAACTCTGACCCCGCAGGTTAGGATTTGCGGGGTCAGAGTTTTTTTCTGGAAAGAAAATCAGAAAGTGGCTTGAAAAAGGTCTGTGTTCGAGTTATACTAAAAACGGATTTCGACAGTTTTTGACAAGGAGGGTGGAGTATGATAGGATCGTGGAGAGTTAAGGTGCTCAGTGGGGTATCTGTCCTTGCCATTGCAGGTATGAGTGCTGCTGTTTCCGGCGCAGAACAAAATAAAACCCAGCAGACGGCAGTGCAGGGAGAAACCCTGACGGAAATGACAAGTACGGGTGCAGCCGAAGAAATTCAGCTATCGAATAAAGACGATACAGCCGGGGAAAGTGCTTCTCTGGATAATATAGCTATTGCAAGCGAAACTAAGGAAGATAAAACCGGGGGTATTTCTCAGGAAAGCAGTACGGCAGAGGGTGCTTCTCAGGAAAGCAGTACGGCAGAGGGTGCTTCTCAGGAAAGCAGTACGACAGAGGGTGCCCAGGAAAACGGTACAGCAGAAGGTGCTTCCCAGGAGGATAAAAAAAATTCGGAAAAAGCCCGGGGGAAGAAACTGGCTGCTGTGATTACGGAAGAAGATATTGATGCATACTTTGATCAGACGGTGTTTACCGGTGATTCGGTTATGGTTGGTTTCCGCAATTATGCCATGCACAGGGCAAACACTTATCTGGGGCGGATTCAGTTTCTGGCATCGGGAAGTTTTTCCGTTCATAACGCACTCTGGCCAGTGACCAACCCCAAAAGTGTTCATCCGCTCTATCAGGGAAAAAAGATGCCTGTGTGGGAATCCGTCGGCATAATTAAGCCTAAAAGGATATTTTTGTTTTTCGGTCTGAATGATATGAATATGGGGCCGATAGAGAGCACCTGCGCATGCTACAGTCAGGTTATTGAAAATATTAAGGCGGCCAGCCCGGATACGGAAATCCATATCATCAGCATGACCTACACCGTGCGGGGCAAGGGAAAAGGAAACCTGACCAACACCAATATTCGTGTATTTAATGAGCTGTTAAAGCAGATGGCACGGGAATCCGGATGGGGATTTGTGGATCTGGCACCTGCCCTGGCAGATGCCAACGGGGATCTTGTGCCGGCATACTGCAGCGATAATTATGTGCACCAGACAAATGCAGCCTATGATGTGTGGTCGGTTGTTCTGCGCGATTATGCCCGTTCGCAGCTTGACGGCTCCTCGGAGTTTTTTGTCGGGGAGAAAGAGCCGGAATATGTGGAGGCAGCAGGCTTTGGCGAAAACTGGCCGGATACCGAGAAAGAAACCGAGCCTTCCGAGAGAAAGGAAATTTTTGGAACTTCGATAAATCCATAGGGGACAGAAGGAATTTTTGCTGACTGAAAATTTAAGATGAAAAGGAGAATTTAAGATGAAAAAATTAAAATATATTCAAAAAGGCGCCTGCATTGGCGCTGCTGTTTTGATGTTGGGTGCCTGCGGGCAGAGTGATAAGCCGGATGCCGTATCTACAGAAGCCGTTGTGGAAACAACCGCAGAAGGGGATCTTTCACAGGGAACGGAAACATCCGCAGAAGAAGAAACGACCACAGAAGCTTTGGAAACGGAAGATTCTAAGGAAGATGCCCCGGAAAAGGAAACCTTGGAAGAAGAAAATTCGGAAACGGAAGATGCGAAAGAAGATGCTTCCAAAGAGGAAAATGCAGAAGATAAAGAGGGAGATTCCAGCGAAAATAAGGATAACAAGGAGGATGAATCGGCAGACGCATCTGAGGAATCCGGGGAAGAAACCGCAAAAGCCGAAGAAACACCGGTGCCTGTCCAGGGAAATGCAAAGAGTGTGCAGGATATTTATACGGAAATTACCCAGGCAGTTTCGTTAAACTCCCCCATGCTTGTTCCCAATGATTTTATTATGAATTATTATGGGATTGATGTAAGTACATTGGACGAATATGTATTTTCCATGTCCGAAGCAGCGATTTCTGCGGAAACCGTGGTGATTTTAAAGGCAAAGGATGCCGCAGCTACCGAGGCATTGCGTGCTTCTCTGCAGACGGTGATTGATCAGAAGCGTTCCGAGATGGAAAATTATCTTCCGGATCAGTTCCAGATTGTTGACCGAAGCTCGGTGCAGGTGAAAGGGAACTATGTGTATCTGGTTATCTCTGAGCAGGCAGATACCATCAGCCAGATTATCCAGGCGGATCTTCCGTAGGATGGGGGAAAACGATGGTCTTTAGCAGTATTCCCTTTGTATTTTTCTTTTTGCCTTTGTGTCTTATTTTATATTACGGCACATCATTTTTGCCATGTCCGGGAAGGCGTTTGGATGTCCAGACACCTTCTGAACGTGGCAAATTTCCTGTACAGGAGCAAGCTGCCCGGGGCCGATCCCGGCGTTCGCCTGCTTATGGAAGAAGCTGTTTTCACGGTGAAGGGGCGATTGCCCTGAAAAACGCAATTCTTCTGGTGTTCAGCCTTGTGTTTTATGCCTGGGGAGAGCCGGTCTATATTTTGCTGATGCTTTTTGCATCGGCAGTGGACTATGTGAACGGGCTTTTGATGAACCGCTTTGGAAGCACGAAGGGACTTCGCCGGTGCTTTCTGTTCTGTTCGGTGCTGATCAATCTTTCCGTGCTGGCATTTTTTAAGTATGCGGATTTTGCCGTGCGCACAGTGAACGGGCTTTTGGGAACATCGTTTCCTATGCTGAATATCGGGCTTCCCATCGGTATCAGTTTTTTTACCTTCCAGACCATGAGCTATATTATTGATCTTTATAAAAGGCAAGTTCCGGTGGAGAAGAATTACTTCACCTATCTGACCTATGTATCGATGTTCCCGCAGCTGGTTGCAGGACCGATTGTCCGTTTTTCCACAGTCAATAAGGAGCTTCACCGCCGCAGCATTGGCATGGAGGGTTTTCGGGAAGGTCTGCTCCGCTTTATGCAGGGCTTGTTTAAAAAAGTATTGCTTGCAAACCAGGTGGGGGCGCTCTGGGAGGAAATCCGTATTCTGGAGGCAGGGCAGGCTTCGGTGGTCGTGTGCTGGCTTGGGGCGGCGGCATTTACCCTGCAGCTCTATTTTGATTTCAGCGCCTACAGCGATATGGCGATTGGTATGGGATGGATGCTGGGTTTCCATTTCCCGGAAAACTTTAATTATCCATTGAGTGCCGTGTCAATTACGGATTTCTGGAGGCGCTGGCATATTTCTCTGTCCACCTGGTTTCGGGATTATATCTACATTCCTCTGGGCGGCAACCGAAAGGGAATTCTTTGCCATCTGCGGAATATGATGATTGTCTGGTTTTTAACCGGGCTGTGGCACGGGGCAGCATGGAATTTTGTGCTGTGGGGGCTGTACTATGGAGTACTTCTGGTATTGGAAAAATACCTCTGGGGAAAAGCCCTGGAAAAGCTTCCGGGAATTTTCCGCCATGCCTACACCCTTCTGATTGTTGTGGTTGGATTTGTTATCTTTGTGTTTGATGATACGGCACAGCTTGTTTCTTATGCCAGGGCAATGACGGGAGGGTTAAACAATCCTCTCTGGGGAACGGAATGTCTTTGGTATCTGTACAATTACGGGGCTGTGCTGTTCTCTGCGGTAATCCTTGCCTTTCCCGTGTATCCGTGGCTGAAAAAGCGGTGGGAAGGCGCAGGCAAAAAAGGAAGGCTTCTGGTGTCGATTGCCGGGCTGTTTGGCTATCTGGGGCTGTTTCTTTTAACAACGGCATACCTGGTGAATGATACCTATAACCCGTTTTTATATTTCCGCTTTTAAACAATATTTATTGAATGAGGGACGATGAATTTATGAAGGCAGCAACCATACGCACAAAAACGGCAGCATTGCTGACGATGGGTGTACTGGCACTTTCTACAGGATTTTTGCTTTTGGATAAACAGGAGTTTTCTGAACATGAAAACCGATATCTGGAAAAATTTCCTGAAATAAGCTGGGAGAGGATAGAGAGCGGGGAATATATGAAAGACTTAAATTCCTACCTCTGCGATCATTTCCCGCTCAGGGACTTCTTTATCGGGATGAAGTCGAAGGCAGAAATCGCTGTGGGGAAGCGGGAGATTAACCAGGTTTTTATTGCCGGGGACGGTTATTTGATTGAAAACTATAAGAAGCCGGAGAATACAGAGCAGATTGCCGGGATTTTTAAGGCATTTGGGGAAAAAGAAGACGTTTCCCAGGCAGAAATCCGGCTGATGCTTGTTCCCACGGCAAGCTATATTTATCGGGAGAAGCTTCCGGCTTTTGCCCGGATGGAAAGCCAGATGGAAACGGCAAGGCAGATTTATAAGGAATCCGGGCTGCCCTTTATCGACTGCAGCGAGGAACTTGCTGCCCATAAGGAGGAACAGCCGCTTTATTACCGAACAGACCATCACTGGACGACCTACGGTGCCTACATCGGTTATCTGGCTTACTGCCGGGAGATGGGACTGGAGCCGGTAAAGCTTGAGGAACTGGAAGCAGAAACGGTTACGGAGGATTTTAAGGGGACGATTTATTCTAAGGTCAACGACTACACCCGCCCGGGAGAGCCGATAACGATTTATAAAAACCCTGCGGATCAGCTGACGGTTTACTATGAAGACACAAAGGAAACGACCGACAGCCTGTATAACCTTGATTATACCAGGCAGAAGGATAAATATTCCCTGTTTTTAAATAATCTCCACCCTTTGATTGAAATAACCAACGAAACGGCATCCACGGACAGGGAATTAGTGGTTGTCAAAGACAGCTATGCAAACTCGATGGTGCCCTTTCTGACCCGTCATTTTAAGAAAATTTATGTATTTGATACCCGCTATTATAAATGGGGACCTTCCGGCTTTGTCCGGGAACATCCCGGGGTAACGGATATTTTAATTCTTTACAATATGAATACATTGGATACCGATTTGGGCGTGCGGGGGATTTTCTGATTGATTGGGAAAATCCCCTGATTTTATGGAGAATCGGAGAAGTTCTGAAAAAACAATACATAAAAAATCCCTAAGTTTGTTTATAAAACCTAGGGATTTTTTCACACACACATCCACATCCTTATAAAAAAGGAAACAGGGGAAGAGGGGCTCGAACCCCCATCTACGGTTTTGGAGACCGCTGCTCTACCATTGAACTATTCCCCTGTAGCGTTTTTTCAACGCCTGATTATAATACCACAGAACGAAAGGGCTGTCAATCCTTTTTGATAAAAAACCCTGCATCTGGCAAAGTAAAAAAAAACGGGAAATTTGTCTGATTTTTGGAGAAAATAGACAAAGAAGATCGGGGGATTATCCTTTTTTACTAAGAAAGTTTTGTGAATATAGTCAAAAAGATGGACAGAAAAAACTTGAAAGAAATCTCCGGTTTTGTTATAATCGTAGGAAATGGTTTTTATATTTCTATTCTTTTATTTTTAATTCTTTTAAGGGGGCTTTTATATGGCTAAGAAGGGTAATATTATTGTAGGTCAGTCTGGAGGGCCGACATCGGTGATTAATTCCAGTTTGGCAGGTGTTTATAAGACGGCAAAGGAGAGAGGATTTCATAAGGTTTACGGTATGCTTCATGGAATTCAGGGATTTTTAGATGAGCAGTATGTGGACCTTTCCACGCAGATTCATTCGGATATGGATATTGAGCTCTTAAAGAGAACCCCTTCTGCATTTTTAGGCTCCTGCCGCTACAAACTGCCGGAGATTCACGAGAATCCGGAGATTTACGAGAAGATTTTCTCGATTTTGGATAAGCTGAATATTGAAGTGTTTATTTATATCGGCGGCAATGATTCCATGGATACGATTAAGAAGCTTTCGGACTATGCGATCGTCCGCGGGCACCGCCAGAAGTTTTTGGGCGTTCCCAAGACGATTGATAACGATCTTGCGCTTACTGACCATACGCCGGGCTTTGGAAGTGCGGCAAAGTACATTGCTACTTCGACGAAGGAACTTATCCGCGATGCCCTGGGCCTGACCTATAATAAGGACATGGTTACTGTGGTTGAGGTAATGGGACGCAATGCCGGATGGCTGACCGGTGCGACCGCCCTGGCAAAGACCGAAGAATGCGACGGCCCGGATTTGATTTATCTGCCGGAGGTTGCTTTTGATGTCGATAAGTTCTTAAAGAAGGTACAGGACTTATTAAAGAAGAAAAAATCGGTGGTTGTCGCTGTTTCGGAAGGCATTAAGCTGGAGGACGGGCGCTATGTGTGCGAACTTTCCGGTGGCCCGGATTATGTGGATGCCTTCGGGCACAAGCAGCTTCAGGGTACGGCGGCTTATCTTGCCGGACTTATCCAGAATGAAGTGGGCTGCAAGACCAGAAGCATTGAGTTTTCCACCCTGCAGAGAAGTGCTTCCCACATGGCTTCCCGTGTTGATATTAATGAAGCCTTTATGGTAGGCGGTGCCGCAGTAAAGGCAGCGGACGAGGGCGACACCGGCAAGATGGTGGTTATCGACCGTGTAGCTGATGATCCGTATATGAGCGCAGCAGGAATTTACGATGTGCATAAGATTGCCAATAATGAGAAGCTGGTTCCGAGATCCTGGCTGAATAAAGAGGGCAATTATGTTACCGATGAATTTTTAAACTATATCGAACCTCTGATTCAGGGCGATTATCAGCCATTTATGGTTAATGGTCTTCCGCAGCATCTTGTTTTGAAAAATAAATAAAATTTATTTGTTTTGACTGTAGGAAATCGGATACAGTGTGCGAGGAAAAGGTAAAATGATGGAGAAAATCTCTGTTATTTTACCTTTTTTTTCCGGTTTTTTAAAATCTGACGAATGTACAGGGAAAGATGTAAAGAAAAAGAACAAAAATGGTAAGAAAAATTTCAAAAAATTTCCAGTTGATAAATTGACATTTCAGGGAAAAAGTGCTATAACTAGGTCAACACACAAAATAAACCACATTTTACAAGAAAAGGAGAGAATTACCATGAAACAGAAAAAAATTAGGCTGACAACCATTAATGATGCGATGGAGTTCGTAAAGCGGGCTTCCCGGTGTGATTTTGACATTGATGTATTTTATAACCGTGTAGTTATCGATGCCAAGTCCCTGTTAGGTGTGCTGAGCCTGGATTTAACGAGGGTGCTTACCGTATCGATGAACGGCAGAGATGCAGAGTTTGAGAGTTACCTGGACGAGTTGAAAATTGCTGCTTAGCAGAGTGCAGGCGTGCAGCAGAATAAGATGATGATGAGAAAATACCTTTTGATTTGGAATTGGAGAATCGAAAGGTATTTTTTTTGGATATTTTGGGTCAGATGCTTTTTAGGGATACGGATTGTTACTGTTCACACGTTCACAGCAACAGGCAAAAATCCATGAAAATCGCCTTCGTCGATGGGATTTTTGCTCACTGGCCCAGTTTAACCTACGGTCAGCGCAGCAAGTGCGCAGACCTATGTAAACAGTAACTACGGATTGCATTATTGTACAGGAAATGGTATAGTGGGGGAAGGATAAGAACATATGGTCTGGGGGTGAAGCTGTGGATGAAGAAAATAAACCATATGAAGCAAAACATTATGAAATTCGCCTGTCCGTAAGGGAACTGGTGGAATTTGTCCTGCGCAGCGGCGATATCGACAGCAGACAGGCCGCCGGAGGAAAGAAGGAAGCCATGCAGGAGGGAAGCCGCCTTCACCGGAAGATTCAGCGGCGGATGGGGGCGTCCTACCAGGCCGAAGTGGCGATGAAGCATACCGTGGAAGAAGAACATTTCCGGCTTTTGATTGAAGGCCGTGCCGACGGGGTGATGGAGGAAAACAGCGGATGGGCCATTGATGAGATTAAATGCATGTACATGGATATTTCCCGGCTGGAAGCCCCTGTTCCCGTCCATCTGGCCCAGGCGATGTGCTACGCCTATTTTTTGTGTTTGACTAAGGAACTTTCCTCTGTGGGGGTGCAGCTGACGTACTGCCAGATAGAAACCGAAGAAATCCGGCGGTTTCGGGAGGAAAAGACGGCGCAGGAATTAAAAAACTGGTTTGCAGACCTAACCGGTAAATATAAACAATGGGCGGATTTTCAGTATTTCCATCATCTGCGCCGCCAGGAATCGTTAAAAAAGCTGACTTTTCCCTTTCCTTACCGCAGGGGGCAGAAGGAACTGGCGGTGGATGTTTACCGGAGCATTGTCCGCAGACGGAATTTGTACATCCAGGCACCCACCGGGATTGGAAAGACGCTTTCCACGCTGTTTCCCTCGTTAAAGGCTATGGGGGAGGGTTACGGAGAAAAACTGTTTTACCTGACCGCCAAGACGATAACCCGGCAGGTGGCACAGGAGGGGCTGGATATTCTGAGGAAGAACGGGCTGTTTTTTTCTTCGGTTACGATTACGGCAAAGGAAAAACTCTGTGTCCTGGAAAAGCCGGAATGTCATCCCGACGCCTGTCCTTACGCTAAGGGACATTTTGACAGGGTCAATGCGGCGGTGTTTGCACTGATTAACCAGGAAACCGCCATTGACCGGGAAAAGCTGATTGCCTATGCAAAGCAGTACCGGGTCTGTCCTTTTGAATTTTGCCTGGATGTCAGCCTTTGGGTGGACGGGATTATCTGTGATTACAATTATGTTTTTGACCCTAATGTGCGGCTGAAGCGGTATTTTGCCGAGGGAAAGAAAGGGGATTACCTGTTTTTAATTGACGAGGCCCACAACCTCCTCTCCCGTGCCCGCGAGATGTACAGTGCCGCATTGGTGAAGGAGGATGTCCTTCTTATCCGGCGGCTGGTGAAGGAGCGCAGTCCAAAGCTTGCCCGGCTGTTGGATGCCTGCAATAAGAGCCTTTTAGAATATAAACGCCAGTGCGAAACCTACATGGTTTTGGAGGAAATCAGCCATCTGGCACTTCAGGTGATGGGGATATTTTCAGAACTGGAAGTTTTTATGGAAGAATGTACAGACCTTCCCGAACGCGATCTGGTGTTGGAGTTTTATTTTCAAATTCGGGACTTTATAACCATATTTGAACAATTAGACGACGGCTATCGGATCTACAGCCAGATGACGGAGGACGGGCGCTTTCAAATCCGGCTGTTCTGCATTAATCCGTCCGGGCCTCTGCGATTGTGTATGGATCAGGGGATCAGCACGATATTATTTTCCGCAACCCTGCTTCCCATGCCTTATTATAAGGAACTGCTGAGCGGGGAACCGGAAGGCTATGCCATTTATGCCGAAAGCCCATTTCCCAGAGAAAACCGTTTGCTTCTGGTGGCCCGCGATATCAGCAGCAAATACAGCCGCAGAAACCAGAGGGAATATCAGAAGGCGGCGGAATATGTGGAGAAAATTGTGAGGGGAAGAAGGGGAAATTACATGGTGTTCTGTCCATCTTACCAATATATGGGAGAAGTGGCACGGGCGCTTGAGGCAAGAAACAGAGGGAAGATAGGCGGGGATGATAAAGATCGGAAAGGAGAAGGAGAAGAAGCGGCAGGGGCAAGAGAGGAGATGCGGTTTCGCCTTCTGGTGCAGGAGAGCCGGATGGATGAAGAGGAGAGAGAAGCTTTTTTGCGGGAGTTTTTGCAGGATGGGCAGGAAGAAGAGCAGAATGGGCAGGAGGAGGAAGAGCAAGAGGAAGACTTAAGCAGGGAAATTTTAAATAGGGAAAGGGTGACCGGAAAACGGGCAGAGAAAACAAAGAGTCTGGTTGCCCTCTGCGTAATGGGCGGAATCTTTGGGGAGGGGATTGATTTAAAGGAAGAAAGTCTTATCGGCGTTATCGTGATCGGCACAGGGCTTCCCATGGTTTGTGCGGAGCAGGAGATTTTAAAAAACTATTTTGAGGAAAAGCAGAAGCCCGGCTTCGCCTATGCTTTCCAGTATCCGGGGATGAATAAGGTGATGCAGGCTGCCGGGCGGGTGATTCGGACGGTGAAGGATGAAGGGGTGATTGCCCTTTTGGACGAGCGTTTCCTCCGGCCCGATTATCTTGCTCTTTTTCCGCGGGAGTGGGCCGATTTTAAGAGGGTTACGCTGTCTGCGGTGGAACAGGCGACCAGGGAGTTCTGGGAGGGCAGGGAGATTGCCCGGCAGAACGAAACCGATTAGTTTTCCGGGTAGAGCAGGTTCGTGTGTTCGCCAGAACATAGCTGGCTGGTTTGGCTGGCAGGATGAAGCCGTTTAAAAGATAAAATAAAGCAGGAGTCCGGGAATTACAGCATATCCATAAATTGTTTTGCCGCCTGGGAAACGGGGATGTTTTCATTATAGGCGACCACAATCTGCCTGGCGGGAAGGCTTTCCTGAAGCTGTAGGATGTAAAGCTGCGGTTCCTGTTTTGGAATACAGAAATCCGGGACAAAGGCAATTCCCAGACCAATCCGTGCAAGGTCGATTAAAAGGTCATTGCTGCTTAATTCGATTTCCGGGACAAGGTCTAGCTGGCTTTGCTGGAACAGGCGGTGGAGAAATTCGCTGGTGGTGCTTTTTCGGTCAAGCATTAAAATCGGATGTTTCTGTAACTCCTGCAGAGTGAGTTTTTTCTTTTCCAGAGGGAAATGTTCACGGTTTGCCACAAAGACATCGTGAAATTCGTAGATCATCCGTACATTTTGAATATTGGAAAGCCCGGAGTTGGGATAGTTGGTAACGATAAAGTCCACCTGACCGTTTTCAAGAAGTCCGGCACAGGCTAAAGAGGTCTGGTTAGTTACCTTAATATGCACATTTGGATAGCGGAGATGAAATTCTTTTAAGTAGTTGACCAGGTAATAGCGGCAGATGGTGTCGCTGGCACCGATCCGAAGCTGTCCGCCGTTTAAGGTATTGGCCTCAAGAAGCTGATTTTCGCCCTTGCGGATAAGGTTCATCGCCGGTTCCACATGCTTAAACAGGATTTCGCCCTCCGGGGTGAGCTGGACGCGCTTGGTGCTGCGGATAAAAAGGGTCTGGTTCAGCTTTTTTTCCAGAACCTTGATGGACTGGCTGACGGCGGACTGGGAGATAAAAAGCTGTTTGGATGCTTCCGAAAAGCTTAAGGTAACTGCAACATGGTAAAAGACTTTATAAAGTTCGTAATTGATGTCCATGGATTTTTGTTTCCCTTCATTTATTAGTTATTCTTATAAATATAAAGCTATTTTACCACTAAAGATAAAGGCTTGTAAAGAGAAGTTTGTAAAATAAAAGATTATGTAGAACAATGGAGAAACATGATGTTCAATTGTTGCCGTGAACATGTGAGCAGTAATGTTCAATTTTATAGATAGGAGAAAGCGGAATGAACGAAACCTATTACCAGATGTATTTAGATGAATTAAGGGGGATTAAGCCCTGTGATGATAAGGAGAGAGCGGACTTGCTGCCGAAGGCGGCGGCAGGAGATCAGGGGGCCAGGGACAGATTAATTGAAGGCCATTTGATTTTCGCGCTGGCCGTTGCCAAGGATTTTCGGGATAAGGGGATTTATGCCAATGATCTTGTGCAGGAAGCCAACTTAGCCCTTACGATGGCGGTTTTAGAATACCGGGAAGGGGATTTTCTCAGCTTTGCCCGGGACAGAATGCTTAAAGCCCTCCAGGAACTTTTAGCTGAACAGGAACAGGAGGAGAAAGCCGGGGAGGAGATATTGGCCAGGATTAATGTTTTGCAGGAGGTTTCTAAAAAAATGGCTGAGGAACTTGGCAGGGAAGCGACCGTGGAAGAACTGGCGCAGCGGATGGGAACGACCAGCGAGGAAATTAAGCAGATGATGAAGACGGCGGTGGATGCGCTGAAGGTGTATGGGGAGTAGGTAGCATGATACAGGTGGTTCAAGAATCCCAGCTCCCGGATAGAAAGCCCCGGCTGCATGCACCAGAGCAGAAACGGCGGCTTTTTCGACCGTTTAACCCATGTCCTGCATTTATAATATAACCTTATAAATACTATAAATGTTATTAATTTTACTAATTTATTATAGCTGTGATAGAATTAGGGCAGATAACCGGAAACCGGCTCTGCCTTTTTTGTGTACCAAAGGATATTGTACAGGAAAATCATGCACAGACCATCGTTTGCACAGGAAAATTATATCTAGTACTGTGTTGCGTAAATAACGGTGAATAGGTACCTGATGTCTGCGTTAGATGTGAATCCCGCGAAACGAAGGCGTAGTGGTGCTACGTCGAGTTTCGTGGGGTTTACAGATGACGTAGACAGCGGGTGCATATTCACTGGAATTTACGCAATGCAGTACTAGGCAGATTGCCGCCCCACAACGATACAGGAGGAATCTCTATGAGCGTAACCCGCATTTTTGTAGAAAAAAAGCCTGATTTTGCCGTGAAAGCAAAGGAACTTCAGGAAGAAATTAAGACCTATTTAAACATTTCCGCTGTGACCAATGTCCGTGTTCTTATCCGCTATGATATTGAAAATCTGTCCGAGGAAACTTATCGGCAGAGTTTAATTACTATTTTTTCTGAACCGCCGCTGGATTTTGTCTATGAGGAAGAATTTCCGGCAGGGGAAACGGACAGGGTTTTTTCTGTGGAATACCTTCCCGGGCAGTTTGACCAGCGGGCGGATTCTGCCGAGCAGTGTGTAAAGCTGTTAAATGAAAACGAGGAACCCGTTATCCGCTCGGCGACCACTTATGTGATTTCCGGCAGCATCACTGATGAAGAGTTTTGTGCGGTAAAGAACTTCTGCATTAACCCGGTGGATTCCCGCGAGGCCGAAGCGAAAAAACCGCAGACCTTAATTACCGTGTTTGAAACCCCGGCGGATGTGGCGGTGATGGACGGTTTCTGTGCTATGGACGAAGCTGCACTTGGCGAACTTTACGCTTCCCTAAATCTGGCAATGACCGTCAAGGATTTTGCGCATATTCAAAATTATTTTAAAACCGAAGAAAACCGTGACCCGTCCATTACGGAAATCCGGGTGCTGGATACTTATTGGTCGGATCATTGCCGCCATACCACTTTTTCCACCGAACTGACCGAGGTTGAATTTTCCGACGGCGACTACCGCGAGCCAATCGAAGCTGCCTATCAAAACTACCTGTCCGACCGCAGGGAACTGTATAAAGATCGCAAAGACAAGTTTGTTTGCCTGATGGATTTGGCGCTTATGGGGATGAAAAAACTTCGGGCCGAGGGAAAGCTTGAAGATCTGGAGGTTTCCGAGGAAATTAATGCCTGCTCCATCGTCGTTCCCGTGACGATTGACGGCGTGACCGAAGAATGGCTGATTAATTTTAAAAACGAAACCCACAACCACCCCACGGAAATCGAACCTTTCGGCGGTGCGGCAACCTGCCTTGGGGGTGCAATCCGCGATCCATTGTCGGGAAGAACCTATGTTTATCAGGCAATGCGTGTGACCGGAGCCGCCGATCCCACAAAACCGTTAAGCGAAACTCTCCACGGCAAGCTTCCGCAGAAAAAGCTGGTGACCGGAGCCGCCCACGGCTACAGTTCCTACGGCAACCAGATTGGCTTAGCCACGGGTTTTGTGAAGGAAATTTATCATCCGGGCTATGCTGCAAAGCGCATGGAGATCGGTGCGGTGATGGGTGCTGCCCCGCGCAGGGATGTTGTCCGGGAAACCTCCGATCCGGGCGATAAAATTATCCTGCTCGGCGGAAGGACAGGCCGCGACGGCATCGGCGGTGCTACCGGTTCGTCCAAGGTGCACACCGAGGCTTCCATCGAGGTCTGCGGTGCCGAGGTGCAGAAGGGAAATGCGCCGACGGAGAGAAAATTACAGCGCATGTTCCGCCGCCCCGAGGTTTCCCGTCTGATTAAAAAGTGCAATGATTTCGGCGCAGGCGGTGTTTCGGTAGCCATCGGCGAGCTTGCCGCAGGATTAATGATTGATTTGGATAAAGTTCCGAAAAAATATGCCGGCCTGGACGGGACGGAGATTGCCATTTCCGAGTCCCAGGAGAGGATGGCGGTTGTCGTTGACCCGAAGGACGTGGATCAGTTCCTGGCTTATGCCGCAGAAGAAAACTTAGAGGCTGTGACCGTAGCTGAAGTGACCAGAGAACCCCGCCTGCGGATGCACTGGCGCAAAAAAACGATCGTTGATTTAAGCCGTGCCTTCCTCGATACGAACGGTGCCCACCAGGAAGCGAAGGTTAAGGTTTCCATTCCTGCAAAAGAGGATAAT
Organism: Lachnospiraceae bacterium; assembly: GCA_009774615.1. GTDB lineage: Bacteria > Bacillota > Clostridia > Lachnospirales > Lachnospiraceae > Caccovicinus. Next base: position 60,098 of record VSOC01000002.1, read on the forward strand.
GTATTCCGGAGAAAAGAAGTGGGCGATGTAAGAGAAACCTGGCTAAATCTTCTTTCTTCCTTAAATGTGTGCTCCCAGAAGGGCCTGGTGGAAATGTTTGACGGCTCCATTGGTGCAGGAAGTGTTTTCATGCCCTACGGCGGGCGCTACCAGCTGACGGAAACCCAGTCCATGGTGGCAAAGCTGCCTGTGCTGGAGGGAAGTACCGATACCGTAACGATGATGAGCTACGGCTTTGACCCGAACCTTTCAAGCTGGAGTCCCTACCATGGTGCTGTTTATGCAGTGGTTTCCTCTGTGGCAAAGATTGTGGCAGCCGGAGGTGATTTCAGCAAAATCCGTTTTACCTTCCAGGAGTATTTCCAGAGGATGACTGCCGATCCCGCACGCTGGAGCCAGCCGTTTTCCGCACTTTTGGGGGCGTATCAGGCGCAGCTTGGTTTTGGTCTGCCTTCCATCGGCGGAAAGGATTCTATGTCGGGAACCTTTGACGACGCTGCCCACGGGGAAATTAATGTGCCGCCGACCCTGGTTTCCTTTGCTGTCGATGTAGCCAGCAATAAGACAATAATAACCCCTGAGTTTAAGCGCCCGGGAAGTAAGCTGGTGGTCTTTAAGGCACAGAGGGATGCCTGGGATCTGCCGGATTATGCGCAGATCATGGAAGGCTATGCTAAGCTTCACCAGGATATTAAGGATGGGAAGATTATCTCCGCCTATGCCGTGGAGGGAAATGGTCTGGCAGAAGCCGTGAGCAAGATGGCTTTTGGCAATAAGCTTGGCGTGAAGGTAGAACACAATGTTGATCCTAGAGATTTCTTTGCACCTGACTGGGGTTCCATCGTCTGCGAAGTTCCCGACGGAAAAGTGGGCGAGCTTTCGATTTCTTACACTTTGATTGGCGAAGTGACGGACAGGGGAGTCTTGGAATACGGCCCGGTTTCGATTTCCATGGACGAAGCATTAAACGTATGGACAGGCACGCTGGAAAAGGTATTCCCGACGAAGTCCGGCGTAAAGCAGGAAGAGGTTTCTCAGGCTGTTTACCATGCTGACCCGGAAAGCATCTATGTATGCAGCCACAAGCTGGCGGCACCGAATGTATTTATTCCCGTATTCCCGGGAACAAACTGCGAATACGACAGTACAAAAGCCTTTACCCGTGCCGGGGCGAGGGTGAGAACCAGGGTATTTAAGAACCTGTCTGCCCAGGACATCCGTGATTCCGTAAACGCTTACAGGGAAGAGATTGCCAAAGCCCAGATCGTGATGTTCCCCGGCGGCTTTTCCGCAGGCGACGAGCCGGAGGGATCGGCAAAATTCTTCGCAACCGTATTCCGCAATGCGGTGATTAAGGAAGAAATCGAAAAACTCTTAAACGAGCGCGACGGCTTAATGCTTGGCATCTGCAACGGCTTTCAGGCATTGATTAAGCTGGGACTTTTACCGGAAGGGATCATCTGCCCGCAGAGTGAAACTTCCCCGACTCTGGCGATGAACACCATCGGGCGTCATATTTCCAAGATGGTTTATACGAAGGTGGTAACGAATAAATCTCCGTGGCTGGCGGGTGCCGAGTTAGGAGCGGTTTACTGTAACCCGGCTTCCCACGGCGAGGGACGGTTTGTGGCAGATAAAGCGTGGATAGAGCGGCTCTTTGCAAACGGACAGGTGGCGACGCAGTATGTAAATGATCAAGGCGAGGCAACCATGGATGAGTTCTGGAACCCGAACGGTTCTTACCAGGCCATCGAAGGCATCACAAGCCCCGACGGAAGGATTCTGGGAAAGATGGCTCATTCGGAACGGCGCGGGGAAGCTGTGGCGATGAATATCTACGGCGAGCAGGATATGAAGATCTTTGCGTCTGGGGTGAGGTATTTTCAGTAATTCGACGATAATGGACATATGTGAATAATAACCGTTTAAAGCAATAGATGTTTCAACCAATAGGATTTCTTGATTTTATGCTGTTTTCATGGTAAGATAATGATGATTTATGGTTTTTACATGATAATTGTATGAATGTGTTAGGCATGAATGGTAGAAAAATATAAGAAAAAGAGGAGAACATCATGAAAAAGGTAGTTAAGTTTGGCGGGAGTTCTTTAGCCAGTGCAAGACAGTTTAAAAAAGTGGGTGATATTATCCGCGCCGATAAAGCAAGACGTTACGTCGTTCCTTCCGCGCCCGGAAAGCGCAATGATAAGGATGAAAAAGTAACCGATTTATTATACCAGTGTTACGACGCCGCCTCCGAGGGAAGGAGCTATAAGAAAATCCTGGAAAAGATTAAAACCCGCTATGAAGAGATTATCGAGGGCCTGGAGGTGAATTTAAGCCTGGATCATGAGTTTGCCAGAATCGAGGAAAACTTTGTCAATAAAGCCGGGCGGGATTACGCAGCTTCCCGCGGCGAGTACTTAAACGGCATCATTATGGCGGCCTATCTTGGCTATGAATTTATCGACCCCGCGGAGGCTGTTTTCTTTGACAATGACGGGAATTTTGATGCGGAAGCGACCGATAAGGAGCTTGCCGAGCGCTTAGAACATGTGGAGCGGGCAGTTATCCCCGGCTTTTACGGTGCAAAGCACGACGGAAGTATTAAGACCTTCTCCCGCGGCGGTTCCGATGTTACCGGTTCGATTGTAGCCAAGGCTATTCACGCCGATATGTATGAAAACTGGACGGATGTTTCCGGCTTTCTGGTTGCCGATCCGCGGATTATTAAAGATCCTGAGGTGATTGAAACCATTACCTATAAAGAACTTCGTGAACTGGCCTACATGGGCGCAAGCGTGCTTCACGAGGATGCGATTTTCCCCGTGCGCAAGGAAGGCATCCCCATCAACATCCGCAATACCAACCGCCCGGACGATAAGGGAACCTTAATTGTGGAAAGCACCTGCCGAAAGCCGCGCTATACCATCACCGGTATTGCAGGAAAGAAGGGTTTTTGTTCCATCAATATTGAAAAAGCCATGATGAATGCCGAGGTTGGTTTTGGAAGAAAGGTTCTTGAGGTATTTGAGCGCAATGGAATCTCTTTTGAGCACATGCCTTCGGGAATCGATACCATGACTGTTTTGGTGCACCAGTCCGAATTTGAAGATTATGAACAGTCCGTGATTGCCGGAATCCACCGCGCCGTGGAGCCGGATTTTGTGGAGATGGAGTCGGATTTGGCACTGATTGCCGTGGTGGGAAGGGGAATGAAGGCTTCCCGCGGAACCGCCGGACGGATATTTTCGGCATTGGCGCACGCCAGAATCAATGTAAAGATGATTGACCAGGGTTCAAGTGAACTGAACATTATTATTGGTGTGAAGGATGCCGATTTTGAAACGGCAATCAAGGCGATTTATGATATCTTTGTAAGTGCGGAGATGTAAGTTTTTGTAAAATCACAGGAAAAAGCAGGGCAGAGGAGTTTGTTTGTCCTGTTTTTTTCTTCCTGATTTTTTCCGCGTTCTTCTCCAGATTTAATTGGATGTTTTCAGGAAATTTTCTCCGAAATTTTCCCGAAAATTCTCAATTTCACCTACCATTTTCTGGCAGATTGTGTTATGATAGAAGGTATAGAATTTCTGAAAAAACAGAAAATAGCACTAAGAAAAGCAGTTCGGAAGTATTGGCAGCATGAAGGGTTGCTGTTCACACGTTCACAGTGACCTTGAAGTTATTATCATCAGGCTACAGCAAGCAAAAGGAGGATATGAGAATGCTGGAAAAAATTGATTTGTCGGTGAAGGTGAAGAAGGAAAAGTACAAGGAAGCCATGGAAGAGATGGAGGCGAAGCTTGGTCTGCTCCAGCGCCAGTGCAAGGAAGCAGGGATTCCTGTGATGATCCTGTTCGAGGGAATGGGAGCTGCGGGAAAGGGTGTGCAGATTAACCGTCTGATTCAGGCCATGGACCCCAGAGGCTTTTCGGTTTACGCCAGCAACCGTCCTACGGAGGAGGAACATTTCCGTCCGTTCTTGTGGCGTTTCTGGACAAAGACACCGGCAAATGGCAGGACGGCGATTTATGACCGCGGCTGGTACCGCAGCGTGCAGGTCGATCGCTTTGACGGAGAGATGAGCGAAACGGAGGTTGTAAAAGCCTTTCAGGATATTTTGTCGTTTGAAAAGCAGCTTTCCGACGGCGGAACCGTGATTATAAAACTGTTCCTCTATATTTCCAAAGAAGAGCAGAAAAAGCGCTTTAAGAAGCTGGCAGACTCCAAGGAAACCGCATGGAGGGTGAGCGAGTCCGACTGGAACCGGAATAAGGAGTATGAAAAGTATCTTCGGATTAATGAAGAAATGCTGGAAAAAACCGATACGGAACACGCACCCTGGACGATTATCGAGGCGACCGATAAGAACTATGCCGCGATGAAAATTATGTCCACCGTGACCAGCCGTCTGGAATACGAACTGGAAAAGAAAAAGGCAGAAAAAGCAGCAGCCAAGGCATCCGCGAAAAAGACCGTGCCTTCGGATAAATATAAAAACGGCGTTCTCTCCGGCGTGGACTTATCAAAGAAGCTGACCAGAAACCAGTATAAAAAGGAACTGGATGAACTGCAAAAGCGCCTTCAGATTCTTCACAGTGAAATTTACCGTCTGCGGATTCCGGTTGTTCTGGGTTTTGAGGGCTGGGATGCCGGAGGAAAGGGCGGTGCGATAAAGCGTCTTACCAGCAACCTTGACCCCAGAGGCTACCAGGTAAACCCAACCGCTTCCCCCAACGACATTGAAAAAGTCCATCATTATCTCTGGCGTTTCTGGAACAATGTACCCAAGGCCGGACACATCGCCATCTTTGACCGCACCTGGTACGGTCGGGTAATGGTAGAGCGGATCGAAGGCTTTTGTACCGAAGCCGACTGGAAGCGGGCCTACCAGGAAATTAATGAGATGGAAGCCCATATGGCAAATGCCGGGGCCGTGGTATTAAAGTTCTGGCTGCACATTGACAAGGACGAGCAGGAGCGCCGTTTCAAAGAAAGAATGGAAAACCCCGCCAAGCAGTGGAAGATCACCGACGAGGACTGGCGCAACCGTGAGAAATGGGATTTATACGAAGAAGCCGTAAACGAGATGCTGGTCCGCACCTCCACCACCTACGCACCATGGATTGTCGTTGAGGGCAATGACAAGCTCTATGCCCGCGTAAAAGTCGTAAAAACCGTGGTTGAGGCATTGGAGAAAAAAATTAAAGAAGTAAAGAAAGAACAGAAAAAGTGAGCCGGGTTATTGTTGTCGGCGGCGGCCCCGCAGGGATGATGGCTGCCTGGGCTGCCGCAGCCAAAGGCCATAAGGTCATGCTTCTGGAAAAAAACGAAAAACTGGGAAAAAAGCTGTTTATCACCGGAAAAGGCCGCTGCAACGTAACGAATGCCTGCTCCGCAGAAGAATTTTTTTCCAAAATCGTCACCAACCCGAAATTCCTCTACAGCAGCTTTTCCCAGTTCACCAGCCAGGAAGTAATGGACTTTTTTACCCATAACGGCTGCCCGTTAAAAACCGAGCGGGGAAACCGTGTATTTCCTGTATCCGATAAATCCTCCGACATTCTCCGAACCATGGAACGCGCACTTTCCCAGGCCGGCGTTCAGATTTTTCTTCACACAGAGGTTCTGGAACTTCTGATAGAAAAAGAGGATGCACAAGCAAAATCCTGTATCGGAGTGAAAGCCAAAAGCCAGGGAAAAATCCGGGAAGAAAAAGCCGATGCGGTCATCGTTGCCGCCGGAGGCTGTTCCTATCCCTCCACAGGTTCCACCGGAGATGGCTGGATATTTGCCGAAAGTGCAGGACACACGATAAACTCTCCGGTCCCCGCACTGGTTCCGCTGCTCTTAAAAGAAGAGGAAGCTAAAGAACTCCAGGGCCTGTCCCTGAAAAATATTGAAATCCGCGTTATGCAGGGAAAAAAAGAAAAATACAGAGAATTCGGCGAAATGCTCTTTACCCATTTCGGCGCAAGCGGCCCTGTGATACTTTCCGCAAGCAGTTTCGTCGCCAAGGAAATCCGCCGGAAAAAGAATAAAGATAAAACAGAAAAAGATACCGCTTTTCTAACCCTGCTTATCGATCTAAAGCCCGCGCTGACCGCAGAACAGCTTGACACCCGGATTCTCAGGGATTTTGAGGGAGAAAAAAATAAACAATTTAAAAATTCTCTTTCCCGCCTATTGCCGGCAAAGCTGATTCCTGTTATGATAAGGAGAAGTCAGATCCCGCCGGAAAAGCAGGTAAACGAAATAACCAGGGAGGAACGCCGCCATCTGGCCCAGGCGATAAAAGAATTTTCCTTCACTATTACAGGAACGCGAAGCTTCACCGAAGCCATTATTACCCAGGGCGGTCTGTCCGTAAAAGAGATTAACCCGTCAACCATGGAATCCAAAAAGGCAAAACATCTTTACTTTGCCGGAGAAATGTTGGATACCGATGCCGTCACCGGCGGCTATAATCTCCAAATTGCCTGGTCAACGGGCTGGACCGCAGGAAATGCGGTTCCATAAAAAAACTTAATAAAAAGCAGAAATCGAGGACACTAACCCATGCAGCATTTTACCATTGCCATCGACGGCCCTGCAGGCGCAGGAAAAAGCACCATTGCCAAAGCCGTTGCCGCCAGGCTAAATTTTATCTATGTAGACACCGGCGCTATGTACCGCGCCATGGCCTTGTATTTTGTCCGGGAAGGCTTTACTTCCTTCAACGACGAATCAGCTCTTCAATCTATCTGTGCCCAGGCCCAAATCACCATACGCTATGAGGAAGGCACACAGCAGGTGATATTAAACGGTGAGAATGTTTCCTCACTCATCCGCACCGAAGAAGTGGGAAAACAGGCATCCATTATTTCTTCCTACCTTCCCGTGCGCCAAAAGCTTGTTGAACTTCAGCAGCAGTTAGCCAGGGAAGCGAATGTTATCATGGACGGCCGTGACATCGGAACCTGTGTGCTTCCCAAAGCCCAGGCAAAGATTTACCTGACTGCCAGCGCCAAAGTCCGTGCCTGCCGACGCTTCCAGGAATTAAAGGCCAAGGGCCAGGAGTGCAGCCTTGAAGAAATCCAAAAAGAGATTGAGGATAGGGATTACCGCGACATGCACCGCGAACATTCTCCGCTGACCCAGGCCGAGGATGCCGTGCTGGTGGATACGTCGGCGATGACGATTGCGCAGGTGATTGACCGGATTATCCAGATTGCCGGGGAAAAAGGACTGCATGAGGATAATTTATGGAAGTAATCGTAGCAAAGACTGCCGGGTTTTGTTTCGGCGTGGAGCGGGCCGTGAATAAGGTTTATGAACAGATAGAAAAAACCAGTCAGCCGATTTACACCTACGGTCCCATTATTCACAACGAAGAAGTGGTTAAAGATCTGGAAGCAAAGGGCGTTAAGCTTATCGCCGACCGGAAAGAATTGGAAGCCTTAACGGAGGGCGAGGGAGTCATCATTATCCGATCCCACGGTGTCAGCCGCGAAGTCTATGAAATAGCCGAAAAAAAAGGACTGACGATCGTAGACGCCACCTGCCCCTTCGTAAAAAAGATTCACCGCCTTGTGGAGCGGGAATGTGCCGCCGGAAATCAGGTGGTAATTATTGGAAATGAGCAGCATCCAGAGGTTGAAGGCATTAAAGGCTGGGGAGATGCACATACTGTAGTTATACAAACACCGGAGGAAGTGGAAGATTTCGTCCCAAAAGCGGGCGCTAAACTGTCCATTGTATCCCAGACGACATTTAATTACAATAATTTTAAAGAATTAGTTGAAAAATTTTTCAAAAAGGGTTATGATATACTTGTTTTAAATACGATTTGCAATGCAACACAGGAAAGACAGGTGGAGGCAAAGGAAATCGCTTCGAAAGTGGATGCCATGATTGTGATTGGCGGAAAAAACAGTTCCAACACCCAGAAGCTGTATGAAATTTGTCTTAAGGAATGTAAACATACTTATTATATCCAGACGCTGGGCGATTTCGATCCTGAAAGTGTAAATTCTGTGCGCAACGTAGGTATTACAGCAGGGGCGTCAACCCCGAAAAACATTATTGAGGAGGTTCATGCTAATGTCAGAGCAAAGTTTTGAACAAATGTTAGAGGAGTCATTTAAGACAATACGTACAGGAGAGGTAGTCACTGGTAAGGTTATCGATGTGAAAGAAGATGAAATCGTCTTGAATATTGGTTACAAATCCGACGGTATTATTACCCGAAGTGAATATACAAATGAGCCGAATGTTGACCTGACCTCTTTTGTACAGGTGGGCGAAGAGATGGAAGCCAAGGTAATTAAGGTAAACGACGGTGAAGGCCAGGTTGCTCTTTCTTATAAGAGATTGGCAGCTGACCGCGGAAACAAGCGCTTAGAGGAAGCATTTAACAACCAGGAAGTCCTGACGGCAAAGGTTGTTCAGGTGCTTGACGGCGGTTTAAGCGTTATGCTGGAAGAAACCAGAATCTTTATTCCTGCGAGCCTGGTATCGGATATGTATGAGAAGGATTTATCCAAGTACGCCGGTCAGGAGATTGAATTTGTTATCACCGAATTTAACCCGAGAAGACGCCGGGTGATCGGTGACAGAAAGCAGCTGATGGTTGCCAGAAAGGCAGCGATGCAGAAGGAACTGTTTGAGCGGATTGCCGTTGGCGATACCGTAGAAGGCACGATTAAGAATGTTACCGATTTTGGCGCATTTATTGACCTGGGCGGAGCTGACGGGCTGCTGCACATTTCCGAGATGAGCTGGGGCCGCGTGGAGAACCCGAAAAAGGTGTTTAAGAGCGGCGATACCCTGAAAGTTCTGATTAAAGATATCCAGGGTGAGAAGATTGCCTTAAGCTTAAAGTTCCCGGAAGCAAATCCGTGGGCGAACGCTGCGGAGAAATATGCCGCAGGGAATGTCGTATCCGGCCGCGTTGCACGGATGACCGATTTTGGTGCATTCGTAGAGTTAGAGCCGGGCGTGGATGCCCTGCTTCATGTATCGCAGATTTCCAGAGATCATGTAGATAAGCCTGCCGACGTATTAAAGATTGGTCAGGAAATCGAAGCTAAGATTGTGGACTTTAATGAGGCCGATCATAAGATCAGCTTAAGCATTAAGGCATTGGCTGTTCCCGCCAGAGAAGCTGAGGCGGACGAAGATGTGGCTGATGTTGATATTGAGGCTATGGCGAACACAGAAGAATAATTGATGCAAATCGAAAAATATTGATGATAACATGTGCACAGATAATGGAGAATCTCTTCCGGGAACTGGGGGAGATTCTCTTTTTTCTCAGGTGCAGTGCAAGATAAACGAAAAGATGAATGAAGAAAGGAAGGAACGGCGCTGATGGAAAAAGATATTCTGCTGTTTGACCTGGATGGTACGCTGACCGATCCTATGGTGGGAATTACGAAGTCGGTGCAGTATGCGCTTCGCCATTATGGAATTATCGAAGAGGATCTTACCAGGCTGATTCCCTTTATCGGGCCGCCGCTTCGGGACAGCTTTCAGAAATACTATGGATTTTCAAAGGAGCAGGCAGGCGAAGGAGTTTTGGTTTACCGGGAATATTTCAGCGAAAAAGGGATTTTTGAGAATAAAGAGATTCCGGGAATCCGGGAAATGCTGGAGGTATTAAGCGCACAGGGGAAGAAGCTTTATGTGGCAACCTCAAAGCCGGAGGTGTATGCAAGGAAAATTTTAGAGCATTTTTCGCTGGATCATTTCTTTCGCTTTATCGGCGGGGCAGATTTTGAGGAAACAAGGGTGAATAAAGCTGCCGTGATCTGCTATGTTCTGGAAGAGGCAGGATTGGGCGGTGCGGGTAAAAAAACGGCTGATGTGATCGAAAGGGCAGAAGGAGCAAAAAGAACGGAAGAAACAGAAGGGACAGACAATACAGAAAGGACAGATAAGGCAGAAAGAACAGACAACGCAGAAAGGACAGAACCAGGGAAGAAAAGAATCGTGATGATTGGGGACAGGGAGCACGATATTATTGGGGCAAAGGAAAACGAGATACAGAGCGTTGGGGTTTTGTTCGGTTATGGAAGCCGCAGGGAACTTAAAGAAGCCGGAGCTGATCGGATTGCGGAAACGGTTAAAGATTTGACCGATATTTTACGGATGGATTGGGGCGATTAATCAACTTATGGGAAAATATGTAAAAACAAGAACAAAATCTGGAATAAAATGGATTTTGAAACAAAATTTTCCGATTTTCTAGGGCGATATACCGCAGTATAACCGACAATTATCGCAGCTATTCTTTTTATTCATTTGACAAATGGGGGTTCTGTTGCTATCATAGGGATATTGATAAGCGATAATTTGCTAATGTTCATACGGCCAGTGCAGCAGGTACGCAGACCTATGTGAACAGTAACAATAACTTACTTATATAAAAGGAATAAAGGCGAGTGATATGATGAATGATAATCGAATTGTATTATCCCTGCTGGTCGATAATACGGCAGGTGTGCTGGCACGGGTTGCAGGGCTGTTCAGCCGCCGGGGCTATAATATTGAAAGCCTTACGGTGGGTGTGACCGCAGATCCGCGCTATTCCCGGATGACGGTGGTTTCTCTGGGTGATCACGAGGTCTTGGTGCAGATTGAAAACCAGCTGCGCAAGCTTGAGGATGTCCGGGATATCAAGGAACTTCCGGCAGGACGTTCGGTTTACCGGGAACTGATTATGGTGAAGGTTCGGGCAGATGCCAGCCAGCGCCAGGCGGTGAACGCGATTGCCGATATTTTTCGTGCGACGATTGTGGATGTGGGAAAAGATTCCCTGACCGTTATGCTTACCGGAGATCAGTCGAAACTGGATGCGCTGATTAATCTTTTGGAGGACTATGAGATCCTCGAACTGGCAAGGACGGGCCTTACAGGACTGGAGAGAGGGGCAGAAGATATCCGCTATCTCCCATAGTGTATGGTCTTGAACCTATAGAGATAAAGCAGAAGAATGAAGCTGAATATGGAGGAAAAAAAGATGGCTAAGATTTATTATCAGGAGGACTGCAATATAGCGCTGTTGGAGGGAAAGACCATTGCGATTATCGGCTACGGCAGTCAGGGACATGCACATGCATTAAACTTAAAAGAGTCCGGATGCAACGTTATCGTGGGACTGTACGAGGGCAGCCGCTCCTGGGCAAAGGCCGAGGCACAGGGCTTTGAAGTGTACACGGCAGCTGAGGCGGCAAAGAAAGCCGACATCATTATGATTCTGATTAATGACGAGAAGCAGGCGAAGATGTACAGAGAGGACATTGCTCCCAACCTGGAAGCCGGAAACATGCTGATGTTTGCGCACGGCTTTGCTATCCATTTCGGACAGATTGTTCCGCCGGCGGATGTGGATGTTACCATGATTGCGCCGAAGGCTCCCGGTCATACCGTAAGAAGCGAGTACCAGAGAGGCAGAGGAACCCCATGTCTGGTTGCCGTACATCAGGACGCTACCGGAAAGGCATTAGAGAAGGCATTAGCTTATGCACAGGCGTTAGGCGGGGCAAGAGCAGGCGTTCTGGAAACGACCTTCCGCGTGGAAACCGAAACCGACTTATTCGGCGAGCAGGCTGTGCTCTGCGGCGGCATAACGGCATTGATGAAGGCCGGATTTGAAACCCTGGTTGAGGCAGGCTATGCGCCGGAGAACGCTTATTTTGAATGTATTCATGAGATGAAGCTCATCGTTGACTTGATTTACGAGAGCGGCTTTGCCGGAATGCGCTATTCCATTTCCAATACGGCAGAGTACGGCGATTATATCACCGGGCCGAAGATTGTTACCGACGAAACCAAGAAGGCGATGAAGAAGATCCTTGCCGATATCCAGGATGGTTCCTTTGCCAAGGAGTGGCTGTTGGAGAACCAGGCAAACTGCCCGCATTTCAATGCCATGAGAAAGAGAGAAGCCGAGCATCCGTTAGAGCAGATTGGTGCAGAACTGCGCAAACTCTACAGCTGGAATGACGGGGATAAGCTGATTAACAATTAAATAACGACGAAAAAACCGCCGCAAGAAAAGATGGCTTTTCTGGTCTTTTCGGGCGGTTTTTGTACTTCCTGTTTTATTTTGTGTTATTTGGCGAAATGTAAATATGTCAGAACATTAGGCTCTTATGCAGCATTCTAATACAAAAACTCTAAAAACGTCTTCAGTGCCATAGAGTGGTTAATCGGGCGGAAGGCAAAGCCGATGGTTCTCTTGGGGATGGGAACTTCCATGGGGATTTCCACCAGGCGTCCGGATTCCAGTTCTTTCTGCACCAGTTCTTTAATCACACAGGCAGCACCCAGGCCGATTTTTACAAATTCTATCAGCAGATCCATGGTGGTAACCTCCAGGATCTGCTTTGGTTCGATATGGGTTTCCTTTAAATATTCGTCCACATGGTGGCGGGTCATATTGTTCTGGTCTAAAAGCATGATATTTCCGCAGACAAATAAATCCGCGCCCGCTCCCTCCCTCTGGTAAAGATGGTGGAGGTACTGGCGGGTGGAAACAAAGATATCGCGGATATCCATGACCGGGATAAAGGAGAGGTCCGAGCGCAGGGAAGGTTCGGCAATCAGTCCCACATCCAGGGTGTGCTGTTCGAGCATGGTGATGGTTTTTGCCGTGGCCTGGCTTTCGATCATAATTTTTATATGGGGATACTGTTCAATAAAGTTCTTTAAATAAGGAAGAAGAATATATTTGCACAGCGTATTGCTCACCCCGATCCGAAGCTGGCCGATATTTAATTCTTTAATCCGCTTTAATTCCTGCTCCCCCTGATCTAAAACCTGGAAGGCTTCCTGGGTGTGTTTAAATAAGAGTTCACCTTCCGGCGTGAGCTGTACGCCCCGGGAACTTCGGGTAAATAAGGTGACTTGTAAACTGTCCTCAAGCTTGCTGATGGCCTTGCTGATGGCGGGCTGGCTGATATAGAGCTCTTTTGCCGCCTTGGAAATATTCCCTGCCTTGGCAACTTCGTAAAAAATTTTATACTGGGAGAGATTTTGGTCCATGGATGCCTCCTCTTTGGGGTAGGGTAAGTGCTGCGGTAAATATGGGTGAATGGCAGTTGATAGAGTTACTCTTCACGCAGGTCTGCACACCCGTCGCTGTGAATCGCTGTCCTATAACTATATTTCATGGATTATATTCTTATTATGTATTTTTATTATAGCAGAATTTATGCTAAAATGTAAAGCGTGGAACAGAAATTTCAGAAAAATGATAATGGAAATTAAAGGAGGATAAATTTATGGGAATGACAATGACCCAGAAAATTCTGGCAGCCCATGCGGGGCTTTCGGAAGTAAAGGCGGGGCAGTTAATTGAAGCGAACCTGGATTTGGTTCTTGGAAATGATATTACCTCTCCGGTAGCGATTAACGAGATGAAAAAGATGGATAACCAAACCGTATTTGATAAGGATAAAATCGCCCTGGTTATGGACCATTTTATTCCGAATAAAGATATCAAGTCCGCCGAAAACTGTAAGTGCTGCCGGGATTTTGCAGGCGAGCACCGGATTACCAACTATTTTGACGTAGGGGAGATGGGAATTGAACATGCCCTTCTGCCGGAAAAAGGGTTGGTGGTTGCCGGGGATGCCGTGATTGGTGCGGATTCTCACACCTGTACCTACGGTGCCCTGGGCGCGTTTTCGACCGGCGTGGGCAGCACGGATATGGCGGCTGGAATGGTTACGGGAAAAGCCTGGTTTAAGGTTCCCTCCGCTATACGCTTTGAACTGGTGGGAAAGCCGGGCAAGTGGATTAGCGGCAAGGATGTGATTCTGCATATTATCGGGATGATTGGCGTGGACGGCGCGTTATACCAGTCGATGGAATTTACGGGCGAAGGAATTCAGTACCTGACCATGGACGACCGCTTTACCATCTGCAATATGGCGATTGAAGCCGGAGGAAAGAACGGGATTTTCCCGGTGGATGACTTAGCCGCTGCCTATATGAAAGAACATTCCACGAAAGAATTTACGGTTTACCAGGCAGATGATGACGCTGAATATGAACAGACCTATACCATTGATTTATCGCAGTTAAAGCCCACAGTATCCTTCCCGCATCTTCCGGAGAATACAAAAACCATTGACGAGGTAGGAGAAATTGCGATCGATCAGGTGGTTATCGGCTCCTGTACCAATGGACGCATGGACGATATGCGTGCGGCGGCGCAGGTAATGAAAGGGAGAAAGGTAGCCAAAGGCGTGCGCTGCATCGTTATTCCGGCAACCCAGGCGATTTACTTACAGTCCATGCGGGAAGGGCTTCTGGAAACCTTTATTGAAGCCGGTGCCGTTGTCAGCACTCCGACCTGCGGGCCATGTCTGGGCGGTTACATGGGAATATTAGCTGCCGGGGAGCGCTGCATCTCGACAACGAACCGAAACTTTGTGGGACGTATGGGCCATGTGGACTCCGAGGTTTATCTGGCAAGCCCGGCCGTAGCCGCAGCCAGCGCCGTACTGGGCCGCATCGTCTGCCCATGCGAATTGTAGAACGGTTATCGTGAACGTATGTAGAACGGTTACGTGGACGCATGTAGAACGGTTACGTGGACGCATGTAGAAAGTATCGTTAAATCAGAATATAAGGAGAAATATTTATGGAAGCAAAAGGTCATGTGTTTAAATATGGAGATAATGTAGATACCGATGTTATCATCCCTGCCCGCTATCTGAACGCGACAAAGGGCGAGGAGCTGGCAAAGCACTGCATGGAGGATATTGACAAAGAATTCGTCCATAAGGTAGAAGCCGGGGATATTATTGTGGCAAATAAAAACTTTGGCTGCGGTTCTTCCCGCGAACACGCGCCGCTGGCGATTAAGTGCGCCGGAGTAAGCTGTGTGATTGCCGAAACCTTTGCCCGGATTTTTTACCGGAATGCGATTAATATCGGGCTTCCGATTATCGAATGTCCTGAAGCTGCCAAAGCAATCCAGGCAGGCGACGTCGTTAAGGTGGATTTTGACAGTGGAGTAATTACCGATGAAACCACAGGTCAGTCCTTCACCGGTCAGGCATTCCCGCCCTTTATGCAGGAAATTATTACTGCTGGAGGTCTGGTCAGCTATATTAATAAGAAGGCATAGGAATCGGCCGAAGTAGTTGACATAAAATAAAATATTTTTTTTACATAAGCAATGAGATGAAAAAAATGTAACAAAAACGTAACATTTATGTAACAATAATTTGCAGCAGGACGTTTGTTTTTTTAAGAAAAAGCAGCCTTTGTTTGATCAATATTTCCAAAAACGAAAAAAATAAGGTTTTATCGAAACAAAAAAATGCCGAAAATAAAGCTGTGCTATTGACCATTGAAAACCAAATCCCATATAATGTGCCCGTTACCCGCTGAAATGTGCAGAAAGTGGGGGAATACCCATGAAAAGAAGCACAAAAGGATAGAAAAGAGGGGAATGAGGTAAATTATGTTAAAAAAATGGCATTGGATAACTAAAGCATCTGCCGGAGCCATCCTGGTTTTCGTGCTTGGATGTCTTCCGGCTGGTTTTACAAAAGCCAAACCATATGTAACATCGGATGATGCAGAAGCAAAACGGTATGTAATATCGGATGATGCAGAAGACGGGCAGCATAGCCGGATTGACTTTGCAGAAACAGAACAGGATGTACAAACGGAATTTGCAGCAGTTTATGCACAGCCAAAGATAAACTTGATGATACGGAGAACAAAGGAAGAGGAAAGTACGCAAAAAGAACAAATGCCGGAAATATTAGCAGAAACAGCGAAAGAAGAAGCAGACAGGCAGGAAACGAAGGAAAACAATAAGGAAGAAAAAAACACCGGACGGCCCAGTACTTTCTGCACGGCAAAGGACTATCAGGTTCTGTTAAATATTGTCCAGGCAGAGGCGGGCGGCTGTAATGCCATAGGAAAGATTTTAGTAGCGAATGTCATCCTTAACCGGGTGAAAAGTGAACTCTTTCCGGATACCATTACCGACGTTGTCTATGAAAAATCACAGTTTTCCCCGGCAATGAACGGAACCATTGACCAGGTAAAAGTAAGCGACAGTACGGAAAAAAGTGTAATACGTGCCTTAAGCGGGGAAGATTATTCCCAGGGCGCTCTTTACTTTATGAACCGTCGTTCGTCCCAGTCGGGAAATACAAGCTGGTTTGATCGAAAGCTGACTTATCTGTTTCAGTATGAAGGTCATGAATTTTTTAAATAACCCTATAAACGAATCCAAAAAACCTGATGAAATAACCCAGTGAAGTAACTCCAACCAGTGAACTAACGCTAATAAAGAATGACAAATGTCACGCCCAAAGTGACACTTGACCTCTGGGAGAATATGCATTTTTCCCCTATAATTATCGTAAGAAGAGAGAACGAAGAGTAATCAGTAAAACGATAAAGAAAGGGGATAAAAAGATGAGTATATATTCTGTAGTTGTTATCTGGCTGCTTGCACCGTTGATTGAACTGGGTGTGATTGCCTGGCTTGCGTCGGAACGGGCTCATTATAAACGTCTTCTTGAAGAATCCGCAGGAAAAGGGGCGCAGAAAATACCTTCCGGGCAGAAAAATTTATATACATCTTATGGGAGCTGGCCGACGCAGATGCAGGATTCACCGCTTCAGGCACAGACGCAGGAAAGCCGGCCTCTGCCTTTACAGGTACAGACACAAAAGGCACAGGAACCGAAAGGAAAGCCCGAGCGTATGCCGAAGAAAGCCAATCTGGGAACGATTGCTTTAATTCTGGGAATGATTTTTATTGTGCTGGCGGGAGTTATCTTTGCAACGACGACCTGGAAGATTATGGAAGACGGCAGTAAGGTGCTATTTATCTTTGCATCAGCGGTACTGTTTTTTGGGGCAAGCGGGATAGCGAAAAAGTGGTTTGGTATTCGTAAAACCAGCAATGCCTTTTATCTTCTGGGCAGTATTTTCCTGTTTTTATCGGTTGTGGCAGCCGCCTATTTTCAGGTGCTTGGAACGACGTTTGTCCTGATAGGGCAGAACCGCTGGAAGGTTTTATGGGTGGGAAGCCTTGTCATGGAAGCAGCTTTTCTGGTGGGACTTAAAGGGTTTAAAGAAAAGATGTATGTGCAGGCAAGTCTTTGGGGCATGAGTGTTAGTATGCTGTTTCTGGCAAAGGCTCTGCAGATAAGCTGGGCAGATTTTGTTTCCCTGATGACCCTGTATGCCTTTATCCTTCTTTTGTTTGTCTTAAAAACGGGGAAGAAAAAATCGGCGGCTTCGGTATTTGCCCATCTTCATTTTTGGATATTTGGTGCAGCGACGATGCTTTGGAGTCTTCTTTCGATTAGCAGGTTTGCTTCTTTTAAGATGCTTGGTCTTATCGCTTTGGGTGCTGTGGCTGCTGGTATGCGTTGTCTTCGGCAGAGGGAGAAAAAAACGGTTTATGAGGTGTTCTACCTTATCTCGGTTGCCCAGTTCTGCCCCTATGCATCGATGTTTCTGGGCAATAAATTCCTTTCGGCAGAGCTTATTTCTATCATCCTTCTGGCTGTTCTTGCCCTGTGGGATGTCTGGAAAAAGGATGGACTGGAACTTGTGCTGCTGATGATGAGCGGGATTGCGCCATTGTATTTTTATCTGGAACAGGGAACGGATGTCTGGTGGTTTGTCTACACGCTCTTTCTGGCCCTTTATCTGTTCCGTTACCGAAAGGATGGAAACTGGAGAAAACCGGCATTGTCGGCTTCGGCCTTCCTTTTCGTCCTGGCTTTCTGGGGGCAGTCCTTTATCGACTGGCCGGACTGGATAGCCCTGGAATGCAACCTTCTGCCTGCGGCTTTCTGGATCTGGGCCATGGGAGAAATCTGGGGAAAGGGCTGCGGCATCAGGCAGATGCAGAATATCGGCTACGCAGCCTGTCTGGGAATTCTGGTCTGGGATGCCTACAGCGGAGGAATGATTGTGGATGCACTGCTTGTCGAAGGGTGCTGCCTGGCGGTTTTTGTCTTCAACCAGATGAAAAAAAATGTCTGGTGGGTGAGGATTTCCGGATGTTTAATGCTTTTCATCGTCCTGCTGATGACCAAGGATTTCTGGATGAGTATTTCCTGGTGGATTTATCTTCTGGCTGTGGGGATTGGATTAATTCTTTTTGCCGCAGTGATTGAAAAGAAGAAACCGTAAAGTAATAGGGGGAATAGGTAAGATGACAGCAGTTTTACTTCAGTTTGCTTATCTTTGGGCAATCGGGTTCTGCCTTTATACCTCGGGCTGGCTGATTTTGCGGGCAGACAGGAATCGGACAACGATGTCCCTGGCTGCCTGCCAGCTTTTAATTATTATCTGGTGTGTTCCGCAGCTTTTTCTTTCTCTTCCCATGAGCCGGGAGATAAAGTATCTTCTCTATGGGATTTCCTATCTTGGCATAAGCTTTATCGGTTCTTTCTGGCTTTTATTTTCCTTTTTTTACTGTCAGCGCCCGATAAGGCTTTGGTCAAAAATCCTGCTTTTTGGCGTATCCCTGACGGACTACGCCATGTTTTTAACTAATGAAGGACATCATTTTTTTTACCGGGTTTTTGCCGTAGATCATGTGGTTTACGGGCCGGTTTTTTATGTGCACATGCTTTTTACCTATGCCTGCGTTTTCTTGGGTATAGGTGTGGTGCTTGCGTGTTTTCGGAAAAAACAGGTGGCGGTGCTTCACATGCTGGTGATTATCCTGGCGGCGGCCATTCCTCTGGGATTTAATCTTTTGTATCTGTCCGGAGTAGTAAAAGCCGGATTTGATTTAACGCCGCCGGCTTTTGCTTTAAGCAGTTTTTTTATGCTGGTGGCTGTTTTTCGGTATGATTTTCTTGATATCCACGTCCTTGCTTTTGAACGCATTTTTTCAGCCATATCCGAAGGCGTGGTGGTGTATAATAAGCGGGGCATGATCACTTATTTAAATCCGGCCGCAAAAAACTGGCTCGGGGTTAAAAAAGGGGATGACGGGAGAACATTGTGCGAAGAACTTGAACGAATGGCGAAAGCGTGGAAAAGAGAAAATGAAGCTTTGCCGGGATTAGAAGAGGAAAAGGATCTGCTGGCCCTTCCTACAGGAGAGAAACTTCGCCTTAAGCACTATCCCCTTCGGAACAAACAGGGAGAGGAAACGGCGCAAATCCTGCTCCTGACCGATGTCGGGGAATATTTTGAACTGCTCAGACAGAACCGGGAACTGGCGGTTTCCGAACAGCGCCTGGCCATTGCCCAGGAGAGAAACCGGATTGCACAGGAAGTCCACGATACAACAGGCCACACACTGACGATGATTTCTTCTTTAGTGAAATTAAGCCGTATTGCCTGTGAAGACGGCAGCGGCGGCAGCATAGAAGATTATTTAAATCAGGCCCAGGAACTGGCTTCCCAGGGAATTAAAGAACTTCGCTGTTCCATTAACCATCTGCGTCAGGGAAATGACCGGGAACTGGTGACGGAGGGTATTTTCCAGCTTACCCGGAGGATAAAAGAGATTGAAGTCGAAGTAGAACTCCAGGGAGAGGACGGCGAGAGATATTCCCATTTATCTTCCGTCATCTGCCGGTGTCTGCGGGAGGCGGTTACCAACTGTTTAAAATATGCCCGGGCAACACACATGGATGTTATCGTGAAATTTGGAAAGAATGATTTAAGTCTGTATGTTTTTGACAATGGACAGGGCTGCGCACGGATTGAAGAGCACAATGGTATCCGGGGAATTCGGGAACGAGTGGAAAAGGCCGGGGGGCAGGTGCGCTTTATTTCCGCAGAAGGCGAGGGATTTCAGATGGTGATCCAGCTTCCCCTGTAAGTTTAGTGGAGGAAAAACGGATGATTCGTGTAGTAATTGCTGATGATATTCAGATTCTGCGCCAGGGACTGAAGGCGATTTTAAGTCAGGATAAGGAAATCGAGGTGACGGGTCTGGCTTCGGACGGAAAAGAGGCATTTGAACTCTGTAAACGGCAGCATCCGGACGTGGTTCTCATGGATATGCGTATGCCGGAGTACGACGGAAGCTGGGGAATTTCGGCGATAAAAAAGCATTTCCCGCAGATTCGTGTTATGGTACTTACCACCTTTGACGATCAGGAAACCGTGGACGCCGCGATTCATAGCGGGGCAGACGGCTATATTTTAAAGGAAATGGAAGACGAGAAGCTTATCCGGGCCGTAAAAACGGTTTACGGGGGAATCCGGGTCTTTGGGGACAGTGTTTTTGAGGGAATCCGCCAGAAGCTGGACGGATATAAGGGAGGGAGAAAAGACAGAGGAGGAGCGCCGCTTCCTGAACTGACATCCAGGGAAAAGGATATTATGCGCTGTGTGGCGGAGGGGATGGATAACCGGGAAATTGCCGCAAAACTGTTTCTTGCCGAGGGAACGGTGCGCAATAATCTTTCACGTCTTCTGGATAAATTAAATCTAAAAGATCGGACACAGCTTGCGGTATTTGCCGTAAAAAACCATCTGGATGAGGCGTTTTAGGGTAAAAGTTTAGGGTAAAAGTTAAAAATAATAAAGACAGAATGCAAAAAACATGGTATGATGGGTGTACAAAGCGTTGCTGTGTGAACAGTAACGACAAAGGCGGGCATAAAAATTTTTCTTTGCGCCTGTCTTCAAGAACAATAGATAGGATGTTGAAACCCATGAATGAAAGTAAAGCGTATTTACCGAGGATAAAGGGCAGATGTACTGCTTGGGTGCTTTGCCTGGTTCTTTTTTTGCAGTCCCTGATGGTGATTTCGGCCCATGCCGCGCCGCAGTGGCCGTATGACACGGGAATCGAGGCAGAGGCGGGAATCGTGATAGATGCGGATACGGGAGCCGTACTTTACGGACAGAATCTTCACCGCACCTATGCTCCGGCCAGTATTACCAAGATTTTAACCGCACTGGTTGTTATTGAAAACTGTGCGTCCCTGGACGATGTTGTGACCTTTTCTCATGATGCCGTCTACGATGTGGAATCCGGCAGCGGAAATGCCCTGGCTCTGGAAGAGGGGGATCAGCTTACGGTACGGGACTGTCTTCACGCCCTTTTGCTGCGATCGTCCAACCAGGCGGCGAATGCCCTGGCGGAATATATTGCCGGAAGCAGAGAAGCTTTTGTGGCAATGATGAATGAAAAAGTCCGTTCCCTTGGCTGTTTGCAGGAAGAATGTAACTTTGCCAACCCTTCCGGGTTAAACGACGAAAATCAGTATGTTTCTCCCTATACTATGGCAAAAATCGGACAGGCTGCCTTTGCCAATGAAACTCTGATGGAAGTGAACGCGGCAACCAGCTACCAGATTGATCACACCATCAACCATCCCGACGGACTGCGGGTGGAGATGGAGCACAAGCTTTTAATTACCACGGACGAAGGAAGCGAATACTATTATCCGCGTGCAGTTGCCGGAAAAACCGGCTGGACGTCCATTGCCGGAAATACCCTGATAACCTGTGCCAAAGACGGCGACAAGACCTTAATCAGCGTGGTTTTAAAAAGCCGTCAGACCCATTATTCGGATACCATTGCCCTGTTAAACTTTGGTTTTCGGAATTTCCAGAACCTGGATTCCACAGGTGCAGAAGCTGGTTTTTTTGATCCGGAGGGCAATCTTACGGTTGACGGAAAGACCTATGCGAGAAGTGATCTGGACATCCAGGGAAGCCGTCTGGTTACGGTTCCCTTAAATGCAACACTGGCGGATACCCAGATAGCCCTGGTCACGAAAGAAGCGATGCAGCTTCCGTATCCTGAGGGAGCGATCGGGGAAATTCGTTTTTCGTATAATGAAAGAATCGTGGGAAGCAGCTATTTTGTTCCTAAACCCGAAGAAACCGCTCCGGAAGAAACCCTGCCGGCAGAATTAGAGGGAAGCGGAGATGCCGCAGGGGATGAAGATGCAAGTCCTTCGGAGAGCGAGTCCATGGAGGCTTCGGGGCAGCCGGAAAATCCTGCAAAGCCAAAGATAAATCTGCCGCTGGATAAGCTGATTTTCGTCCTTCCCGTAGCCGGAGGGATTGCTGTTTTGGCAGGAATTATCGTCTGGTCGGGAAAGAAAAAGAAAGAGCGGCTTCAGTTAGAAGAAGAGCGCCGCCAGAAGAGGAAGAAGCGTCTGGAAGAAATCGGTTATACCGAGGAAGATTTCCAGCGTATGCTGGAAGAGAGGAACAGAGAAAGGGGCAGATAATCTGCCCCTTTTTAAAGCCTTTTTAAAGCTTATGGATGTTTTTACGGCTCTAAAACTTCACTTAACACATTCTGCGGCTCATCGATAAAGACCAGATCCGCCTGTTTATCCAGAAAATGTGCCCTCTGGTGTACGATAATGATTTCTTTTCCGTCAAAATACCGGATATAGTTGGAAAACAGTTCAGAATTCATATTTGTTCCCAGAAGAATCAGCAGTTCCGCCTTCTCCATCTCCACCGTGGCCCTCGTCATGACCTGGCTGTCAACCATTTCTCCAAAGAGGGAAACGAGGGGGCGGACGACCGAATGGCAGTGCTCGCACCGGGGAATGGTTTTGGCCTGCATAATATAATCCAGGGAATACTCCTTATGACAGTGCGGGCACCAGTTTTTGTAAATGCTTCCGTGAAGATTAATCACATTCCTGCAGCCGCACTGCTGGGCAATCTCATAGATATTTCCCGTGATAATGCAGTCAAGCTTTCCTTCTTTTTCCAGCCGGGCCAGGGCATTACCGGATTTTGTCGGCTTCTGCCTTGCGCTTAAAATTTCTTTCTTGTAAAACTCAAAAAATTTCTCCGTGCGGGTATTGTAGTAGGCGCTGGAAAAAATATATTCCGGGGAAACGCCGTAGGCTTGTTCAATGGCATAGGCCCGCTCATCGTCCCGGATAACCGGGGTTCCCCCTTCTTCCATCATCCCTGAACCACAAAGTGCTACCGTATAGTGGCTTTTTTCCAACAATGACTTAAATTTTTCAATTTCTTTTCTTGCCATAACCTTATCGTCCCCCTTTTTTATATTTTTCGTGCTGTTTGTGTGTGTTTACAGCAATTTTATTTTTTCCAGGTTTGCGGCAATGCCGGCCAGAACTGCTGCCAGGATGCAGAAAGGATAAAGCAGAGGCAGACGGCAAATCCACGGATGAATCAAGGATAAAAGAAGCAGTACCAGCACTGCGGGATAAATACAGTTTAAGACGGGCAGAGAAAAAGCAAACACCAGTTCCGGACGAATGATGGTTACGGCAAAGCTGATACCGGAAAAAACCGCCGCCCAGACCGGATAAGGAAGTTTGGGAAACTGACGGGAAAATATATCACTGCAGCAGCAGATTAGCCCGGCACTGACATTTAAGCAGGAAATGAAAAAAATCACTGCCAGAAGGTAAAGGCCGTTTTTTCCGTAAAGTTCATTCGCGGCCCAGGAAAGGATCTCTGTTCCGTTCCTGGCTGCGGGAAGCCCGGTTCCGGCAAGGCTTCCGATAAAGGCCAGAACACCGTAAATCAGGGTGAGCAAAACACCGGCAATAAGCGCAGTGATAAAGGCTTCTCTGCGGATAAGGTTATCGGAAGTCACACCTTTTTCACGGATAGTCAATATAAAGACAACACTGCAGGCCAGGGACATAACAACACCCATTCCCTGATAACCTTTTAGGAAGCCAAAAAGAAACGGATGCTCTGCAAAAGAAGGCGACAAAACGCTGCGCTGTCCCACAGGCCAGAAGACACAGCCGATAAAGATGAGGGCAATTAAAAATATAAGGCATGGAACCATCACTTTTCCTATGCGGTTGCTCAGCCTTTCCGGACGCAGACTGAACAGGTATACGAGAATAAAAAATCCCAGAAGGCAGCACCGATATAGGTTCTGGCTGGAGTTTTCTTCTATAAATAAAAGCAGGTTCAGAAGGCAGGAAGCCTGAGCTGCTTTAGGAAGGACAAAAAGAGGTCCCAAAAGCAGGGCAAACAGCAAAGGAAAAACAAGAGCACATCGGGGATGAATCCGTGCAGCCAGCTTATCCAGACCCCCGGCAGACACGGCTGCTCCTGCGCCCAAAAGAGGAAGGAAAACCCCGCTCACCCAAAAACCGGCCATCCCGCGCCAGAGGCTGCTGCCGGCACAGAACCCCAAATAGGGGACGAATGGTAAACTGCCAGCACCCAAAAACATGGAAAATAAGGTAAATCCTATCCAAATCCGGTTGGCAAAAGATAGTTTTTGTTTCATAACCCTGTTCCCTTCTCTGCCTTCATTTTAGCTTTTCTAATCTTTACTTTTATTTTACCGTTTTCCCGGCAATTAATCAAGCCCGGTGTCAACTTTTTTGTTTTTGCCGGGCTTTTTTTATGCAATTTGTACAGTTTTGCTTTTTTGCCAACTGCATGGCTGTTTTGCTTTTTTCCTGTTATCTTCTTTTAACTGTTTTTGTAGGAATCCAAAAGAGCCTTCTTGATCTGCCAGAGTTCATTGGATAAATCGACATGAACCTTGTGGGGGTTGACCAGACGGCGGGATTCCTCCCAGAGCGTGGTTAACTCCTTTTTGCAGTACGCTTGGATATCCATGACCTTGGGCGAGGAATAGATGCAGGTTCCCTTCTTAAAGATTGGGACAAGAAGCTCCCGCATGGTATAGCTCTTTGGTGCCAGGTGGGTTTTTTTCCAGGTCTGTATCGGGTCGAAGAGCAGCAGGGAATTGGACTCGTCAAATTTTTCATCGGCAAGGCAGATTAAATCGGCAATAATTTTCCCGTTTTCCCGGCTGTAAATACGCTGAATCGTCTTATTTCCCGGATTGGTAATCTTCTCTGCATTTTCGGAGAGTTTGATTTTGGGGATGAATTTTTCGGTGGCTTCATCCTTTACTGCCGCCAGCTTATAGACGCCGCCAAAGGACGGGCAGTCCTTCGCGGTAATTAAATTCGTTCCCACACCCCAGGAGTTAATGGCAGCGCCCTGCAGCTTTAAGCTGTTGATTAATTCCTCGTCCAAATCGTTGGAGGCGGAAATTACGGCATCGGAAAATCCGGCTTCGTCTAACATCTGCTTGGCCTGCTTGGAGAGGTAGGCCAGGTCGCCGCTGTCTAAGCGGATACCGTAAAAGGTCAGCGGGATACCCTCCTTGCGCATTTCCTTAAAGACCTGAATCGCATGGGGGACGCCGGAGTTTAAGGTGTCGTAAGTATCAACTAACAGGATGCAGGCGGAGGGATAAAGATGCGCGTAGGTACGGAAGGCCGTCAGTTCATCCGGGAAACTCATAATCCAGCTGTGGGCATGTGTCCCCTTTACCGGAACGTCAAACATCTGTCCGGTCAGCACATTGGAGGTTCCTATACAGCCGGCAATCATCGCCGCACGGGCACCGTAAATCCCCGCGTCCGGCCCCTGTGCCCGGCGCAGACCAAATTCCATCACCCCGTCACCCTGGGCTGCATGGACGATGCGGTAGGTTTTCGTGGCAATCAGGCTCTGGTGGTTAATAATGTTTAATAATGCCGTTTCCACCAACTGGGCTTCCATAATCGGGGCAATGACCTTTACTAAGGGTTCCCGGGGAAATACCACAGTTCCTTCCGGGATAGCATAGATATCGCCCGAAAATTTAAAATGCAGCAGGTAGTCCAAAAAATCTTCCTGAAACATCCCGGTACTGCGCAGGTAGTCCACGTCCTCCTGGTCAAAGTGCAAGTTGTTGATGTATTCAATGACCTGTTCTAAGCCTGCGCAGATGGCAAAGCCGTTGCCGAATGGATTATTGCGGTAAAATACGTCAAAGACAACGGTTTTATTGGCATCCTTCTGTTTAAAATAGCCCTGCATCATGGTCAGTTCATAAAAATCGGTTAGCAGCGTCAGGTTTCTTTGGTTCATGGGTGGGGTCTCCTTTTTGTCGGCGCAGGAGCGCTTTTTTTTCCAATCATTATAACATAAATTTTGGGTATGGCAAGAGTATTGTTAAAAAAATCACAAATTTTTTTGAAATTTTCAGGAAGTTCTTTTGTTAAAATTGAAGGACATTAGGGTTGATTTGGAACATAAAACATGGTAAAATTGCATAAAATCAGATGAACTATAAGGAGAAAAAACGAAAAAATTTATAACAAATGCCATATTTTAAGAAAAAGTAAAAATTGGGTCATTCGTCCTTTTTATTCCTGGGCTTTCTCCGGTATAATAGGGTTATACAAAGGGAGGGGCCATGGAGATTTTTAAGGAACTGCCGTTAGCAAAACAGACATATATGGAAGTATTGTTCCAGAACTGCACAGAAGAAGTAAAGTATTATATGCGGGCGATGGAGGTCGGAGAGGATGAAACGCTGATTGAAGCAGGAGAGAAGTGCAGCAATATTTACATTATCTTATCCGGCAGGGCAACGGGGATTGAGTGGCCTATGCACAACCAGCCCTATTCCTTTAAAGATTACGGGCCGGGGGACTTTTTTGGGGAGATTGAATATTTTGCCGGTCTTTCTAATTATCGAATCAGTGTGGTAACGGCTACCCGCTGCCGCCTGCTCGTTATCCCGGTGGTCTACTATATGGAATGGCTGCAGACAGATGTGGATGCGCTGTGGATGCGGACGAAGGAAAATACGCGCCGTTTGGTCGAACAGACGTCCGAAGCCAGGAAATATCTGTTTATCGAGGGCAGGGAACGGCTGATGATGTATCTTATCCGCAAGTATGAACAGAAGCAGCCCGCGGGAAAGGTGCTGGAATTAAGACAGAACCGGGAACAGCTTTCGGAGGAAATCGGGTTTTCCGTAAAGACCTTAAACCGAAACATTAAAAAGCTGAAAGAGGCCGATTTGATTCAGATGCAAAAGGGAAAGGTCGTGATTGCCGAAGCCGGGTATCTGCGGATGAAGGAACATATGGGGAACTATGTCAACGACGAGATGGAACAAAACAATTCTTAGGAGGGTGATTGAATGTATGTAGGAAAGAATGCAACACGTGTGGATGCCCGCGATAAGGTACTGGGGCGCACAAAATATACGGATGATTTGTGTGATAAGTCGGCCTATATTGCCCAGGTGTATCACTCCACCATTGCCCACGGTCGGGTAATCTCGGTGGATATATCGGAGGCGGAAAAGATTCCGGGAGTGGTTAAGGTGTTTACCTGCTTTGATGTGAAGGAGAAGCATTATTTTCCGACGGCAGGGCATCCCTGGTCTACGGACCCGGCACACCAGGATGTGGCGGATCGGCTGATTTTAACAGAAGAAGTCCGGTTTTACGGGGATGATATCGCGGCAGTCGTGGCAGAAGATGAAGTGGCGGCGGCAAAGGCAATCCGGGCGATTAAGGTGGAGTACGAGGAATATCCCTTTGTCCTGGATGTGCAGGAGGCGATGAAGGACGGGGCACCGCAGATTCATAAGGATTTTCCCCATAATATATTAAAGCATACCACGATCCGCAAGGGAAATTATGAGGAAGCGATAAAGGAACCGGGGCTGGTAAAGGTCGAGGGCTGGTATGAAACGCCCACGGTGCAGCACTGCCATATCGAAAATTTTATCTGTTATGCGGAGATGGAAGGGGAGCGGATTACCGTGGTGGCCTCGACGCAGATCCCGCACATCGTCCGCCGTGTGGTCGGACAGGCGCTGGGCGTTGACTGGGGCAAGATCCGGGTCATTAAGCCTTATATCGGCGGAGGATTCGGCAATAAGCAGGATGTTTTGTACGAGCCGCTCTGCGCATGGCTGTGTATGCAGCTTGGCGGGCATCTGGTAAAATTAGATATTCCCAGGGAGGATACCTTTGTGACGAACCGGGTGCGCCATTCGATCCGCAGCCATATTATTTCCTGGGTTCGCCCGGACGGTACATACGCGGCGCGAAAGCTTGAAGCATTCTCCGATCAGGGGGCTTACGCCTCCCACGGACACAGCATCGTCGCCAAGGGCGCGGGAGCGTTCCCGCAGCTTTATCCCTGTGACAACGTGGAAGTGGATGCCTATACCATCTTTACGAATAAGTCCGTGGCGGGAGCCATGCGCGGTTATGGGATTCCGCAGGCAATGTGGGCGGTGGAATGTCATACCGAGGATGTGGCAGCAAAGATGGGGATGGACCCGGTGGCGTTTCGGCGGAAGAATGTGATGCCGGTGGGTTTTGTCGATGCTTTTTCAAAAAATGAACTTTATCACGACAGCTTTAACCAGTGCCTGGATAAAGCGATGGATGCTATCGATTACGAAAGAAAGTTTAAGGAATATCAGAAGCAGACCGGGGATGTGCGCCGGGGAATCGGCGTGGCGGTATTCTGGTATAATACGGCGGTCTGGCCGATTTCTCTGGAAACCTCCTCCTGCCGCATGGTACTAAATCAGGACGGGTCGCTGCAGGTGCAGCTTGGGGAAACGGAGATTGGACAGGGGGCGGATACGGCCTATGCACAGATGACAGCAGATGTTTTAGGCGTGCCGATGTCCGCGGTGCACATCGTTTCCTGCCAGGATACCGATGTAACGCCGTTTGGAACCGGGGCCTATGCTTCGCGTCAGACCTACACTGCCGGATTTTCCATCCGCCAGACAGCTCTGCTTCTGCGGGAGAGGATTTTAAAATACGCACATGAACTGACCCGGATGCCGCCCTACAATCTGGATATCGCAGAGGGAAATATTGTCCGCACGACGGATAACCGGGTGCTGATGAGTTTAGGGGAGCTGTCCACGGAGGCGCTCTACAGCCTGACCAACAGCCAGCATCTGTCCGCGGAAAGCACGGCGCAGATTAAGTCGAATGCCTATTCTTTTGGCTGTACGATTGCCGAAGTGGAAGTGGATATCCCGATGTGCAGGGTGAAGCTTTTGGATATCGTCAACGTGCACGATGCGGGAACGCTGATTAACCCGGCGCTTGCCGAGGCGCAGGTGCATGGCGGAATGAGCATGGGGATTGGCTTTGGCTTATCGGAGAAACTAATGTTTGACCCAAAGACCGGGCGGGCATTGAATAATAATTTACTGGATTATAAGTTATCGACGTTCATGGATCATCCGAGGTTAAAGGCTTTGTTTGTGGAAAATCCCGAACCGACCAGCGCATTTGGAACAAAGGCCTTGGGCGAGCCGCCGACCTGCTCTGTGGCTCCGGCGATTCGCAACGCCGTCTATCAGGCGACGGGCGTGGGCGTCAACGAGGCACCGGTGAACCCGCACAATCTGTTCCGGCGGTTTACGGAAGAAGGGTTGTTTTCATAGGGTAGGATGAATGTTCAGACAGACAGCAGATTCGGGGAAGGAGGATTCTATTTATGTATGATATAAAGGCACTTTACGAGGCAGAGAGTGTAAAGGATGCCGTGCGCTTGCTGGTGGAACATCCGCAAGCGCAGGTGATTGCGGGAGGAAGCGATGTTCTGGTACAGATGCGGGAAGGAAAGCGGGCAGGGAAGGAACTGGTCAGCATCTACGGGCTGGATGAACTGCGCGGGGTGAAGGTTGAAGAGGACGGGACGATAAGAATTGGGTCGCTTACGAGTTTTTCGCATATTACGAAAGACCCGGTGATTCAAAAGTATATCAATGTTCTGGGTGAGGCCGTGGATATGATCGGCGGACCGCAGATCCGAAATATCGGAACGATCGGGGGCAATACCTGCAACGGCGTAACCTCGGCGGATTCGGCTTCGACCTTACATGCATGGGATGCCATCGTGGAGATTACCGGGCCAAACGGGGTTCGGCAGATTCCGATTCATGATTTTTACATTAAGGCGGGAACGGTGGATCTTAAGCCAGGCGAGATTCAGACGGCTATCCTGATTCCTGAAAAATCGTATAAAGGGTATTTCGGGCATTATATTAAGTATGCTATGCGGGAGGCGATGGATATTGCCACTACGGGATGTTCGGTGAATGTGAAGCTGTCGGAGGATAAAAAGACGATTGAGGATGCGCGGATTGCCTACGGCGTGGCAGGGCCGGTGCCCATGCGTGCGCCCTCTGCGGAAGCGGCAGCGAAGGGGAAGGCATTGACGAAGGAAACGGTTAAGGCATTTGCGGGGGCAGTTTTGGAAGATATTCGTCCGCGTGACAGCTGGAGGGCATCGAAGGCTTTCCGGCAGCATATCGCGGTGGTATTGGCAGAACGTGCGTTACGAGAGGCTGTACGGCTGGCAGGAGGTGAAGTTGATGAGTAAACAGTATAAGCTGGTTTCCTGTACCATTAACGGAAAAAAGGTAGAAAAGATGGTGGATGTCCGCGCATCCCTTACCGATATGCTGCGGGACGATTACCGACTGACGAGCGTGAAAAAAGGCTGTGAGGTCGGCGAGTGCGGGGCGTGCAATGTGATAATCGACGGGGAATGTTTTAATTCCTGTATTTACCTGGCTGTCTGGGCCGAGGGTAAGGAGATTCTCACCCTGGAAGGGCTTGCCGGGCCGAATGGGGAACTTTCCGATATTCAGCAGGCATTTATGGATGAGGCGGCGGTGCAGTGCGGATTCTGCAGTCCGGGCTTCATTATGAGTGCGGTGGAGATCCTTGAGGAGAAGAAGGAACTCTCCGACGATGAGATCCGAAAGAAGATGTCCGGGCATCTCTGCCGCTGCACCGGGTATGAAAATATTTTCCGGGCAGTGAAGAAAACCATGCTTCGACGATTGGGGAAGGATAAGGAAGCTGATTTGGTTTAATGCGGTCAGAAAAATTGGCCTGTAAGAAAATTGTAATGAAAAATTTTCTGGAAAATCATTGAAATAATGGTATACTTTTCTTAAATTAACCTGTTGTGCTGCTTTAATAGCTAAATTACCGAGTATTTAGCCAATGACTTATATTTAATAAGCTATATTTGACAAGCTGTACTTAAGAAATTATATTTAAGGAAAGGAAGGCCAGGATGATTAGAAGGGCGATAGAAACGATAAAAACAGCAGAAGCGATAAAAACCATAGAAGTGATAAAAAGAATAACGGTGAAACAAATAACCAAACGATGCCTTCCTGTTCTGATGGCGGCGGCTGTGCTTCTGCCGGGGATGATGGAGATGACGGCGGGAACGTGTCTGGAGGCATTTGCACAGGAAGTAGAGCGGATAGGGCCAGGAGGACAGACGGCCAATGTTCAGGAGGTAAAAACGCAGACCGCGGGAAATCAAGTTAATCCTGTGCCGTCAAATCAGATTCCGGCAAATGCACCGGCAAGCCAGGTTGGAGGAGTAAATCAAGCACAGAATCCGGTTTCTGTGAATAACAGCGGGGAATTAAAGGGAGTTTGGATTTCCTATCTGGAATGGGAAAAGCTGCCCAAGGGCGAGGCAGAGTTTAAACAGGCGGTGGACGGGATGATGGATAATTGTGTGAACTGGGGCTTAAATGCGATTTTCCTTCATGCCCATTCCCATACGGACGCCATGTATCCTTCCCAGATCCTTCCCTGGTCGAAGTTTGCTTCGGGAGTGCAGGGAGTCAGCCCGGGGTATGATCCGTTCGGCTATTTTGTGGAAGCCGCCCATGCCCGCGGGCTGCAGGTTCATGCATGGTTTAATCCTTATCGGGTTACGGGCTATCATATGTCCTGGGATGATGTGTCGCCTTACGGGCCGGTGAAGCAGTGGCTGACGGATGATACGACGGCAAATGATCGTTATGTGCTGCTGCATGACGGGGAATACTACTTAAATCCGGCAAGCCCCGAGGTACGGGTATTTTTGGCATTGACCGTGCGGGAGGTTTTGGAGAAGTATCCGATAGAAGGGGTGCACTTTGACGATTATTTTTACCCGAATGTCAAGGATGACGACCCGGCGAGATGGTTTGACTGGCCGGAGTATGCGGCTTCAGGTAGTACTTTGTCCATAGCGGACTGGCGGCGGGAGAATGTCAGTCAGCTGGTTTCCCTGGTGTACCAGACCGTAAAAGCCGTTCGCCCGGATGCCGTGTTTGGGGTAAGCCCTCAGGGTGTGATTGGGAATTTGCGCAGCAATACGGGGATGTATGTGGATATTGACCGCTGGCTGAGCAGCGAGGGGATGGTCGATTACATCATGCCGCAGCTGTACTGGGGATTTGAGGCAAAGACCTCATCGAAACAGCCGGCCTCCCATGCGTTTGCCCCGAATCTGAATTCATGGATAACACTAAAAAATAAGGGGAAAGTAAAACTCTACCTTGGCCTTGGCCTTTACCGGGCAGGGACGAACGTTGCCGATCATAATGATGTTTCGGAGTGGCTGCGGTATAACGATATTATGAAGCGCCAGGTGGAAATGGCAAGGGCGACAGGACAGGTTTCAGGATTTTGCTTTTTCAGCTACAGTTCGTTTTTAGAAGCAACTTCGGCAGCGGAGGTGCAGAATCTTTTGCCTTTGCTGAAGCAGTAGTGGAGATAAATGGGATGAAGAAATGAATGAAAGGATGAGGAAGTAAGTTAAGTGCTAAAGAAGTGAGTTAAGTGCTAAAGAAGTAAAATAAGTGATAAAAAATGGGCTTTCTGGTTGGGAGAATCGGAGAGCCTGTTTTCTTTTAGAGTGTTGGTTAGAATTTTGTGTTAGCCTTGACAAAGGTTGATTCTATAGTATACTATGAAGTAGAATATTATATTAAAAAGTATAATTGCCATGCGGCAGTGAATCTGCAAAGGGGAAGGAAGTGTTGATTGGATGTGTCGGACGATAGGGATTGGGTATCAGGATTTTGAGGAAATAAGGAAAGAAAATATATTTTACATCGACAAAACAAATTTTATTCGGGAGTGGTGGAAATCGGCAGATAAAGTAACTTTGATTACCCGTCCCCGGCGTTTTGG
>VSOC01000020.1 GCA_009774615.1 Lachnospiraceae bacterium
CAGAAAATGGACATTTTCGCTATATTTGTGTGAAGTTTTCAAGGTGCTAAATGGGCCTTATTTGACCCCAACATCATTGTTGATATAAAGGTCAAAAATATTTTTAAAATTCTGATTGTAAGAAAAATCAATCTCCTGCAAATCACTTACCCCTTTATCCCGGTACTCATAATAAATCGGAAGGTTTGCCAGATGCGTCTGCCATCGCCAGTCTTCTCCCGGCGCAAAGGAAGTTGAACCGAATACGCCTTCAATACCCAGCAGCTCCTTCTTTGCTGTCATATCTTCCACCACGGCCTTTAATGTTTCAAAATTCTTGATTTCCTTCGCATCATTGATTTCCACCATTTTATCCGGCAGCGCAAAATATTTTTTCATAATGGCATCGTTATAGATAATGCCGTAAGACTCTACGGCATATGGAACCGCATAAACCCCTTCTCCTTCTGAGATTGCCATGTCCTTTTCCACCAGCCAGTCATAAAATTCAGAGCCTTTCAGATCCATACAGTAGTCTTTCCAAGTCTGGTAGCCAATAGGCCCGTTTATATTAAAAAGCGTAGGCATTTCCTTTTTGGACAGTTCTGATTTCAAGGTCTGTTCATAAGTCCCGCTTCCCGCAGTAACCACCTTCATTTCAATCCCTGTCTCTTCCGTAAACGCAGCCGCCGTTTCTTCCCACTCCGAGGAAAGTTCCGACTTAAAATTCAGAAAATAAACCTTTCCGTCCCCTCCCTGGCTATCGGCTGTCACACCGTCCTGAGCCTTTGTATCGGAACCGGCATTGCCTGCACCGTCATTCTGCGCCGTCCCGCCGGAACCTGCATTTCCGCATCCGGCAAGCATAGATGCCGCCAGACAAGCAGCCAAACAACATGTTAACAGCTTTTTCCTTATCATAACTTTTCCTTCCTTTCATTTCAAATTAACTACATCCGTACTTTCCCGCACAATCAGCCTGTATCCCTCATCCGTCTCTTTCGGAAAATTATAATTTTCCCCTGCCAGCCGAATCATATTTTGTACAATCTGCTTTGCCTGATACCGGATTGGCTGCCCGATCGTTGTCAATGCCGGAGTCAGCATTTCCCCCATGTCAATGCCGTCAAAGCCAATAACCGAAATATATTCCGGCACCACGTATCCATGCTTCATTAGCCACAGCATAGTTTCTATGGCTATTTCGTCACTGCAGCAGAAAATAGCGGTGGGATAATCATAGGGCAAAATCAGCTTTTCCATCAGCTTTGAGATTTTTTCCCGCTTCACTTCATTTTTTACATAACAAATATACTTTTCCTGCACGGCAATTTCCTTATGTTCCAATGCCTTGCGGAACCCGATTTCCCTGGCTGTCAGAAAACTTCCGTCGATATGGTCGTCATAAAAAATGGCCCCTATTTTCGTATGCCCTTTCTCTATCAGGTAGTTCACTCCATGATAAACAGCTCTTTGATTATTTGCCGCCAAGTCCAGCCCGATTTCCGGAGTCTGCATATTGCAGATATGAAGCCTTGTATGCTCTTTTATATAGTTCTCCTCTTCCGGATCCAGCAAAAACATGGTAAAAATAACCTGTATCCCCCGCCACTCCAATTCCTTCAGAGCCGCCAGCTTATTCTCAAACGAACTGTCACAATACCTTATGATGCAGTCATACCCCGCTTTGGAAGAACATGTATTAATCTCCCGGAACAAATGCAGCTGATACTGGTTTATATTATTATCCAACAGAAATCCCAGTAAATTGCTTTTCTTTCCTGACAGGCATCTGGCAGATGAATTTGGTAAATAATTATATTTTTTTACCGCCTCCAAAACCTTTTTTTCCGTTTCCGGTCGTACAGGCTTTGAGTGATTAAGGACCCTGGATACGGTAGCAGTGGAAACACTGCATTTTCGTGCGATAAACTTAATGTCAACCATAATATAAATTCCTCCGGAAGAATTTGTATTTTCATTATACGGGAAAACGTTTACATTTCAATTGTCTACTATTTACAAAACTTCTTCTGACAATTCACACCGATACTTACCTGCGATCGAGCAGGGAAAAGCCATCTTCCCTTATTCGCCGCGCCCTGTGCGTTGCATCAGCGGCATATCTCATAAAAAACAGGACTGGTTTAGCCCTCTAAATGGTTCCCTGCCCAGTCCTTTTTCCCTTTATTTCGTTTGCCCAAATCAAGAAGCTGATTCTCCCAATATTCAACTTTCTTATTTATCAACTCTGTATTCATAGCTTTATCCTATACTTACGCAGACTTCAAACTAATCACTTCACCAACCAAAATTAAATCCCTGCTTTCCCAACATTTGCATGGCAATTCGCCACACACTACTATGATAACCATTGAAACGGAATACTTCAACCCTATTTCTCAAGATTTTTACGATAATACCATTCATTCCATGGATTTAACCCTGCTTACCTGTACCTGCGGTCATCGCGGCTGCCTGATCTGGTATGGAAGTTATCTCCGGAAACTTAGACAGGGGGATTCTATCTTTATGCTTCGAGTCGCACGGGGCTTCTGTAAGTCCTGCGGTCATTCTCATGCACTCCTGCTTTCTCTGGTCGTTCCCTATTCCCAGATCCCGCTTCCTCTCCAGGCATCGATGATTCAATGTTATGAGGATGGTTCCGGTTATCAGGAGATCCTCGCCAAACATCTCCTGATCGATGAGAATACGATCTCTTCCAGTCTACGCTCTTACAGACATCATTGGCGGGAACGACTCCTAATATAATATATAAAGAGCAACCGCTCACAAGGTGGCTTGAACATTGACGAAATAGAAACTCCACCCCGCTACTGGTCAAAGTTTAAAGGTGATTTTTCTATGTAAGTTTACTTACAAAACGTAAAAACGAATGTAAGCACTGCCAAAAAGAACAGATCAAAGGTCATTAGATCCTTAAAATCAAAAAAGAGCGCTACCGACATTTATCCCCGAAAGCGCTCTTTTTCTGTTTAATTCTTTTTCTTTTCCGCGATCATCATCCCTTCCCATGCACAATATTTTGCAGCACATGGATAACGCCGGATCGCTCCATAACACCGAAAAGAATCGCTGCCATCACCGTTCCGCAGCCGGTGCTTAAAAGGAAGGGAACTACATAAGCAAAGACCGCCGCTTCCTTTCCCATCAGCATCGTTGCCACCGGATAGCACAGAATACCGCCTAAAATCCCGGTTCCCACCACTTCACCCGCATAGGCGGCAAAAAGCTTTCCGGTATGCCGATAGAGATATCCCGCAAGAAACGCCCCAACCATACTGCCCGGAAAAGCCAGCAAGCTTCCGGTTCCCAAAAGATTGCGGATCAGCGATGTACAAAACGCCGCTCCTGTCCCGTAAACCGGCCCGAGAAATACGGCAGCAATCACATTCACCAAATGCTGGATGGGAAAACATTTTGACGCTCCGATGGGAATGGAAAAGCTGGATAATGATACGGCCAGCGCAACCAGCATAGCGCTGATAACCAGTTTTTTGCTCTCAAATTTATTTTCTGTTTTCATAAGAATTTCCTCTTTTTCTCTGATTTTTTGTTACTGTCCACACGTTCACAGCAACAGGCAAAAATCCATGAAAATCGCCTTTGCCGATTACTCATCCAATTACTCATCATAAATACTGACAATCTCCCCATCCAAAATCCGGTTCATATTTTTAACCGCACAGAAATTCCCGCACATCGAACAGGTATCTTCCTTTTCCGGCTTTGCCGAAGCCCGGTAAGCCCTGGCCTTTTCCGGGTCGATGGACAGATTAAACATCTCCTCCCAGTCCAGATTTTTCCTTGCCAGACTCATCTTATGATCCCAGTCCCTTGCCCCGCTAATTCCCTTGGCGATATCCGCGGCATGGGCGGCGATCCTTGCGGCAATAATCCCTTCTTTAACATCTTTAAGGTCGGGAAGCCGAAGGTGTTCTGCAGGAGTTACATAGCATAAAAACGACGCTCCTGCCGCCGCTGCTATGGCCCCGCCAATCGCTGCCGTAATATGATCATAGCCCGGTGCCACATCCGTTACCAGCGGCCCCAACACATAAAAAGGCGCTCCCTTGCAGATCGTTTCCTGAATTTTCATATTGGCGGCAATCTGATCTAACGGCATGTGTCCCGGCCCCTCAATGATCACCTGCACCTGCTTCTCCCATGCCCTCTTCGTCAGTTCTCCGAGAGTAACCAGTTCTTCCATCTGTGAAATATCCGTAGCATCGGCAATGCACCCGGGACGGCAGGCATCGCCAAGACTGAGTGTCACATCATATTCCCGGCAGATATCCAAAATCTCGTCATAATGCGCATAAAACGGATTTTCCTCCCCTGTCATTTCCATCCAGGCAAAGATAATGGAGCCGCCTCTGGACACAATATTCGTCAGCCGTTTTGCCTCTTTAAACCGATGGGCGGTCGCCTTATTAATCCCCACATGAATGGTCATAAAATCCACCCCGTCCTCGGCGTGCATTTTTACAATATCGATCCATTCCCTGGAGGTAATCTCCTTTAAGGGCTTGTGATAATACACCACGGCATCATAGATGGGAACCGTGCCGATCATCGCCGGACATTCCGCCGTCAGCCTGCGCCGAAACTTCTGCGTATCGCCAAAGGAACTTAAATCCATAATCGACTCTGCCCCCAGCTTTACGGCATAATTGACCTTTTCCAGTTCCTGCTTCATATCCATGCAGTCCCTGGATGTTCCCAGATTCACATTAATCTTTGTCCGAAGCATGGAACCGATAGCATTCGGCTCCAGACAGGTATGGTTTTTATTTGCCGGAATCACTACCCTTCCTTCCGCTGCCAGTTTTCTTAATTCTTCCGGCTCCATGTGCTCCTTTTCGGCGGCCAGCTTCATCTCCCTGGTCACAATACCCTTGTTTGCAGCATCCATTTGTGTTGTGTAGTTCATAATTTTCTCCTTCCTTCTCCTAGGGGGATTTGACGATGTTCAGATATGCGCTGCCGGCA
Organism: Lachnospiraceae bacterium; assembly: GCA_009774615.1. Lineage (GTDB taxonomy): Bacteria > Bacillota > Clostridia > Lachnospirales > Lachnospiraceae > Caccovicinus. The sequence goes on from VSOC01000020.1 coordinate 4,993, forward strand.
GAAAGCAAGTTTTAAATGTCAACATGCTCTTGGAAGATATGTACATGCTTTATAAAAATACAAACCTACTTTAAATAAATACAAACATGCACTGGGAAAATGCAATCGAAATACTGGATCAAAAAACGGATGGCAACGCATCAAACATTACCATCCGAAAAAAAGCTTATGAGCCAAGATCTGCGACTCCCTCCGGCGGCATTATCCGCATCAGGTTCAAGGGTCGAAGGTTTACCTTCCTCTCAGCCTGTGCCACAAGCTCCCCTGCTATGTAATTTTTTTCATTATAAAGCTAAACAGCGGCTTTGTCAAATAAAAAATTTTTTTACAAAACTTTCCAAAAATTTCCTGTCATGATTTTCCCGGCAAGATATTAATCAGGCTTAACCGATTTAAAATTAGACAAAAACAATCCTGCAATCGCCAAAAGCGTTCCCACCGCTGTAATCCAGTTCACCGGCTCCTTTAAAATCAGCGCAGAAGTTACCACAGTGATTACCGGAACCAGATAGATGTAGACACTGGTTTTAACCGGCCCCAGCCGTTTTACCGCAACATTCCAAGTCGTAAAGCACATGGCAGAGGCACCAAGCCCCAGATAGAGGAAGTTAAACAGGTAAACCGGATGGCAGAAACGTTCCAGCCTAAATTCTACATCGTACAAAAGCATCGAAGGAAGCATAAACAGAATGCCGTAGAAAAACGATCTCCGTGTCGTAAGGATGACCGGATAGCCGTAACCGGAAATTTTCCTGGTCAGCAGAGAGTAACAGGCCCAGGAGAAAGCGGCAATCACCGATAAAATATCCCCGGCAGGATTCAGTTTTAACTGCGATCCATGAAAGCTAATCATAGCAATCCCGGTCATGGCGACAAAAAAGCCCAGGAAGAAACCTGGCTGTAACTTCTCTTCCCCATCCTCTGCATTATTTTCCGCACCTGATGCCTTACCGCTTTTTTGCCTGCGATGCATGAAATGAAAAAGTATCGCTGTAAAAAATGGAGAAACGGAAACAACCACCCCTACATTTGACGCCATCGTATAGGTTAGGGCAATATTTTCCAGCAAATAATACAGGCACACCCCGCTAAGACCTGCAAAAACAAACGTCAGTTCCTGGCGGGTACCGGTTGTTTTCAATCGGCGCGGACAGGCCAAAAACAGGGCACAATAGCCCAGAATAAACCGAAACAGCAAAATTTCCGCCGGATTAAATTCTTCAAGCAGAATCTTAATCGAAACAAAGGTCGTTCCCCATAAAAGAATCGTAAACCATGCCGCTGCCTGCCCGATAACACGGGAAGCACCTCCTGCCGCGCTTGGCTGATTCCCATTTCCGGCAGGATTTCCTGTTTTTATCTTATTTTCCATCTTGTCCACCGTCCTTATTTTTTATAATGCTTAACCGAAAAACCGTTACGATTTACTTATGTTCACCTACGTTCACTGTAAGCCCAAAATATCGCTGTGGTTTTTATGGTTCACCGCTATTCTACCGCATGTTTTACGTTTTGTCTTGTAAAATATCTTCAATTTTCTTATTTGCGTTCACGGTGAACCTATGCTATGATAAAAATAGTAAAAGATCTTTAAACTCCAGTCAAAACAAATGAGGTGCACCATGGCAGAAAGCAGCACAGAAAAGAACATATTAAAGAAAGCAGACAAGAGCATGTTAAAGAAAGAAGACAAGAACATACTAAAGAAAGCAATTATCTTGAGAAAAGCGCAGCAGGAAGATTTAGGGCCGATCATTGAACTGCAGAAGAAAGTATTTCATTTCGAGCAAAACATCCCTGCAGACAATATCGAAGGATTTCTTGACCGGAACCCGATGTGCTGGTGTGCGGTCTGTGATGATAAGATTGTCAGCGCAGCGGCGGCCTGGGAAGAAAACGGCGTTCTCCACTGGGGAAGGTTTGTCACCAATTCCCGGTACAGAGGGCTGCACATCGGCACACAGTTAGCCCGCCGCTGCTTTGATGATCTCTTTTCTCAGGGCTATACGCAGATTTACATGGAAGCCAGGGAAGTTACGGTAAAGATGATCGTGAACATGGGCGGAGAAATCACAGGGGAAACCGTACCCTTTTTTGCAGGAACCGTAACCCCGTTAATCCTGAAAAAAGAAAGCTATTACAAAAGCGCGGGGTTATAATCTCCGCTTTTTCCCTTATTTTACCTTCTTTCCCCGCCTGCCCGATTTTCTTAATATAGGTTTCCGCCACCTGCCTGATTTTCCCGGTATATTTTCCCGCCTGCCCAATTTTCCCGATATAAAAACCCTGCGGTAATTCCTATGGTAACGACTTCTGTCACCGGCGCTGCCATCCACACGCCCGTCATGCCAAAAAGAACGGGCAGGGTAAAGATACAGATCAAAAGAACAAATAATCCCCTTGAAAAAGATATTGCCGCGGAAGCAAACGCCCTTCCTGTCGCGGTAAAGTAAAAGGAGGTAATCGAGTTTATCCCGGAAAAGAAAAAGGAGGTCATAAAAATCATCATTCCTGCACGAATCATGGTCTGCACGGATTCATTCCGGACAAAAACTCTGCTGTAAGGTTCGGAAAATAAAGCCATAACCAGGACGACCGCCGCTCCCGCCAGAAACACATAGCGATTCGTCCTTTTTCGGATAGCTGCTGCAAGCGTTTTTTCCTCCGCTCCATAGCAAAAACTGATTAAAGGGCTGCTTCCCTGTCCGAATCCGACGATAACCATACTGAACAGATAGGATACATACCCGACAATGGTAAATGCCGTCACCCCGTCCACACCAAATTTTTTCATAATCACAAAATTGTATGCAAACATGGCAATTCCCGTGGACATTTCCCCGATAAATTCTGAACTTCCATTTAAGATTCCCCGGATGCAAAGCTTAAAAGAAAAATGAAATTTTCCCAGACGATAAACTTTTGCCCGCTGAAAGGAAAGCTTTGCCTGTTGAAAGGAAACCTTTTCGTACCCACAAGCGTCTGCACCACCCAGGAAATAATACAGGATACAGACAAAAGATACCAGGGCTGAAACCAGCGAAGCCATGGCAATTCCTGCTGCCCCCAAACTCAGCACGGCAGAAAAAATATAATCAAAAGCCACATTCAGCAAGACATTAATTACAGTCACTTTCATAAAAAACCCGGGATTTCCCTCCCCGCGGATAAACATACCAAAGGAAGAATTAACCACCATCACCGGAAGTTCCAAAAGCATAATCCGGTAATATTCCCGAAAATACCCCTTGGTGATCTCATCCGCCCGCAGCACGGAAAGCATGGGGGAAAAGCAAAACACCAGGATTATGCTGATAAGCCCGGAGACAATCACCGTCGTTGTAATGGTCTGGCGAAACACCTGGTTGGCAAAATCGGTATCGCCGGAACCCAGCGCCATTCCCGCGACCGCCACGCCGCCAATGGAAATCATCAGACCCACGCCCAGGTAGAGATAAATCATGGGCAGCCCTAAATTTACCGCCGCAATCCCTTCTTTTCCCACATAGTTTCCCATAAATCAGCCATGATTAATGCCTTATATGCTTTTTCATCTTTCGTCATACAATATAATACCATCCTTTTCTACTTGCTTATAAAATAAACTGTTTCTTACAGATTTCAATTCATTTCTTCCATAGGACAACAAATCAAACTCAACATCACCTAATATACTCCACAATTTTGAATGAAAATCAAACATTTCTTTATTTGTCAACAGCTTGCCTGTTGGCATATATTCAGATTCAATGTATAAATCGACATCCGAATCCACAGTACTCTCTCCCCTTGCTGTAGAACCAAACAATACAACTAAACTAAACAGATGGTTAAAATTATGACATAATTCTCTTACCTGTTTTATCATATCTTCTCTGCCATTCAGCATAATAGTATTATCCCATGTTCTCATATTGAAATCTCCTTTTTATCCAATACTACCTCACCGGGACACAAATATCCATCTCCGCTTCCATTGCCGCGCAGTCCACGACATGATAGATATCGATGATATTTCGCCTCTCGTCCAGCCGATAGCGCGTTTTGGGAAGCCATACCAGAAAAAGAGTCTGATAAGCCGCATAAATGGCTTTAATATGTCCCTTAAACGAATAAACCGCACATTTTCCGCCATGCAGAATAGTTATATTTTCCAACCTGCACTCCTCTCCCACACTCAAACCAAAATCATAAAGGCAGTTCTTTGCCCTGGTCAGCGACGGATCATCATAGGTTATTTCAAGAAACTTTGTATCCTTAGAAATATAGTCCCGGTAGCGCACAAGCAGTTCGCCCCAGTCCCTGTGCATGTGCTCGTAGCTGCCAAAACGACGCTCATAAATCATGCGGTAATCGGGTATCTCCTTTATCGCAATCTTTCGGTTACAGTCGGCAAAGCTTTCTGCCCTCCATTGTTCATGATGGAAAAACGGATGCTCCATTGCCCCCTGGTAACTCTTTTTTCGGAAGGAAACCGGCGACGTCTTATAGTGCTGGCGGAAAGCCGAACTGTAATTGGATGAACTGTAACCATAATCGGCACTGATCTCTGTTATCGAACGCTCCTTTTCCGTTTTCAGCCGAAACGCACTCTGCTCAAGCCGAACCCTCTTAATAAATTGATAAACGCTCTCCCCCGTCTGGGTTTTAAACAGCCGGCTGAAATAATAGGGGGAAAAATAACAGTGTGCTGCCACTTCATTGAGGGTGAGTTTTTCCTCTATATGCTGTAAGATATAATCAATCGCCTGGTTAATGGCTTTACTGGTAATCATACCGTCCTCCTGCCTTCCCTTTCTTTCCCCTTGCTTAATATCATCAGTATAACGCATAAAACAGGCTTTGACAATGCTTCCGAACCGGATTCCCGATCAAATACACCTGAATAACTGCATCCGCCGTAATACCAGTTGCATATAAAAATCTTTTCCGCTAAACTAAAAAAGAGAAATCTAAAAAAGAGAAAAAAGAAGATAAAACTTACCCTAAAAAACAACACCCAAAACAAATTCTCACAAAGGAGTATCCGCAAAAAATGAACCTGAACTTTGAATACTACAAAGTGTTTTACTATGTTTCCAAATACGGCAACCTGACCCGGGCTGCCAGTGTTTTGATGACCAGCCAGCCTGCAGTTACCCGCACCATCCACAATCTGGAAAATGAACTTGGCTGCCGGCTCTTCATCCGAAGCAAAAAAGGAATGGAACTGACCCCGGAGGGCCGGCGGTTTTACGAATATATTTCTGCTGCCTGCGAGCAGATTTTCAAGGGGGAAAATGAACTCTCCGGCATGATCAGCTTAGACAACGGCACCATCTGCATCAGCGCCACGGAAACCGCTCTTCACTGCTGCCTGTTCCAGGCTGTGGAGGCATTTAACAAGGAATATCCCAATGTCCGGTTTAAGCTTTTAAATAACAGTACAAGCGATTCCATCCTGGCGCTGAAAGCGGGAAAGATCGATATGGCTGTCGTATCTTCTGTACCCATCCGAGCAGAACTGCCGCTAAAGGTAAAAAAAATCCAGAGTTACCACGACATCCTGATCGGCGGAAATAAGTTTCAGCACCTGAAAGGAAAAAAGCAGACCCTCGAAGAATTAAAGAATTATCCGTGGATCAGCCTAACCTCGGAAGCCATGACCAGAAATTTCCTGAACCATTATTTTTCGGAACAGGGGCTGACATTTGCCCCGGATATCGAACTGGCTACGACCGATATGATTCTCCCGGCAGTCCGTCACAATCTGGGCATCGGCTTTATCCCGGCGGAATTTGCTGCTGAAGATATCCGTCAGGAAAGCCTTTTTGAGATTGCCATCGAAGAAAAGCTGCCTGAACGAAATATCCTTCTGGTCTACGATACGGAATATCCCCAGAGCATTGCATCCAAAACTTTCCAAAAATTCCTCTGCCGGCAATAATGTTTCAGGAATACTATTCACCTATTTACAGTACCATCATTTCTCCATCCATATCAAAAACGTATGGATACAATCAAAGAATACTATTTTACCTCTTCTTTCCTTTATGCTACAATATTTATGGTTAAAAAAATAACAATAAAAAAACAAAGGAAAGAAGGATGAGTATGCAAGAAACAACCTGTATCGAAAAACAACCCTTATCCCAGGAAATGCTGGAAAAAATGAACGCTTACTGGCGTGCGGCAAACTATCTCTCCGCCGGACAGCTCTACCTGCTGGACAATCCTCTGCTGCGTAAACCCCTTGCCATGGACCAGATCAAGAAAAAAATCGTCGGTCACTGGGGAACCGTACCCGGACAGAATTTCGTGTACGTCCACTGCAACCGCGCCATCAAGCGCTACGATTTGGATATGATCCTGCTCTCCGGGCCTGGACACGGCGGAAACTTTCTGATTGCCAATACCTACCTGGACGGAAGCTACAGCGAGGTTTATCCGAACATCAGCCGCGACGAAGAAGGTATGAAAAAGATGTTCAAGCAGTTTTCCTTCCCCTGCGGCGTTCCCAGCCACTGTGCACCGGAAACTCCCGGTTCCATTAATGAAGGCGGCGAGTTAGGCTATTCAATTGCCCATGCCTTTGGTGCAGTCCTGGATAACCCGGATTTAATTGCCACGGTGGTTGTCGGCGACGGTGAAGCTGAAACCGGCCCTCTGGCAACTTCCTGGCAGTCCAATAAGTTTTTAAACCCTATTACTGACGGTGCCGTTCTCCCCATTCTCCACTTAAACGGCTATAAAATCAGCAACCCCACCATCTTCTCCCGCATCTCCCATGAAGAACTGGAATCTTTCTTTAAGGGCTGCGGCTGGAAACCCTACTTCGTTGAAGGCGACGACCCGATGAGCATGCACAAAACTATGGCCCAGACCATGGATACGGTAATTGAAGAAATCAGAGCCATTCAGAAGAATGCCCGCGATAACAATGACCCCGAACGCCCCATCTGGCCGATGATCGTTCTGCGCACACCAAAGGGCTGGACCGGGCCAAAGGTTGTGGACGGCAAACAAATCGAAGGGTCTTTCCGCGCCCATCAGGTGCCAATCACCATGGAAGAAGAGGGACATCTTGCGTTATTAAAAGAATGGCTGGAAAGCTACCATCCCGAAGAATTGTTTGATGAAAATGGTCGCCTGATTCCCGAACTTCAGGAACTGGCCCCCAAGGGCAGTGCCCGCCTGGGTGCCAATCCTCACGCAAACGGAGGACTGCTTCTGAAAGACCTCCGGCTTCCAGATTTTCGCACCTACGGCATAGAGGTTGAACCGGGAAAAACCAAGGCGCAAGATATGATTGAACTGGGCGGCTACATCCGCGATATTTTTAAGTTAAACCGGGAAAATAAAAACTTCCGTATTTTCGGGCCGGATGAAAGTATGTCCAATCGCCTTTATAAAGTATTTGAAGAACAAAACCGTGACTGGAACGCAGATCTTTTAGACACCGACGAATGTCTGGCAAGAAACGGGCGCATTATGGACGGTATGCTTAGCGAACATATGTGCGAAGGCTGGCTGGAAGGCTATCTTCTGACCGGACGCCACGGCTTCTTTGCAAGCTATGAAGCCTTTATCCGTATCGTGGATTCCATGGCGGCACAGCATGCCAAGTGGTTAAAGGTGTGCAACCAGCTTTCCTGGCGGCAGCCGATTGCATCCCTGAACTTTATCCTGACCTCAAATGTATGGCAGCAGGATCATAACGGATTTACCCACCAGGACCCCGGATTTCTGGATCATATCGCCAATAAAAAGGCCGATGTTGTCCGTATGTATCTCCCGCCGGATACCAACTGCCTGTTATCCTGCTTTGATCACTGCATCAGGAGCAAAAACTATGTCAATGCTATCGTAGCCTCCAAGCATCCAAGCTGCCAGTGGCTGTCCATGGAACAGGCGGTAAAGCACTGCACCCAGGGCATCGGCATCTGGGAATGGGCCAGCAATGACCGCTGCGAAGAACCGGATCTTGTCATGGCCTGCTGCGGCGATACGCCTACCTTGGAAACCATGGCTGCCATTACGATTCTCAGAGAGGAAATGCCGGAATTAAAGATTCGCGTAGTCAATGTGGTTGACCTGTTTAAAATGCAATCTGACCACAAACACCCCCACGGACTCAGCGATGCCGAATACGACGCTATCTTTACAAAAGATAAACCCATTATCTTCGCATTCCACGGCTACCCAACCCTGATCCATGAACTCACCTTTGAGCGCAATAACCACAACATGCACGTTCACGGTTACCTGGAGGAAGGCACCATCACTACCCCGTTCGATATGCGCGTCCAGAATCAAATTGACCGCTTCAACCTCGTAAAAGATGCCATTATCCATCTGCCGCAGCTTGGCAATAAAGGTGCACACCTGATTCAGAAGATGAATGACAAGCTGGTAGAGCATAAACAGTACATCGCCGCTCATGGTCAGGATATGGAGGAAATCCGAAACTGGCAGTGGCACGGGATGGAAAAATAGTGATTTCCGGTTTTCTGACACCTATTGCTATTTTGCCGGAAATCGGCTACAATAGAGGGATATAAGAATACGAAAAATAAAAGGAAAAGAGTATTTTGTTACTGTTCACGCAGGTCTGCGCACTTGCTGCGCTGACCATAGGTTAAACCGGGCTAGTGAGCAAAACTCCCGTCAACAGGCGATTTTTATGGATTTTTGCCTGTTGCGGTAACATGTGAACAGTAACAGTATTCTCAATATCTATGGAAATCAGAAAACTTCGTGCAGGCGGTCTTCTCCTGCCCTCTAATGTTTTTATGGCACCCCTTGCCGGCTACACCTGCTATCCGTTCCGCATTATGGCCTATGCCCTTGGTGCCGGTCTGTGCTTTACGGAAATGTCGAGCGCCAACGCATTAAAATACCAGGATCGGGCCACCCGACGCCTCTTATTAACCACGGAAAAAGAGCCGATAAAGGCAGTTCAGCTCTTGGGCGGCAATCCTGCGGTGATGGAGCAGACGGCGGCCTCCGAACTTTTAAGCGGTTTTGACATCTTAGATATCAATATGGGCTGTCCCGTCCCCAATGTCTTTAAAAGCGGGGAAGGGAGCGCCCTGATGCTGGATAAGAAACGGGCGGCAGGGATTATCCGGGGCTGCAAAAAAAGCGGCAAAATCATCACCGTAAAATGCCGCACGGGAATCCATAAAGACCAGATGTTTGCCGCGGAATTTGCCCGTATGTGCGAGGATGCCGGGGCGGATTTAATTACGATTCACGGGCGCAGCCGGAGCATGATGTATGACGGCGAATGCTGCTATAAAGAAATCGCCCAGGCCAAGGCTGCCGTTTCCATCCCGGTCATTGCCAATGGCGGAATTTTCTCTGCCAAAGATGCAGATACCATGATGGAAAGAACTGGTGCCGACGGCGTAATGATTGCCCGCTATGCCCTGGAAAATCCCTTTATTTTCAGCGAATTAACCGGGAAAACCATCATAAAAACCACCCTGCAGCTTCTTATGGAACAGCTTGAACTTACTGCGCAGTACTATGATGAAACCTTCACCTTAGCCTATATCCGAAAGCTGGCTTCCTATGCGATGAAGAAGAAAAAAGGGACGAAAAAATACAAGGAACGCCTGTTTCAATGCGGAAGCCTGGAGGAATTATATCTGCTTTTGATGCAGATATTTTCTTGATCTATTTCCCTGATTTCTGTTTTTGCAATACCATCCCTTTTCTGATTTTGGTTTCTGCAAAACCACCAAACAACATCGATAAAGGATTATCACAGCCATGAACACAACATCTTACCAGGATTTTCATATCACTGACGGCGTTTTACATGCCTATACCGGAAGGGATGAATTCGTCATTGTCCCGGAGTATGTTCACACGATAGGCGAAGGTGCATTTAAAGCTTGCGTTTCCTTGAAAAAAGCAGTTCTTCCAAGCCGGCTTAAACATATTTTATCCGGGGCATTTAAGGGATGCCGAAAGCTTGAAACCATCCATATTCCCCAGGGTGTTTTAACCGTCGGCGACTATGCCTTCCACCGCTGCCATGCCTTAACCTCCATTGCGCTTCCGCCGTCGGTAGAAGCGCTTGGAGATTGTGCATTTCTCTACTGCGACAGCCTAACCGCAGCAGAAATTCCCGGTGTAAAGCGCATGGGAAAGCAGGTGTTTGTCAATGATGTTCTGCTCCAAAAAATCACCGTTTCCCCTCAATTAGAAGAAGACTGTATCTGTGATGTTTTTACCGGGTGCAGCCGTCTGTCCTGTATCTCTTTTTTTCATGGAAAATCCTATACCTTTCCCAATGCTGTGGAGGCAATTGCCGGGGAAATCAAGCTTCCTTCGCCAGCCCGCGCTATTGCCTGTGATGTATTAAGAATGATGGAACTTGACGGACGGCGTTTGGTTAAATTTCTCACCAATTTAAAGCATGTGGAAATCCCGGAGGGGATAGAACAAATTGGAAAAAGCTGCTTTTTTGACAAACGCGGAATCCTTTCGGTTACGCTTCCGGCTTCTTTACAAGAAATTGAAAGCCGTGCTTTCCGCAACTGCATAAGCCTGGAAACCGTCCGCTTTCAAAACGATCAGATACTCATCCATGAAGATGCATTTAAAAACTGTTCTTTACTGAAGGAAATTCATACATCCGACGGAAATATTTATCGCATAGAGGGAATTTCCGGCTGTACCGCTTTGCAGGACACAGATAAAAACATTATCCGGACAATTCATCAGCAGGTTTTGGGAAATTTTCGTATCAGCGGAACTATTTTATTAAAGTATCTCGGCGATGAATCCCGGGTTCTTATTCCTGACGGGATTACCTGCATTGCCGAAGAAGCCTTTGCCGGGAAGGAAAGTATCGACCGCGTTATCCTTCCGGATTCTCTGACGGAAATCGGTGCCGGCGCTTTTCGGGACTGTCTGCTGCTTCAGACCATTCCCCTTCCCGAGAAGCTCTGCCGGATTGGTGAGGGCGCTTTTGAACACTGTGTAAAGCTTCTTCGCGTTTCCCTGCCCTCATCGCTGATTCAGGTGGAGGCAAAGACCTTTAAGCACTGTCATAAATTAAAAGAAATCATGCTTGGCAAAAAGCTTACATCCATCGGGGAACAGGCTTTTTACGGCTGTCTGTCGCTAAAAGAAATCCATTTTCCAGAGCATTTAACGGCGATTGGGGCAATGGCATTTTACCGGTGTACAGGGCTGCGTGAGGTCTGCCTTTTGCCGGAAATTCACCGTGTGGGAAATCTGGCTTTTGCCGAAAGCGGGGTAAAAAAGGCAAGGCTTTGCGGGAATGGGAAAGGTTATGGAAAAGACTTGTTTTTTGGCTGTCTTTCCCTGAAAACGATAGTGCTGGAAAACGGTTTATGTCACATTCCGGATAAGCTTGCCTATGGCTGCACGGCATTAAAGAAAATCATTTTCCCTGATTCATTGCTGTCGGCTGGCAGAAATGCCTGGGAAAATACACCCTTTTTAACCCAGTGGATAAAAGAAAATGCTGCCGGTGAAGTTTTCTGGAATGACAGGAATCTTACGGGTGAAGTTTTCTGGGACGGCAGGAATCTTGTCGGTGAAGTTCATCTCCCGGAGCAGATACGCATCATTGCCGGGGGAGCATTTTACGGCAATGAACGCCTGACCGCTCTCTTTATCCCTGACCGCGTAACCTGGATTGGCCCTGCTGCATTTAAAGGCTGCTCTTCTCTGCGCCGTGTGGTCTGGCCTTCGGGAATAAATACGGTGGAAGCAGAGGTATTTTCCGGCTGCTGCAGTCTGGAATACATCGCTCATTTTGATGCTAAAGATGATAAAGGTGAAAAAAATGCTTCCGTTCCTTGGATTTCTTTGAAAGAACGGGCTTTTTACCACTGTACTAATCTTAGACAGATTTCCTTTGACGACATAAAATATATTGGAAAAGAAGCCTTTTCAGGATGTTCTTCTTTGCTTTTGCACCAGCCTTTGCAAATCCCGGGAAAAGCAAAGTCACTGGTCTGGGTCGGGGAACAGGCTTTTGCGTGTATGGTAAAAAATCCGGGGAAAATAACGGGAGAATCCTGTAAGGTTTTATGTACAGATTTCTCTTTAAACATGGCCGGCAGTATTTTCATTTCCGGGAGTGATTGTGCCGGTGAAGTACGGCTTCCCGATGGGATCACGGCAATTTCTCCCTATGCTTTTTCCGGAAACCGGCAGATTACCCGGATTATTCTTCCTGACAGCCTGAGGGTGATCGGCGAAGGGGCTTTTTGGGGATGCAGCAGCCTTGTAAGGGTTGATTTTCCTTCCTCCTTCTGCGTTATCGGCGCACGCGCTTTTGAAAAATGTACGGCTCTTTTAGAAATCAGACTTTGTGCCCGCCATATAAAAGCCAGGGCTTTTGCATGCTGTACGGCGCTGAAAACGGCAGAACTTGCAGGACTTCAAGCCCTGGAAAACCATCTGTTTGAGCATTGTACCAGCCTGGAAAAATGCAGCTTTGGGCAGATAAAGGAAAGCTGTACTGGTGAAATCTTGCCTGCTCACCGGCATAAAATCGGCGATTACTGTTTTAGCGGATGCGGCAGGCTAAATACGATTTCCTTAACCTCTGTCCGGGAAATCGGGAGCTATGCCTTTCAAAACTGTGACGGTTTAAGCAGCATCTCCCTTGACGATGATACCATTCTTCATCCCCATGCTTTTGCAGACTGCGGCGGACTGGAGCAAATTCGGCTGACGGGAAAAGAAGGGAAACTGCGGCTCTGTGCATACGCCCTGTCCGGGTGTACGGCTTTAGTGCGGGTTATTCATGAGAAAAAGATATGGACACTGCATTGCTATCGGGATATTTTATCAAACCGCCTTCCGGAGATTGTCCGCCTGCTTTTTCACAGTGCATTCAGCTGCTTTGCCGTTGAGCAGGAAGAAAATCTGTGTGCTTACCAGGGAGCCGGACGGATTATCCGCATCCCTTATGGAATCCGGCGCATTGAGGCAGAAGTATTTCGGGATGTGCTGATGCTTAACCAGGTAACGATTCCCGAAACGGTCGATTATATCGGGGCAAGGGCATTTCACGGGACGGCCTGGATGGATCGGATGCGCCGCCAGTCCCCCATGGTCACGGTTCATGCCATGCTTCTGGACGGTTCTTTATGTGAAGGCGAGGTTACCGTCCCCGAACATATCCGTCTGGTCTGCGGATGGGCATTTGCCGGAGGCATGGGTATTACACGGATACGGTTTTTATCCCGTCAGGTAAGGGTAGAATCCTATGCTTTCCGCAACTGTATTTATCTGAAGGAAATGCAGCTGGCCGACGGCACAGTCATTCATTTTCACGGAATTGACGACCGAAAGAAGGTTCTCCCGCCCCTGGCTATGCAGGCTGTTACGGACAGCTTAAACTGTTTTAAGACCGATGAAGATAACCGCTTAACGGAATGTACCGGAAATATTTCCCGCCTTCTCGTCGCCCACGGCATTACGGCAATCGGCGATCATGTATTCCAGGACGGGAATCTTCTAACCGAAATTACCCTGCCAGAAACCGTTACGGCGATCGGAAAATCGGCATTTTCCGGGTGCAGATGGCTGAAAGAGGTAAAGAATGCGCAGGCAGTAAAAACTATCGGTGAACGGGCATTTTCCGGATGCGGGGTTTTGGAGAAAATAGAACTTTCACAAAAGCTTTCCTTCATCGAAGCACGGGCATTTGAAAACTGTACAGCATTAAAAGAAATCCTGCTGCCGGAGGGGCTGGAAGAAATCCCGGATCGGGCATTTTTCCGCTGCCACAGCCTGGAAAAGCTTTCCCTTCCCTCAACATTGAAAAGGATTGGAAGAGAAGCCTTTGCCTTCTGTAAAAATCTGGAGATGCCTGCCTTGCCTGCCGGCGTTTCTGTGGGAAACAGAGCGTTCACCGGGATAAAAAAACAAGAATAAAACTGCACATAAACAAAGGGGAATTGCTATGCATTACCGCAAATTAGGCCGCACCGGATTATTGGTTTCCGAAGTCAGTTTTGGAACCATTCCCATACTGCAGGGCAGCGTTCCTGTTCTTCCGGCATATTTTAACCTCAGCGAAGAACAGGCCGTGGAGGTTATGAAACACGCCTTCCGGCTGGGGTGCAATCTTTATGACACTGCCATTTTCCCGGAATACGGCGATGCCGAACAAAAACTGGGGGTATTTGCCGCAAAAATCGGACGTGAACGCATTATCATTTCCGATAAAGCCCGCTTTTTCGACGGCAATGCCATGTATATGGCGGTTCTTGCTTCCTGTGAATATCTGAAAACCTGCCCGGATATTTATTTTGTTCACCAGGCAGATTTTGAACATGAAGAGGAGATTTTTAAACAGGGCGGGGCACTGGATGCCCTCTGCGAGTTAAAAGAGGAAGGGAAAATCCGCTTTACCGGCTTAGCTTCGCACTATTATGATATTCTTCTTCGCGGGGCAATGGATTCCCGCGTCGATGTGCTTCAGGGCAGCGGAAATCTTTTAGAACGCGGAATGCTTGAGCGAATCCGGAAAGAACCTCGATTCCGCGGTAAAGGAATTTTAATCAATAAAGTCTATGCTGCCGGAATCCTTCCCCGTTTTTTCCCTGTAAAAACCCTGGTTGCTTCCGTGCTCTCCTACCCGATTTCCAGCGCTCTTATCGGTCTTGGCACCAAAGAACAGACCGACGAAGCTATGCAGTGCCCCCTGTCCTTATCCCTGCCGTCCTTTTCGCAGGTATTATCCCGCCTGGAAAAAGAATTTCGTCCGATTCCCTGCAGCCGCTGTCAGCAGTGCCTCTGTCCCTACGGCACAGAGATCCACACATTGTTCCGGCAGTATAATTATTATTTTCTTGGCAAGGATTACTGGGCGCTGCGCAAATTAAGTCTGGGCATTGCCCAAAGCGCCAGACTGTGCAGGTTCTGTAAAGACATGCCCTGCCTTTCCATGTGTCCTGAAAAGATCCGTATTCCGGATGAAATCGTTCGGATATTTCAGATGGTAAAAACATTTTATCCCGGAAAAATACATGAACCGTAACGAACAACCACCCACAAGGAGGGGTTTGCCAATTAAATGGATAGCAAAGCCACCCAAGCACTCGCCAAAGTATTCGGGTGGCTTTTGCTATATAGAATTACTTACAAAAAAACAGGGTATTTTCCTTGCGGACACTGCATTCCTTTTTCAGCATCAGGCTTCCTGCGGCAAGCAGCGCTTTGCTGTTGCTGCGGGCATTCTGCGGGCAAACGGCGATACAGCGCATACAGGAAATACAGATTTCGGCATTTGTCTTTGACGGATCATCGGTAAAAATCGCACCTACGGGACATTCTGCCGCGCAGACACCGCAGCGGGTACATTTTTTTCCCGCCTGAGGCTTCATGGGAACGCCGCCGTACTTGCGGTAAGGTCGGTTTCCGGGAAGCACAAAGCCATCTGGCTTTACCGGATTATCCGCTTTTACCTGAGAGCCTGCCCCTGCCGGATGCTCCATCTCACTCCGTGCTTTTTGTTCTGCCTGCCCCTGCAGCTTTTTTCTTACCTCTTCTGCAAAACGTCTTAGCTGTTCTTCATCCCCGCTGTCCGGCCGCCCTGCGGCAAACTGGCGCATAATGGAATGTTCGGCAATCGCGGCAATTCCAGCCGCACATGCAAAGCCGGCAGCAGCCAGAGTATCCTGCAGTTCTGCAAAGGTATCATCAAAATCCCGGTTTCCATACACGACAACAAGAATGGCGGCTGCTCCGTTCCCCTTCATCTGTGCCAGCCGTTCTACAGCAGGTGCAGGAACCCTTCCGCCATAAGAAGGAACGGAAACGATGCAGACATCCTCTTTTTCAAAAGAACAGGCAGAAAAATCCTGTTCTTTTTTCAGCAGATCAATCACCGTACTTTCCGGGGCAAAGGCTTTTGTAAACACATTCGATACTTTTTTGGTTCCCCCTGTGGGGCTGAACATAATTTCAAAAACAGACATAGCACACCTCATATTCATTCACAATCATTCATAATAACTAATAACCATCAACCAACAAAAGCTCATAAATGTTAAAGCGTACCTGAAAAATTCAGGCACGCTCCAAGAAGCAGAATCCGCTAAATGAACTGCTTACAGTATAGTAAAAATTTATAGAAGAAGCAAGTATATTTTTGTTTTATTTATGTATTTCTACAGATAATCAAACAAGCATATCAAATAACCCTGCACAATCGGTCTGCAGCTTTTTATACACCGCATATCCCTTATCATAGACTTCACGGTTTACCGGATTTGGTTCATAGCGCGCCACAATATCGACCATGCTTTCACACGCGCTCTCTACACTCGCAAACAAACCGACAGCCTTTCCTGCCAGAATCGCCGCGCCAAGGCAGGCGGCTTCTTTTGCACTGGTAACGCAGACTGGCTTTTGCAGAATATCTGCCTTGATTTGATTCCACACCGGGCTTTTTGCGCCCCCGCCGAATGCCCGTACCTCGTCCACCTCGATTCCCATTGCGGACAATGCATCCATATTCCTCCGCACCAGATAACCCAGCGATTCCATAATTGCACGGATAAAATGCCCCTTCCCGTGCACCATGGTAATTCCCATAAATACCCCTGTGGCATGCGGGTTTACATCCGGTGCCAGAGAGCCGTTTAAATGCGGAAGGAAGGACAGTCCCTCTGCCCCCGCAGGTGTCCGCAAAGCCTGCATCGTCATTAAATCATAGGCATCTGCCCCGGTCATTGCCGCACTGGTACTCTCCAGCTGGCAGAAATGATCCCGGTACCAGCGCAGGCAAATACCACCCGAAGTAAAGGTGTGCATCATATAGGTATCCTTCACCGGATAGTAATGTATGGGCATCTGACGGTTTGGGTCATACATTATCTTGTCCGTAGGCACACAGACTGCCAGTGTAGAACCGATACTTTCCGAAAACATTCCCGATCTTACCGCACCCACGCCGACTGCGCCGACCGCATTATCCATGGCACCCGTGCAGACTTTAACTTTACGATCCAGCCCCAGCCGATCAGCTACCTCAGGCAATATGGTTCCTGCCACCTCGCCGGGTTCTAAAATCTCCGGGAAGTTTTCTTTCGTCATCTCCAACTCATCCAGCATGATTTTCCAGTAGCCCTTCGTTGTAATATCCCAGTACAGCGTCGAACACAGCATGGAACAGTCCGACACATAGCGCCCGGTAAGCTGATAGAGAATAAAGTCCTCAATCAGCAGAATTTTTTTCGTCTTTGCATAAACCTCCGGCTCATTTTCCTTTACCCATAGCGCCTTGGCTGCCGGCCAGTTTGCTGCCCAGCTGATTTGCCCGGTATGCTGATAGCAGAGTTCATCGCCGTATTTTTCTGCCAGATACTCCGCCTGTTTTACGGCACGGTTGTCCATCCAGCTAATGGAATTGCGCAGCGGTCTGCCCTCCCCGTCCACAAAAAACATCGTTTCACTCTGCAGCGAAAACCCAATCGCCGCAATTTCTTTCAGATTAAGCCCCCGGCTCTTTAGCTGCCCAAACCCCTTTTCAATGGCATTCATATAGATTGCCGGATCGGATTCCACAAAATAACTCTGCGGGGTAAAAAGCTTGTATTCCAATGTAACACTTTCCAACATCTTTCCTTCCGTTGTAAATACAGCAAGCTTTAATGCCGTTGTCCCCAAATCAATTCCTGCAATTAACGGATGCATAAACTACCTCCCTCCAACACTTTAAAAAATCAAATACTTTTTAGAAGCAAACACCTTAAAAACAAAATATTTTAGCAGCCAAACACTTCCCGGTGAATAAATTTTGCCACCCCATCCTCATCGCAGCTTCCTATAACATCGGTTGCCCTGCCCTTCACTTCTTCCAGGGCATTGGCAACCGCATAGCTCCTGTCTGCTGCCTGAATCATGGATAAATCATTGAGATTATCCCCAAACACCACGGCTTCACTGCACCCCAGCCGCCTTTTTAACGCCAAAAGGGCATTGCTCTTTGCCGCCTTGCCGGAAAATATTTCCAGGCAGTACTGCCCATTATAAATATTCAGATAAAATGCACAGCGAACCCCTGGAATCTGCTCTGCTGCCGCTTTTATCGGCTCCAAATCTTCTTTTGATCCGGTGCAGGCAAGATAAACCACATCTTCCTGTTCTGCCGCAGATTCCAAATCCTGGCACAAAGCTACACGTTTGCAGGCTTTTAAAGCTTTATCGCTGTAATACTGTGTCTGCCGGGTCATCTCGGGACGGTTATAAAAAATGCTTATCCGGTTCTGCAAAAAGGTATAGAGAAATACACCGGTTTTCTGCTGCTTAAATACAGAAAGCACCTGCCTTACCTGTTCTTTCGCAATAACCTTTACGTCCAGATATTCCTGTAACGAAAAATCATAGAGAAATACACCATTGGTCAGGATCGACGGAATCTGCAGATGCAGATCCGAAAGCCGGTAGTCACAGGCATAGGGCATACGCGCCGTGGCTACGGCAAAGCAGGTTCCCTGGTCGATGCACGCATTCAGCAGACGGACGGTATGGTCGGACAGCTGCTTTTTTGTAGTAAACAGGGTTCCGTCAAGATCGGATACATACAGACGTTTCATTTTCAGCACACCTCCTGCGTGGAAATAATATCTGCGCCGCTGCCGGACACATCGGCAAGGATCACATCACCGATATGGATGGGCAGCTTCTCCTGGCTGACAGGGTGGGAAAAAATTTCTTCGGCACAGGCAAACAAAAGACGTTTTGGCACAGGTGCGCTAGTCTTTACACTAAATGGTTTTGTTTTCCCCTCAACCCGCATAAGGCAGGTCAAAACCCTTTTTGGCTCAACGGCTTCCTGACCGGCAAATTCCTCGCCGCGCCTGCACTGATTTCCGCTTACCTTACACACCTGCCCTCCAGAAAGAACCACCTTCATCCGGCATCCCACCGGGCAGTTTATGCAGATCATCTGCTTTTCTGTACTCATCCTGCTATACCTCCAATCGAATCACTACCTTTTCAGCCTGTGCAAAAAGACGGCGCTCTAAGGCAAAGCTACACATCTCTCCCTGTGTCAGCACCCGTTTTTTGATCCGCTTTACACAGACACCATCTGCATCCACGCAGACGGTACAGTTGAAGTACCTGCCCCGCGGACGAAACATCATCTCCACGATCGTATTCCCGTCACGGCAAAGCTTCTGGGGCACGGCGGCATTTACTCCAAAGCCCTCCTCCACCGCAATCCAATCCTTTTCTGCGGATTCCGTGCTGCCCTTCTTTTTGCTCTTTAACCCTGCCTTCTTTAAATAATGCGCTGCATTTTCCCCTGCCCTTGCCCCTTCCAGGCTGACAAAATCAACCAAATCATGCACATGGAGTACATTGCCGCAGGAAAATACCCCTTCCTGGGAAGTCATCAGGGTATCGTCCACAACTGCCCCCTTTGTCGCGGCAGAAAGAACAATCCCGGCTGCCTTGGTCAGCTCATTTTCCGGAATTAGCCCCGCAGAGATCAGCAGAGTATCGCAGGGAATGGTAAACTCGCTCCCCGGTATGGGAAGGCGGTTTTCATCCACCTTTGCCACCGTCACATATTCCACACGCCCCCGTCCATGAATGGCGGCAACCGTGCTGTTATAGCTTATGGGGATAGAAAAGTCCTCGATGCACTGGGCAATGTTTCTGGCTAAACCGCTCGAACAGGGCATGATTTCCACCACATGCTCAACCTTCGCGCCCTCAAGCACAAACTGACGTGCCATAATCAGCCCTATATCTCCGGAGCCTAAGATCACCACCCGTTTTCCGGGCAGATAACCGTCAAGGTTTAGATAGCGCTGGGCTGTCCCTGCCGTGATCACACCGGCAAGACGCCTGCCGGGAATCATCAGCGCCCCGCGGGAGCGTTCCCGGCAGCCCATGGCTAAAATCACTGCCCCTGCCCGGATTTCCACCCGTCCCTGTGTGGGATTTACCACAGTAATCACCTTGTCCCTGGTCATGCCAATGGCAAAGGTTTCCAGCATACAGTCAATACCTGCACGAACCACCTCACCGGCAGCTCTCTCGGCAAATTCCACACCGGTTAAATCCTCCCCGTAGCGATGAATACCGAATCCATTGTGAATACACTGACGAAGAATTCCGCCCAGGCGGGCACTTCGCTCAATCACAAGAATATCCCTGATTCCCTGCTCTCTTGCCCTTACTGCCGCCGATAAGCCCGCTGCCCCTCCGCCGATAATTACCAGCTCTCGTTCTCTCACCATTATCGCTCACCTCCGTTTACAGGCTTCATCAAGTAAAATCGGGGAATTGCCGCCCGACTGTGTAATTTCCAATGGTGTTTTGTGCAGTTCTTCACATAAAATCTCTAACACCCTGGGGCTGCAAAAGCCTCCCTGACAGCGCCCCATCCCTGCGCGCACCCGCATTTTTACCGCACTAAGGCTTCTTGCACCTACCGGGCGGCGGATGGCATCCCGAATCTCTGCCTCGGTCACCTGTTCGCAGCGGCAGACGATTTTTGCATAGTCCGGGTCTTCTGCAATCGCCTGCTCCTGTTCTTCCTTCGTCATGGTGCGGAAAGGCTTTTTTATCCTGCGCCCCGGCTGGTAGTCTTTCTTTTTCTCCGGCTTTTCCCGCTCCACCAGCAGACTGACCATAGCAGCGGCAATCGCAGGTGCCGCAGTCACCCCGGGTGATTCGATCCCTGCAAGGTTAATAAAACCCGGTGCGTCTGCAGGCTCGCCGAGGATGAAATCGTCCCGATCCGGATGTGCCCGGCTGCCGCCGTAAGCGGTGATTACAGATTCTCCGGGAAAACGGGGAACGTGCCGGCTGATGGGAAGATACTTCCATTTCTCTTCAAAAAAAGCAATAATCTTTTCTATGCCTTCGCGGGTAGTGTCCGAAAAATCCCGATCCTCTGTGTCGTCTGCATTGCAGCCCAAAATAATCGTGCCGTCCACGGAGGGCATTAACCCCATGCCCTTGGTGTGACCGCCCCCGGGAAGTTCCTCCGGCGGCTGATAAATCGTAGTTTTTACAAAGGGAGCAAATTCACGATCCAGGATCAGATGCTGCCCCTCTCTGGGAAGGATATGGAACCTGTCCTTCGACACCATGTTATTCATCCGATCGGCATGGGTTCCGGCACAGTTAAAGATATAGCGGGCAGCAACCGCATCCTCCTTTGTTGTCACAATCCAGTGTTCTCCTTCTCTATGTATACCGATAACTTCTGCCGAGGTCTTAAATTCCACCCCGTTTATCGCCGCATTCTCTGCCAGGGCAAATACCAGGCTGTAAGGGCAGACCATCGCGCTGTCCGGCACCCAAAGACCGCCGATGACACCCTCGCCCATATCCGGCTCAACCGCAAGTATCCCTTCCCGGTCACAAACCTCACACCGCACCCCATTGGCATCGCCCATGGCTTTTAAGCGGCGCACCTCCTCCATCTGTTTTTCATCCGTGGCAAACATGATCAGCCCGTTTTTTTGGTAGGGAACCTCAAGCTCCCTGCAGAGTTCTTCATACATCCGGCTTCCCTTTACATTGTAAATTGCCTTGTTTGTCCCCGGCTCCGGGTCATATCCCGCATGTACGGTTGCAGAATTTCCCCGGGTCGTCCCGGCGCAGAGATCATGCCCCTTTTCTAAAACCAAAACCTTGAGTTCATAGCGGGCAAGCTCCCTGGCTACCGAACAGCCGCAGATTCCTGCCCCGATTACAACCGCATCCCACATAGCCATTCCCCCTTATTTTATTTTTAATCATTTTTGTCGTTTAAAGCCCGGCATCCAGTGCTTCTGCCCGTGCAATCAGGCGTTCGATAAATGCATCATTCCACCATCCCAGATAAAACAGTAAATCCGACAGTGTAAAGCGGTTCCGGTAGAGATGGCAGTTTTTCAGTGCCCATCGAGCCGTTTGGGGATCGATAGAAGGCGTCATCTGGAAATAACGGGTGGGTGCCCCTGCCTGGTGCATCTGTTTACAGAGATACTCCGGTTTTACTGTCACTTTTTTAATCTCTGCCTTAAAGCCCTCCCAGTCGGCAAGCAGAGCTTTTAACTTATCCCGGTTTTCATGCCAACTTTCCAGCTTTTTCTGATAGCCCTGCCAACATTCATCTGCCGTTTCCCGGCGAATCCAGGAAAAAGCGTCGTATACCATGGGTTTTACTGCTTCCTTATCTGGAAAGCACTGCGCAAAATCCACGGTTTTCGGGTCAAATTCCTCCAGGAAAATCTCCCAGGCGATCGCGGTAAAGATTGTCCCAATCGATACCTGTGCCCCGTGGAAGGCAACATCGCGGTTTTGCTTTTCCGCTGCCATATCCAAAAGATGGGTAATAATGTGCTCCGTGCCCGAGGACGGGCAGGATTCCCCGGCAATGCCCATGGACAGCCCGCTTAACGTCAGCACCCTTGCCAAAAGCTCTAAAGCCTCCCGCTCCTGCCCGGCAAGCGCTGCCGAGCAATCTAAAAGCCTGGAATTTTGTGTGCGCAGAATAGCACAGGAAGCCTCATTATAGGTCGTATTCATTCCTAACCGCCAGGCAAGATACCAGTCCACCGGAGCTGTCCAGGTTGCCAGGACATCGCCGTAACCTGCCAGATTGCGTTCCGCAGGTGCCCTTTCAATAACCTCCAGGTCAATGATAAGCACCGTGGGATAACGGGTGGGCAGGGAGGTTTTTACCCCGTTTTTTAACATAATGGAAATCCCGTCCGAAAAGGCATTAACCGACAAAGCCGTCTGCACAATAATCAGGGGAGGCTGGTTTTTAACGGCAAAGGTAGCATCCTTGCACAGATCTGCCACGGTTCCGCCGCCGATGCCAACCACACAGTCGGCACCGCTTTCACTGATGGCAGCCTGGATTTTCTTGCTCTCCGTATCAACGGCATGGAGAACATGGTCGTGATTATCCAGGGCAAGCCAGGTCACGGTAAACAGCGGGCTTAACAGGTAATAAATCACTTCCTTCAGGCTGTTTTTCCCGCGGTAATAGGGGGTCATATCCGTAACCATTAAAACCTTTTTGTTTTTGGTATAGCCCTCCACCACCTCCGGCAGACATTCAATGGCTTTTTCCTGAATATAAATCCGTTCCATTAAAATCGGACAAAGCCTGCCCTCGGGGTCATTGCCCTTTAAGGCGGCACGCAGCCCGTTCAGATCCCGCGGGTCGGCGTTGATCAAGCGCTGATCGGTCATAACTGCTCCTCCTTATCCTGATAGCACTGGTGGAAAAACGGCTCCATTGCCTTATAACATTCGCGGTAGCGGGCATATGCCTCATCATAGGCAGCCTTCTTTGCCGGATCTGGTTCATAGGTTGCCCCCAGCTCGACCATGGCTTCTGCGGCTTCATCTAAACCGGAAAAATTCCCCTCGGCAACGCCTGCAAGCATTGCCGCACCAATCGCAGCACCTTCGGCACTCTTGGTTGCCGTCATCGGCTTTCCCAAAAGATCCGCCTTCATCTGGCACCAGAAGGGGGATTTGGTGCTTCCGCCCACGATCCGCACGTTGGAGCAGTTCATGCCAATCTCCTCAAAACGGTCAACATTGTCCCTTAACCCAAAGGAAATCCCTTCAAACACCGAACGCACCAGATCCTCAAACCGGTTATTTAGGGTAAGCCCGGTAAATGTTCCCCGGGCATTGCCGTTCCAGGTCGGGGTCATGGCACCGCCCATACAGGGAAGGAAGGTCACGCCGTTGCTGCCAACAGGAGAAGTTTCTGCTAAAACGTTCATAATGTCATAGTTGTCAAAACGCAGCACACGGTCACGGAACCAACGGGTCGTGCCGCCGGATACAAAGCCCGGATTTTCAATCAGCCACCAGCGGGCATCTGCATGGTGGTGGGTTTCCACAAGATGACCAATCGTGTCAAATACCGGCTTATCTGCCACGGCTGCCACCGGCTCTGCCGTCCCGGTAATATCACAGACCATACCGGGCTTTACCAGACCAGCACCCAAACAGGCAGCGTGTTCATCGCCGGTGCCGATGATTACCTTTGTCTTCGTCGTCAGCCCCAGTTCCCTTGCCGCATATGCCGACAAATGACCGCAGACTTCTTCGGGACGCCCGATCCTGCCAAGAAGGGAAGGGTCAAGCGAAAAGATCTCTGCCATTTCATCATCCCACTGCTTTTTGGTCACATTGTAGAGCATGGACGCCGAAGCCTGGGCATAGTCAACCACGCTCTCGCCGGTCATCCAGTGTACCATAAAGCTGTCCACGTTGAGGATGGATTTACACTGTGCAAACACATCGGGGCGGTTTTTCTTTATCCAGAGCATCTTTGCCGCCGTATGTGAGGAATCCAGATTCAGCCCTGTAACTTCAAATACGCGCTCATGGGATATGCGTGCGGCAATTTCGCGGATTTCTGCCTCTGCGCGCCGATCCAGCCAGATAATGGAATTCATCAGCGGCTTTCCGTCCTTATCGACGGCAACTACACTATCATTAATTGCATCCATGCCAATCGTTCCAATTTCCTCCGGAGCCACGCCGCTGCCTGCCAAAAGCTGGTGAACCACGCTCTTAAACGAGTGAATCCAGTCTGCCACCACCTGCTCTGCCCATGCCGGATTTGGATAAACGGGGTCGTGGGCACAGCTTGCTTCGGCTATGATTTTTCCTGTGGAATCCACCAAAAGCCCCTTTAAGCTCTGTGTTCCCAGATCAATACCAATGACATACATAAATTTCCCTCCCAATCATTTAAAATTTACATTTTTTACAGCAATCTTGTAATCTCTTTCACGGAATCAAAGATCAAATGCGGCGTTACCCCGGCGTCAGGAAGATCTGCAAGCTGAACTTCACCGCTTAACACAAGGATTCCATAAAGCCCATTGCTTATGCCGGACTGAACATCGGTGTAAAGCCGATCACCCACAACTGCCGTGCTTTTTGGCTCTGCACTCATGACGTTAAGCATGTAGTCGATAATCTCCCGGTTAGGTTTGCCGACAATCTTATCCGGCATACGTCCCGCAGATGCCTGCACATAGGCAAAAAGGGCACCAATATCCGGCACAAAACCGGTCTTTGTGGGACAGTTATAGTCGGGATGTGTTCCGATATAGGGAATGCCTGCGCGGATAAAGTCACAAAGACGGCAGAGCTTTGTCCAGGTAAAGGATGTGTCAAAAGCCGTCACCACCACATCGGGGTGATCCTCCTCCAAAACGATCCCCGCGGCTTCAAATTCATCCATCAGCACGCGGTTTCCGAACAAATACACTTTTTTTCCCGGAAATTGCTTGTTCAGGTAGGCAATCGTCGCGTGACCGGAGGTTACCAGCTGTTTTTCGGGATCAATATCCAGACCCATGCGGTGAAGCTTATCGATGTAAGCTTCTGCATTTTTTGAAGAATTGTTTGTCATAAAACAGTATTTCCTCCCCGTCTGCTCTATACGGCTCAGAAATTCTCTTGCCCCGTCAATCCAGGTTTCATCCAGATAGACGGTTCCGTCCATGTCCAGCGCAAAATTTTGAATGTTTGGAATAAGCCCCTCCCTGTCAAAATTTACAGAATATCGTTTCCGCAGATCGTTTATGATCATCACTTCCTTTATTCTTTTTTGATGGATTGGCTCTGAGATTGGAATTGTATGGGGTTATTATGCGAGGTGTGAAAATAAATGTCAAGAAAATACAGGGGACAAAATGTCCAAAAAATGACCTCTTTGCTTCACCTCGATAACTTGTGAAGCAAAAAGGTCAAAACGCTTATTTTTATCGAATTTTAAGCGACTTGTTTTAAGCGGCTTCTGTGTTCCGACATGACACTAAAGATGCGGCAGCTTTGCCACAATCACGTTAAGCCCCTTTGTTCTAAGCCCGGCAATAAATTCCGGGTTTGCCTCGCCGTCGGTGATCAGGGCTGTGATTTCGGATAAGGAGGCATAGGAGCAGATGGAAGGCTGATTTAATTTTGTACTGTCACAGAGGATGTAGCGTTCCTTTGCACACAGAAGGATGCTGCGCTCCACCTGACCAACTAAAATATTGTCGCTTCCGGCTCCGGATTCTAAAGAAAACGAATCGCAGCCGATAAATGCCCGCTGGACATAGTTGTTTTTAAATAAATCCTGGGCGTGCGGTCCCACGATACAGCCGGTTCTGGAGCGCACGATTCCGCTGTTAATCCGAACCTCCAGATCCCGACTTTTGGAAATTAAGCTGGCAATCATGGTGGAATCCGTAAAAACAACTGCTTTTTTCAGCTTGAGAACATAGGAAGCCAGCTCCATAACCGTGGAGCTTCCGCCAAGTGCTATGGTTTCCCCGTCCCTCAGGTATCTGGAAGCTGCCTGTGCAATGGCTCTTTTCTGCAAAAGATTTAAACGTGTTTTCTTCCCAATCGTTTCATCGCGTTCAGCGTCCAGGCTTGCAGCCCCGCCGTAGGTGCGCAGCAAAAGCCCCTGCTGCTCCATGCGGGCAAGCTTCTTGCGCACCGTTGAGGTGGACAAATTCAAAAGACTGCAAAGTTCTGCATTGGTCACACGCTTTCTTGTTTCAAGCAAATAGAGGATGTAGCTTTCATCTTCGCCGTCAAGGACTTCAAATATCATGGGGATTCCTCCTTTCCCGCTTCTTTGTTTGACAATGCCACAAAAAGAATTGTATAAAATAATGCTTCAAATATACTGCAATTTTATCTTTTTTTCAAGAAATAACTTTGCCTGCCCAAAGTGCCGGGGGCTGGTCTTTCCCTTTATTTTCTTTTTTTTTCAAAAAATTTATTAGCAGATTTCACAAAGTTTTTTGGGGTTTTCTGGTAAATTTTTATAATAAGATCGTCATTTTTTTGAAATTTTTCCTGTTTGATTTTATTTTGTTTTCAAATTCCCGACTGTGTGCCCGCAGCAAATTTGACAAATTCCAAAATAAATGTTATTAATTTTTTATGCGGTTTGCCGCTCACTCACCGCTGTAATTGGCTTTCTCTGGGATTGGAATTGGAATAATGCTGTAAAACATGTAAGAAACAGCAAAAATAATGCTAAAAATGCCGAAAGAGAGGTCATGTAATGAAAAACAAACCCAATTTAATTGTAATGCTCACCAACCACGATGTAACCGTAAAGGATGCCTGTGAAATCTTTGAGGAATGTAAGGATATTGAAGAAGTAAAGCACTGGGGTTTTAAAAATGTGGGGCTTCCTGCCGGGGAGATGAAGCGCCTTGTCCGGGCAATGAAGGACGCAAAAAAAACAACCTTTCTTGAGGTTGTAACCTACGATGAAGCATCCTGCATGGAGGCTGCAAAGATCTGCGTGGACTGCGGTTTCGATGCGCTTATGGGAACGGTGTACTATCCGTCCGTACACCAGTATCTTGATGAGCATAAGATGACTTATAGTCCCTTTGTGGGTAAGGTTTCCGGTTCGCCGAGTATTTTAGAGGGGACAAACGAAGAAATTATCCAGAATGCAAAGGATTTAATGGCAAAGGGTATTCAGGACTTTGATATTCTTGCCTACCGCCATGTGGTGGATGGTGAGAAGCTTGCCCGGGAGTTCTGTGCTGCCATTGACGCACGGGTGGTGATCGCGGGCAGTATTTCCAGCTATGAACGAATCGATACCATGTTTGCCATTGCTCCCTGGGGATTTACCATGGGAAGTGCCTTATTTTCCAAAAACTTTGTTCCTGACGGTTCTTTCCGGGAAAATTTACAGGCAGTCGCGGATTATATGGCAAAAAAATAGAAAAAATAAAAGGGGGTTATGTTATGGTAAGTCAGATTATTGTATACATTATGGTTAGCTTTATGGCGATCGCTGCCATTGACCGGATGATGGGAAGCCGGTTCGGGCTGGGCGATCAGTTTGAAGAAGGCTTTAATGCCATGGGTGCCCTGGCTCTCGGGCAGGGGGGAATTATGGTAACTGCGGATCTTATCGGGAAGGTGCTGACGCCCACGGTGGGAAAGCTGTTCTCTGCCATCGGTGCCGACCCGTCCATGGCAGGCTCCCTGGTGCTCTCCATCGACACCGGCGGTTATGCCCTTGCCCATGCCATTCAGCCAAATCATGCCGATATTGCCAACTTTTCTGCGATTATCCTGGCATCCATGATGGGACCTACCATTGCCTTTGGCATCCCCGTATGCCTTGGCATTATCCCGGCAAAAGACCGGCGGTTTCTCTCCCTGGGAACCATGTCCGGCATAGTCTGCATCCCCTTTGCCTGTATCCTGGGCGGTCTGGTCGCCGGATTTTCTATGAAAATGGTTGTTATCAACATGATTCCTGTCCTGATCTTTGCCGTACTTATCGCGGTCGGGCTGAAATTAATTCCCAATGGAATGATGAAGGGCTTTAATATCTTTTCCAAGTTAATGCTTGCCTATTTAAGTTTTTTCATGGGACTTGCCATTGTCCAGGAGCTGACCCCCGTCCATATCGTGGAGCTGCGCCCTTTAAGTGAGGTCTGGATTGTGGTTGGATCGATTGCCATGATGCTTGCCGGTGCCTATCCGCTTGTTAAAATATTAACTAAAGTGCTGGGAACACCTCTGGGCAAGCTGGGGGCACTGATTGGAATCAACGAGGTTTCTGCCGCCGGTCTTATCGCCTGCTGTGCAAACTCCATTCCTGCCTACAATATGATTAAAAATATGGATAACCGCGGAAAGATTGTCAATATTTCCTTTGCCTGCTGCGCTGCCTTTGCCCTGGGCGACCATCTGGGCTTCTGTGCGGGCGTAGAGCCGGATCTGGTCGCTGCCATGGTTGCTGCAAAGCTCGGCGGCGGCATACTCTGCATCCTCTCCGCGATTTTCTTTACCAACATGAATAAATCCATACTTGACGAACCTGCCGGATGATTGATAAGAAATAAGAAAGGAAGCCTATGCCCAAAAAACAGACCAGCCGCAACACGCCTTCAAAAACTGCCTATCTTCTGCTCCTTGCCGCAGCCATACTGCTTGCGGCGCTCGCCTTTATGCTCACAAAGGGCAGGCTTCCTCTGTCCATACCGGGAAATTTTACCTCCCACCCTGCGGATCAGGCAGAAAATATGGTCTATGGGCTTTATTACCGTCCTTCTTCAGAAAATATTTTAGAGAGGGGCGGCTTCCTCTTAAAAAACCAAAAAAGCTTCCTGCAGGCAACCGAAGCTTCCAGCCGGATTACATTGAAGGCAGCAGATATTTCTGCGCGGAGCAGTCTGCCCATCGTACAGTTTTCGGAATATGTAGGTTATTTCTATCTGTACGACGGACAGACACTCTACCGCACAAACATTGACGGCAGCCAGTTAAGAGCAACGATAAAAAACTGCCAGAAATACGAACTCATGGGCAACTATATTTATTCGTTAAAAAATTATCATGGGCAAAGGCGGCTTTTTCGGTGCAGCATTATCGGAACCTACGAAAAAATGCTGTTTTCCCAGGAAATCTTAGATTTCTGGGCATATAACGGCAATCTTTTCTTAAAGCTGACCGACGGGCAATACCTCTGCTATAACGTTCTGGACAAAACCAGCCGAACCATCTCCCTGCCGGAAGATGCCAAAGAAATTGCCCTGTGCAGGGAAGGTATCCTCTATGTAAGCGCTGAAGGCAATGAGGGACGCATGGCACTTCACTGCCGCAGCTTTCTTACACAAAAGGACAGCATCCTTGCCGAACAGGAAACCGCAGACTACAACGTCCAAAGTTTCTGCTTTAGCCCCTCGGGGATTGCCCTGCTGCTCTCTCCTCTGGATGACGGCAGTGAAAATAAGAGCAACGAAGTATTTGCTGCCTGGTGCGGCATAGACGGCAGTTCATTTCACCTGTATAAAGAAAAGACATTTGCGCCCAATGCATATCTTGATATGGGAACTACCTGGCTTTTTGTTACGCAAGCCGACGGAACTACCTGGTATACCACACTGGAGGAGGAAAACTGGGAGTGCCTTGCTGCCTTTATTTCCCGCTCTGATGGCTAATCCTGCGGTCAATGCACCCACGGGTTCATCTTCATCACTTCCTTATACCGGAAACACGTTTCTGCATAGTCGTTAATCATCCCGCATGCCTGTAAGTGCGAATACACCACGCCTGAACCCAAATACCTAAATCCCCTCTTTTTTCCGGAAAAATAAGGGTGAAAAACAAAATGCAGAAAAATAAATTTTGCTTATCAAACCGGTGAAATCTGCCGATATATGATTAAAACGCTGTGGAAAAATAAATAAAACATAATGACTATTTTTCACCATCAGCAATCAGGATCAGCAGAATATAAAAGGAGGTTGCAAAGATGATCCACTACATAAAAAATTTAAGAATCCGGTTTAAACTTTACATCCTTATTGGTGTTGCGCTGTTTGGAATGTTTGCGATCAGCGGTATGTCCTTTTCTCTGATGGGCAGGATGAATGATATGACAAATGATATTTCAACCAGCTGGCTTCCCAGCATTGATATAGCAAGGGAGCTGGAAAATACCCTTTCTAATATTCGCCTTAATGAATTAGGCTACCTTACTGCAATTTCAGAGGATACAGAAGCATCCAGCCTTTCCTATCTCCAGAAGGAAAAAGCAGATATGGACACGCTCCTTTCCACATATGGAGAATTAATTGACGAAGAAGAACGAAGCTTCTATGAAAATGCCAAAAATCTGTGGTCGCAGTACGATAAGGCTGACAAGGAAATCATGGCATTAGCCAAGCAGGGGCAGAAGGATGAAGCCCGTGCTGTCTTAGAAGGCGAATGTGTAGAGCTTTACAATGCTTTAAACAATGCCTTTACTTCTATTGTCACCTACAATACCGAAGGCAGTGACGCAGCAACCGAGGAAAGCCTTCACCTTTACCGTACTGCTATCTTCCTTATGGCAGCCGTTATCCTTGCCGTTATTCTTGTTGGTGTTTTCTTCTCCTTTGTGATTATCCGCATGATTAAGTTTCCTATTTCGGAAATCCAGGATGCCGCTATGCGAATGGCAGACGGCGATTTGGATGTGGAAATCTCCTATACTTCCAAGGATGAACTGGGCATTCTTGCCGCACAGGTACGGCGGTTAATCCATAAGCTGCAGGTTATCATTGATGATGAAAATAAATTCCTTGCAAAAATGGCAGACGGCGATTTTACGGTGGATTCTGTCTGTGAAGCAGAATATACCGGAGGCTTCCATCCTTTGCTGGTTTCTTTCCGCGGCATTGCCGATAAGCTCAACGACACCATGCAGCAAATCAACCAAAGTTCCACACAGGTTGCAAGCGGTTCCCAGCAGGTTGCAAGCGGTTCCCAGGCACTCTCCCAGGGCGCAACCGAGCAGGCAAGTTCCGTGCAGGAACTCGCTTCCACCATTAATGAAATTTCCAACAGGATAAAGCAGAATGCGGATAATGCACAGAATGCCAATGAAAAGGCAGGCAGCATCAGCACGGAAATGAATGTAAGCAATGAAAAAATGCATCAGATGATACAGGCAATGGAGGATATCACGAGCTGCTCGAATGAAATCGGAAAGATTATTAAAACGATTGAAGATATTGCCTTCCAGACCAATATTCTTGCCCTTAACGCTGCGGTAGAAGCTGCACGGGCAGGTACTGCCGGAAAAGGCTTTGCTGTCGTTGCCGATGAAGTCCGCAACCTGGCAAGCAAAAGTGCGGATGCCTCAAAGGATACCTCTGCTTTGATTGAAAATTCATTAAAGGCAGTAGAAAACGGAACCCGGATTGCCGACGAAACCGCTAAGTCCCTGTACCAGGCAGTCAATGATGTCAATGAAATGGCAGGTATTATCGGACAGATTTCCCAAGCCAGCATTGCGCAGGCAGATTCTATCGCGCAGATTACCATAGGTGTTGACCAGATTTCCAGTGTAGTACAGACCAACTCGGCAACTGCCCAGGAAAGCGCAGCCGCAAGCGAAGAACTCTCCAGCCAGTCCCAGCTGATGAAGAACCTGGTGGGAAGATTTAAGCTGAAAAATAATGTTTATTAAGCAATGTTATGCAATCATGAAGCAAAGAGCAGTAAGAACCGTGATTCTGCTTCTGCTCTTTGCTTTTTTCTTCTGTTCTTTGATATCCTGATAAATACACCGTTTTAAAGCAAATCAAACAGGTGTTCCCACCTCAATCAAATTTCCGTCCAAATCATAAAAACGAATCACCGTTTGTCCCCAGCTATGTGTTATCTTTTGCTGAACATATTGGATTTCGGGATATAATTTTTCCAGTTTTTCAATAAATGCTTCTATCTTTTGTTCTTCAAAATACAGTTCACAGGAATTGCTTTTCGGAATGATATCTTTTCCCAAAAAACCTTTCCAGATTTTTTCATCCTGAAGTACAAGTCCCTCCGTTAAAATCATATTGCCGTCATTATCAAGTATCACATCAAGACCGAATAAGTCGTGATAAAATTGTTTCGACTTTTCGATATCTTTAACCACAATCAAAATATTCTTTAATTTCATTATCGGATTTCCTCCAAATTTTATTCTTTTACCAGCAAAGATTTTTAATTTTCCGTCTTATTCTAAGCTAATAAAATCATTATGCAATTTTTTCTTTTACTGCTTTTAATGCATACAATGTATCACATATACGGTAAATTCCTCTGTTGGAACTACCTGAACAACTTTGGGTATCATCGTTTTCCTCCTACATCAATGGCGAAATCTTATTTAATGACTTTCCATCTTTAGCCAACTCCCAATTAAGCCATAGTTTATTCTACTGCTCTGTAATTTCTAAAAGATATTGGTATGCAAACGCAATAGCATCACAGGTCAGGTTTTCGCATCTGTGCGGTGGGTCATTTTCTGAAAAGCCCTCGGGACGTAATGCAAAACATCTTAGCGAACCAAATGTTTTATCAAAAGCAGACGCAAAATGATAACAGGCAGATACTATCTCATCTTCTGTTTTTCCCAACATATGAAGATAAATCCCGATAAACATAAGTGCGCCTTCAACTAAACCGCACTGTGCCCGATACCCGCCAGCACCGTGTAATCCAACCGCAGACCAGAGTGTTTGCGGTTCAATGCTAACTTTAAATAATTCACGCAGACAGATAATAGTAGTTCTTGCACAATTAATATCATCATTCCAATATAATTCATGTACCCGTTTTTTTATATATTCTTTCATTATGTAGCATCTCCAGCCGTATTCCATTTTTTACATTGTTCAATTCGCACGCCATTATCACTTTGTTCCTTCTATTATTTTTGTTACAGGCTCTCCTTTTTTCTTTGCAGACATAATTTAGTCATTGATTCTATAACTTCGCTTCTATCAATGTATCACCTTATAACGCAATCGCAAATAAGAGTCCTCCAAAATCAAACATTCCTGAAGTTTCAAAACACCTAAATTGGATAATTCTTTTTGCGAAACCAGGGATTTTCCATCAATTAACGTCGATGTATCCTTTCCCCCAATCAAAACCGGAGCGACAACAACATCGACATAATCAAATAGCTTTTCGCGGAGAAATAAACCATTCAGCGTCCCGCCGGTTTGTATCGTTATCCTCTCACAGCCATGTTCTGATTTAAGTTTTCTCAATGCATCTTTTAACGATAATTCCTTTTGACAGATAATATGGAGATTTTCTTCCTCTATGTTAAATGCCGGATGTTTTTCATTTGAGGTAATCAATACAAATTTTTTCGATAATGCACAAAAATATTTTATACCATGTTCATTCAAATGTTTATTATCGATTATCACAAAAGATACCTGTGTTTTCTTTGGCATTTTCTTTGTATTGACACCCATTTTGGCCTGAACCCGACCAGAATTAAGGGACCATAAATCGGTTGTCTGCTCAATTTCATAATATTGATGCAAGCCTTCGCTAAGTCCTGCAATCTGGGGAAAATCTTTGTCTACATCTAAATCGTCCGTTGCGCCAGTGCTTATTTTTCCGTCAACCGACATCAGCATAAATAATGTTGTAACAGGTCTGTTCATTTCTATTATACTCCAATTCTTTATTTCTTTTCTCTATCTGTTTTTTTAGTTCAGCGATAGCACCATAATGCAAAATATCAAACTTATCCGGTGCAATTTTGGCAGGCAATTCCCTGTGTTCTTTTTCATTTGCTTTCCCTCATTCTTTAAATATTTTACCAGCAAAGATTTTTGTTCCAATACTCCCATATCTGAGCACAGTCCGGCAGGCTATCTGGCAGTCCTTCCAGAAAGGTCAAAAACGCAGGAATATTCTCTCCTCGAATATCCATGTCCTCCGGCTCAATGTCCTGCTCTTTTTGGCATCCCAGCCAACAACTGCACATCAAAATGCAGGTTTCCATAACCCACATGGTTCTCAATTCCTTCGAAAAATCTCCCAGTCCCTCACTGTATTCCCAAATACCATCATCACAAAGGATAACCTCATACATATTGCTCCAGCTTCCCTCTCCCTGTTGATATGCTTCACAGATGCCAATAGCTTTGTCCAACTGGCGGGCATACTCCGGCATCAACTGGCTTTTATACTGTGCAAAGATCCGCCGCGCCAAACGGGTCAAACGCACTTCTATTGATTTTTCCATTATATTTCCTCATCCGAAAATTACGTATCAATTCTATTCAACACATGAATATTTTTATTTCTATATACCAAATCATTTCTCTCTGTAAATCCAATATTTTCCCAAAAATTATTTCCTAAATCATTTTTTCTAAAAGCAACCAATGCCACCTTATTTATACCCTCTTTATCCAAAGCAGACATGGCACAGTCAACCAGTTTTTTCGCGATTCCCTGATTTCTAAATGCGGGCAAAACAGCCGTATGATGTATATATCCCCGCCTTCCATCATGACCAGACATAATTACTCCAATTATCTCACCATTACATTCTGCCACAAAACTTGATGTTGGATTACGTTTCAAGTACTTTTCAATGCCTTCCCTGCTGTCATCGGTTGAATTTAATCCCATTCCCGGAGTATTCATCCACAGGTTATATACATGGTCATAATCTGTTATTGACATTACCCTGATATCTATCATAATAAATCCTCACTTCCTTTATTTCGTTTGAAATGGCTTCTAATTCTCCATTATTGCATCTATTATCAATTCCTTATTATCTTTCAGCAACTTCCGCTCCCACCCATACAGCCAAGTTTCATGATCGGTTATCCATTGATCTATTTTTTCCGATTCCTCTATCCAAGCATCAGGATAATTAAAATTTCCGGCATATTTAGGATTTTGATAGTCATGTACCCCATAACGAAAAATAGAAACTAATTCATCATCGTCTTTTTCTTCCAAAAATCGAATCGTTAATTGAATATCTTCAGGAGATGTTGCTTCATAAAACGTCCATACCCCACTTCTTTGGGACATTGCAAACCAATTAATTATAGTAAAGAAAGCAATTACACACAGCGGTCTTTTCTCCGGTGGAATATGATAATATAATTCATTACAAAATTCCGGTTCCAGAAGATACAAATCCTGATCATCAATTTCTTCCAGCTGCTGATAAAGTTTTTACAGCCTATCCTCTCTGCGTAAAATAAATTCACAACTCTTAATTCCGTTTGGTCTGAGTTTCTCATAATATTGTGTACTTTTTTCAATTACAAAAACCTGTTCTTCTGTATATTCTCCAAAGCACATATCGGATTCCCGAATCACTACCACGACTACAACACCTCCTCAATCTCCTGCTCATACAGGCGAATAGATGTGTCAATAATTGAATTTTCCGGCATACCATCGCATAAATCGCAAATCTGTGCTTTTTTCCCTTTATTTAAGGAAATACACATCACTGTTTTTGGTTTTTGCAATGCGATTAAAAAAAGCTTCTTAATCACAAAATAAGAATGACTTGCAATAAAGACCTGTACTCCCATAGTATTAGCAATGAAAGCAATCACATCCAAGAACTGGCATACTGCTTTTGGATGCAGTGCTGATTCAACTTCATCAATAAAAATTATAGAATTCTGGTCTAAATATCCATTAGCCAATAAGCGATCCATTATCGCAATTTTCTTAATCCCTTCAGAAGTTGCACCAATAGAAAACCTTTGATTTTTCCTGTTCTTATAGATCCATTTTCCCACAGCTTCATCATAATCCACGTTACCATCAATAACATCTGTGACTATCTTGCGGGAGTTCAAAAAAATTGAATAATCTTTATCATTTTTAGGTGCAATCCGCAATGCTTTCGCCAAATCATAATATGTGTCATCAAATCCAAAAACTTTGTCAACCTCCCTGGATTTTAAAATAACAGAAAATAACGACAACACCTCTTTCGCTGGAATAAAAATAGAATTTCCTGTCTTTCCTGCATCTGGAATTACAACAGCTTCTATCTTGCTGGAAACCTCCTGTGAAAACTGA
Organism: Lachnospiraceae bacterium; assembly: GCA_009774615.1. Taxonomy (GTDB): domain Bacteria; phylum Bacillota; class Clostridia; order Lachnospirales; family Lachnospiraceae; genus Caccovicinus. Next base: position 41,356 of record VSOC01000020.1, read on the forward strand.
TAAGTGATTTTATTACTACCTACACTTACTTCAAAATACAATTCATTCTCTGCTGTTTTTGATACCATATCTCCCAGCCAATCTACCTGAAATGTCCATCGCAGTTTTTCCGAAAGAACTTCACTAATTGTTTTGATATCATCTCCCCGCCGATACTCTTCCATCGAACGAACAGCCGAATAAAGGGCTTTTAACAGAAAAGTTTTTCCTGTTCCGTTTTCTCCAATGATTAAATTTATATTTGAAAAATGATTACATTGAAATTTATCAATTGCTCCATAATTTTCTAGTTTAACCTCTTGAATCTTATTTTCCATATCAACCATACTCCTGTTTATGAATTTAACCTAATGTTTACTTATCTGGTGTAAAAATTCTTTTCAAGATTCTATTCCTCTACCGTAAAATGTTCATTGGTACAATGCCAATTGACATAAGCATCCCTGCAAAAAAATGCCCGGATTTTCTCTGCATTCTGCTCAAGAACATATTTCCAAAATTCTGTTATATTTATTCCTTTTGGCCGGTTACTATTCAGATCCTCATCTATTTTAGATTGTGTCATCTCTGTTTTTCCTCCAGTCAAAAAAATCACTCATTTATATCCACCATTCCGGAGTAAGTTCACCAAGTGTAATGACCTTTTCTGTTTCAAAATCAAGAAGTATTTCAATCTCCTGATAATTATCAGGCATAAGCTGAACCATTAATTCCCTACAAGCACCACATGGCGCACCTGTTTTTCCATTTGGCATAATTGCAAGAACTTTTTTAATATTCTGTTCTCCGTTTGTTATCATATTAAAGATTGCATTTCTTTCAGCGCAAATTCCTAATGTAGAACAAGTATCTATACACACTCCCGTATATATCCTTCCAGATAATGATAGTACAGCCGCAGCAACACCACCTGCTTCTACATAATCAGATATCTTCCTGGGATTCTGAACCTTTTTTGCTGCTTGATACATTTCTTTCCATATTGAATTCATTTTAACACCTCTCTATCAAACTCCAGGTTTCTTTGCAAAAATTTATTATGCTGTCGTATACCACCAGAAACATAAATAATCGTGTTCACTTTCTGCAGCATAAATAACTTCATCCCAGCTTTCTTCTTTCAAACGAACTGCACGAATATACGTTGTAGGAATTTGAATTTCTGCATGATAAAGGTCAGAAGTATATTCCTGAATTTTTTTATCAAATGTTTCCGGACAAATATCTTCAATATGGAACTCTGCAAACCATTCCTCCAAGGATTGCCTTCCATAATTGGCTTCCGTATGTTGCTTTATCCAACAAAATTGAATAAAATCATTCAATGAAGAAAATTCACTTTTGGAGGAAAACCACAAAATAATGGTTTGTTCCATATCGTGTTTAAAACACCCTCCTCCCAATTCAATTTTATACATATGCTGCCTCTATTATCAATTCATTCTTAAAAAAATCACTCATAGCCTCTCCTTCTTTCGAATCGCTTCATTTAATTCCATTTCATGATTCGTTTTTACAAAACCATATTTTTTCAGTTCAAAAAGCAGGAAATCAACTGTTTTTGCGGTTTTTAATCAAACGCATAAGATCACAATATAAAGCATCCTTATCTTCTAAAAATAGCATTTCCATTATACTCCAATTCTTTATTCCTTTTCTCTATCTATTTTTTAGTTCAGTGATAGCACCATAATGCAAAACATCAAACTTATCTGGTGCAATTTTGGCAAGCAATTCCCTGTGTTCTTTTTCATTTGCTTTCCCTCATTCTTTAAATATTTTACCAGCAAAGATTTTTGTTCCAATA
>VSOC01000200.1 GCA_009774615.1 Lachnospiraceae bacterium
TTCCTGTATCCGCCGGTTTGCCTCGTAAAAAGCTGTCTTGAACAGATAATCGGGGTTATTTAATATTTGGTATGGTTTTTTCGGTTAATTTCGTTATCTCCAAGAATCTGAATATCCATAGCATCTCCACGACCAACGAAGTTTTTTCCTTTGAAAATCTTATAATCCATCCCTACTCTGGCCCCTTCAATGCAAACCAGCCATCCGCACACTGGTCTGACTTCTTCCATTAAAATCTCCACCGGCGGTTCAAAGCCAACCGGTTTTGTTGCTGCGGTTTCTTCCTGGCTTTTCATACTGCAGTAAGGGCAAATTTTCCCATAGCGTTTTGCATTGTATACGTGTCCATTCGGACATCTCACTAAGCTCATTGATTCCGTTCTCCCATCTCCATCTACTCCGTTAGATTCTTAAACTATCTCTCCATTTAAGATAAAAGAAGCCTGCTTCTTGCAATATAAAGGATATCTCCTGCTTCAACTTTGCAGGGCTGCCCCATAACTTTATAACATTCCCCATCGACTGCTTTTCGGATTTTTATTCCATTTTGAGAACCTAAATCTTCTATATACCACTGATCCTGTGCGAAGTTTAAGGCGGCGTGCAGAAAATCAATGAAGCTGCTGTAAGCACAGTCTTCTAAATCCACATCCACATCTTCCTCGCCCCCGCTCCGACCGATAAGCATTGCCGTTCTTCCTGCCATATCCCAGGATTTTACCGGCTTATTCTGCTCATCTAAAAGAATCAGGCGCTCGATTCCTGTTCCGGCCTTTACATTCCCGGATTCCTGCTGTCGGGAAGATGGGGTATTCGCTTTGCATAAAGACTGGTAAAACAAATCTGCCAGAATAACAGCCATGCATAAGAAAAATCCTGCTTCCATTGCGGTGCCTTTCCACATGTCCCATAAACCATACCGCTGGACAGCAAATAAAATTACTCCACAGGACAGCATCATCACATCTGCGGCAATTTTTATTTTCCGGTCTTTTTCCATCAGCGAACACCCCCTTTTTTCCCCGCGTTTGACCCATTTTTCATCCCAAAGAATGCAGAAAACAATGCATCCGTTTGTACCTTACCTGGCATTGGCTTTATCCTTGATGATTTGCCATGATAAGTTTCCATCCCTTTTCCCGCCTGAAAACCAAAAAACTGTTCAAATGGACTGGATGCGGTGAATGAACTCTGGTGGGGTTGTTTATCCTTTCCCACCGTGGAATTACCTGCAAATTTTTCTGCCTGTTTTCTTCGGGATTCATCGTATTTCTTTCGGCTTTCCTCTTTGCTTAAACACTGATAAGCTTCCTGAATCGCATACATCTGCCGGGTTTTTTCTTTATCTTCTTTGACAACATCCGGGTGATAAATCTTGACCAGCTTCCGGTAGGCTTTTTTAATTTCCTGCGCATCGGCATTTTCTTTAATGCCCAGTATGGCATAGTAATCCTTCATCTTCTCACCTGCCTGCATATCTGGTTACGGTTTGTATGTATTTGCCACAATCCCATTTGCATTGATACGAAAAGGCTGCCCAAAAACAGGCAGCCCCCACGAGTTCGCTTTAGCTGCTTTTACCCATCAGGGTATCGAAAACAGCTTATGATACACTGTATCCACCCTCGACTGCAACCTGCGCCATCTTATCTTTTTTCTGCTTAATGATTAACGTAAATGTTCCCACACCTTCTACATCGCCATAATCTTCTTTATAATCTACAACAAAGGCATTAGGATAGGTATATTTCCGTACTACCTGCGAAGCTGCAATAACTTCCACACTTACCTTCCGGTAGCAATCGGATTTTTCAGCCGGAACTAAGGCCCACAGGCCAAACTGCCTGCTGCTGTCGAACGGATCGCCGTCAACCGCAGTCAGGATTTTTCCGGTAATCGTTACGGTGCTGCCCATATCGGTAGAACGGGCATTGCTGTCATGTGGAATATCTGTGTGGAATTTTACACCGGTAACAATCGTGGTTCCCAGTTCAATCGTTGATGGTCCCTCTACTTTTAATTTGAATCCCATAGTTTCCTCCATTCTGTGCAGGTTTTACAGCACAATTTTCTCCTGCGCTGTTCCGGTAACAAATTTCTTCTCTACAGGTCTATGCATAAAAAAAGAAGCGATTAAACATGATCGCTCCTCAATAAATCTCATCCATTATAATATCCATACTTTCCCAGATATTTTTTGTCTTCTTTCATCTTTTTCAAACTCAGCTTCTGCCTCAGTCAATTTCTAACTCTATCATTCTATCTGCAATAAGACGAAGCAAAGTACGTCCTTTTTCGCCAAGCCTGACATATGCCTGAATAAATTCATCATATTTTTCAAATTTCTTAAGCATTTCCATTTCCTGCTCAATCGTTCGCTTGCAGTTGCTTCGTCCTAATAAGTAATCCGTTGATACTTGAAAGAAATCTGCCAAAGTAATCATATTTTCTCTTGTCAGACGTGAATCACAGCGTTCTATCTTGCTAATTACCTGCTGCGAAATATTCGTATACTCGCCAAGCTTTTCCTGGCTCAAATGCATCGCTTCCCGAAGTTCTTTTACTCTGTTTTTTCTCATTTCTAACACCTCGGTTATAGTTTAGCATGATTCACAAACTAATTTTAATCATTTTACAACTTTAATTTTACTTTTAATAAGAGTAAAAAATCAGATATATTTATTTTTCCTGGCAAAAAACAACACTAAATTTGGTTTACAGATTTCTTTAATCAAACTTATTTTCTTAATTTATGTATTTGTTTCTTAATCTATTTTTTTCAAAAAATAATATTTCCCGACTGCATATAACAGTAATCGGGAAATATTATTCATTATTGACCCAATTTATTAACATATTTCGTCCATTCTGCTTCAGGAACTTTTAGTGCAGCCATTGCCTGTTCTGCTGTTAGTTTTAATGTATCCATCAAATTTTTTATTGACCTTAAAGTTCCTGCTTCACGTTCTTTTTCAATGCCAATCGCAATACCTTTTTCTTATCTTTCCTACCTAAACTTTAAAAATATTCAGTTACCATCTCTTTGGAACACATTTGATATTACCATTCGGCTTAATGGTATATTCGTGTCAAGTTGCTTGATTTTCAGTTCCCGGATTGAAAACAGGCCCGTTTTTATCCAATTTTACTGTTTCCACAGCAGTTTTTTTATAGGACTAAATCAGCGGAAGCCCTTGATTTTACTGGCTCCTTGCTAACCTGACACTATATTATCATACGCCCCCACCTGCGGATTAGGCCACACGTCAAATCCCGGAAGCTTCTTCGCCCCACGGATCAGATAGGCTTTCACCTTCTCTCCATACAGATAAGGGGAATTTCCCTGCACAATCCCCCATTCCATCAACAATGCCGCTGCCCCGGTAACAAACGGCGTGGCAAATGACGTCCCGGTTACGCTCCCATAGCCTCCCCCGCTCCTGCTGGTTGTGATATCTACTCCGGGCGCGGCAAGATCCGGCTTTACCTGATTGGTCATTCGGGTAAAACCCCTGCCGGAAAATTCGGCATAGGAGGGATAGGCCGTATGATACGCCCCCACTGTGATAACCTTTTCCGCCGTCGAGGGAATCGTGAGTGTTACCTCCGGCTCGGCAGCCAGAAAACGGGTAGATGCATTTAATACCCCCTGCGACGGCAGCCAGAAATCATACTGCCCGGTCACCAGGCTTATCGGCTCTAAAACAATCCTCCACACCCCGCTGTCGATATAATCTCTTTTCGGCAGAAAATCCATATAAATTTCCTGTGAGCGGCTGTAAGGGCTTGGCTGTCCGTAGTAAATTAAAAGCTCCGTATTTCCGGCCTGGTAGCGCTGTGTCCCCTGCTGCTCGGAAAACGGCCCTGTCACCTCTCCCGAAGGGGTAATCAGATACACCCGAAATTCATCGGCATAAGACTTCCAAAGCTGCACGCTGAAGCTGGTTTCATAGGGGGCAGCCGACAGCAGAACTTCTTTTATCGTCCCTTCCTGAAGCTGCCCCGAAGTATGCCCCCCGCTCCCCCCTTCATTGCCCGAACCGGCCACAATAACATTCCTTCCGTAATTGGCGGCGCTGTCCAGAAAGGTTTCCAAAAGACTGGTTCCGTCGTGGGAGCCATAGGTATTTCCAAAACTTAAGTTTACGGCAATGGGCATCCCCAGGCGCACAGCTTCCTGCAGAACAAAATTCACCGCCCGCATTAACTGCGTGGTTCGTGGAAAACCATTCGGGTCAGCCGTCCCCAGCTTAACCACCAAAAGCGGGCTTTCATAAGCTACTCCCCGGTAACGCCCCTGGCTCTCCCTTCCATTTCCCGCAGCAATCCCGGCAACCGCTGTTCCGTGCCCGCTTACGTCCCTCGACGGCACCAGTACAAGTCCTGCCTCCCTTCCCCCCTGATCGGCAGCGAAAAGCGCTTCATTAATCTCTTCCTCTGTAAATATCCGCTCAAGACTCTGATCCCAGAGCGCCAAAATCCTGGTCGTCCCGTCGGCATTGCGAAAATCCTGGTGAAAATAATCAATACCGGAATCCACGATTCCCACCAAAACCCCTTTTCCCGTCAGTCCCATCCCGCCCTCCTGGACAAGACTAAGACAAGAGGCTGCTCTCGCCTGGTCAGCAGCGAAAAACAGCCTCTTTGGTTTTTCTATATATTCAATTTGCGGAAAACGGCTGATTTCCTCTATGCGATCCTGAGGAACCCAGAGGATGGCATAGCCGCCTAAAAGTTCCTCCACGCGGATGCCTAAGGAATACACTTCCTTTAGACTCCCCGAATACCGCACAATCAGTTCCCAGATCTTTCCCTCCGGTTCATAGCCTACATCAAGATTCAGTGATTTTTCCCGTTCGTCTTCCGTAGCATCCAAAGCCAGATTTAATAAATTTTCCAGTTTCTCATCTTCCACAGACGTTTGTTCCTTCCCGCATCCTTTTCTTTCTTCTATCTTATCCGTGCGGTACACAAAAAATACACGCGAATCAGATATCCGAATTAAATTTTTCTTGACTATTTCACGTATTTCCAACATTCTCGAAAAAATTTATATACTCCATAAAAATGATTGTTTCTACTGCTGGTGTAGTCGATGCAAATTTCGCTCTTTCAATTCCATTTGTAAGCAATAATCGTTCCCACAATTTCTTATAATCTCTAAAATCAAAAGTACAGTCATCCAGAATTACATATTCTTCTATTTCCGGATGTTCACTTAAATACTTTATAATTCCTGCTCCTCTTGCACACTTATGATCTGTTGTATGTCCAGAAATTTTAAGTCCGTACTTTTCCAATTTTGAAACAAGATAAATATAGTCTTCATCCGTGGATTTCATATC
>VSOC01000201.1 GCA_009774615.1 Lachnospiraceae bacterium
ACGAGGTGTTCTCCGCCTGTCAGGAAGCAATCCAGGAAATTATTGATTTGATTCATCGTATTGCGGTCGGCGCAAATACGATTCATTTCATCGTCACAGCCGATCACGGCTTTATTTACAAGCGTGACAAAGTGACCGAAAGCGGCAAGATTGGCGGTGTAAGCGATAAGGGAGCTTTTGTGAACCGCCGATTCATTGTATCCTCTGGGCCTGTTGCGGATAATGGGATCGCGAATATGAGCATGGGAACCGTATTGCGTAACAATGATCCAAAAGTTGTATCTTTCCCTGTCAGCAGCAATGTGTTCAAGGTTGCCGGAGGCGGTCAGAACTATGTCCACGGCGGGTCTTCTCCGCAGGAAATGCTTGTACCGGTCATTGATATACGGATGGAAAAGGGGCATATCGAAACGAAGAACGCTGAGATTGCCCTGGTCAGTATGGTCCAGAAGATCACCAATAAAATCACCATATTGGAATTTATCCAGTCGGAGCCTGTCAGCGATACAGTCAAAGCAACGACCTATAAAATGTTCTTCGTGTCGGAGGACAATGAGCGTATTTCCAACGAGGTTAGCTTATTTGCCGACAGCCGGGATCCGGATGCGCTAAAGCGTATGTTCCGAATGAAGTTCCAGTTCAAGGACAAACGATATGACAGGGACAAGCAGTATTTCCTTGTTGTATATGATGATAACACAGGTTTAGAGGTTTTCCGCCACCCCATGCTTATGGATCTTGCCTTTGCGGATGACTTCGGATTTGGGATATAATATGTCTGCGGAGGTAGCACCATGCCAGATATAAGAGAGAGCGAAGATCGCAGAGCTGTCCTGAAGGGCAAGCTCCGCCAGTGGTTCGATGGGAAGATTGTTCGCAAGGATCTGACGAAAAAAATCAAAGAAGGCGCCAACGTCCCCGTCTATGTCTTGGAGTTCCTGCTGGGGCAGTATTGCAGCTCGGACGACCCGGAAGTTATCGAGGAGGGTGTGGGCAGCGTCAAGCGCATCCTTGCTGACAACTTCGTGCGTCCGGATGAGGCACAAAAAATACTGTCTATGCTCCGCCAGCGGGGGAGCCACACAGTCATTGATAAAATTACCGTTATGTTGAACATTAAGGAAGACCGCTATGAGGCTGAGTTTTCTAACCTTGGCCTGAAAAACATCCCTATCCACGAAGATTACCCGACTAAGTATGACCGCTTGCTCTGCGGGGGCATCTGGTGCATTGTCCAGTTGGAGTATGAGTATGTTGAGGAAGATAAGAAAAACGGAAACCCGATCCGCATTTATAAACTGACACCAATCCAAATGCCTCATGTGGATATGGAGGACCTGAAAGCAGGACGCAAGGCATTTACCAAGGAGGAATGGATCGATGTGCTTTTGCGCTCTATCGGCATGGAACCAGACGAATTGGAGGAGCGCGTGAAGTGGCTTTTGCTTGCCCGGATGCTGCCGCTGGTGGAGAACAACTTTAACCTCTGTGAGCTTGGCCCTCGCAGTACGGGAAAATCCCACCTGTATAAAGAAATCTCTCCTAACAGCATCCTTGTTTCCGGCGGTCAGACCACTGTGGCGAACCTGTTTTATAATATGGGCAGAAAGACGGTAGGGCTTGTAGGGCTGTGGGATTGCGTGGCCTTTGACGAGGTAGCGGGTATCAACTTCAAGGATAAAGACGGTATCCAGATCATGAAGGACTATATGGCATCCGGTTCCTTTGCCCGTGGAAAAGAGGAAAAAGCCGCCTCTGCGTCTATGGTGTTTGTCGGGAATATCAATCAGAGCGTAGATGTACTCCTGAAAACATCCAGCCTGTTTGATCCGTTCCCGTCAGAAATGGGGACGGATACAGCCTTTCTTGACCGTATGCACTGCTATCTTCCCGGCTGGGAAATCCCCAAGTTCCGCCCAGGGCATTTTACAAATGACTATGGGTTTATTACCGACTATCTGGCGGAATTTCTCCGGGAACTGCGGAAGGAGCAGTACGGCGATGCCCTGGACAAGCATTTCCGGCTTGGCAAGAACTTGAATCAGAGGGATACGATAGCTGTCCGTAAGATGGTTGGAGGCTTTTTGAAACTGGTCTATCCTGACGGAGAGTTTTCAAAAGAAGAACTGGAGGAAATCCTCGCCATCTCCCTTGAAATGCGCCGCCGTGTCAAGGAACAGCTTAAAAAGCTGGGTGGTATGGAGTTTTACGATGTTAATTTCTCGTATATTGATAACGATACCTTCCAGGAACGCTATGTGTCCGTGCCAGAACAGGGCGGCGGAAAACTTCTCCCAGAGGGAATATGTAATCCGGGGCAGGTCTATACCGTTGGGAATGGCAAATCAGGCATGATGGGCGTGTTCCGCCTGGAAAGCCAGATGCTCCCCGGAAACGGCAAGTTTGAGCGTACAGGCATAGGCTCTGACCGGGATTGCAGAGAGGCCGCCAACACAGCATTTAATTTCCTGAAAGCAAACGCAAACCGCATCAGCGGCACAATCAGTACCACAACGAAGGACTACATCGTGAATTATCAGGATCTGCAGGGCATCGGAATGCCCAGCAGGCTCGCTCTGCCAACCTTAATCGCAATCTGTTCTATCGCACTGGGAAAGCCGACGCTTAGTTCCCTGGCTGTGCTGGGTGAGATCAGCATCAGCGGCACCATGATGAAGGTGGAGGAACTGGCAAACGCACTGCAAGTATGCTTGGACAGCGGAGCAAAAAAAGTGTTGTTGCCAATGACCTCAGCGGTGGATTTGGCCACCGTCCCCGCTGACCTTATCAGCAGCTTCAACCTGATTTTCTACAATAGCGCGGAGGATGCTGTTTTCAAGGCATTGGGGGTGGAATGATTGGTTAATAACAAGGAATGGTTTCCTTAAACACAATGCCAGAAAGAAAAGAGTCGCTGATCAGATGTGAACAGTGGCTCTTTAATATTTACGGAGAAACTATCCTTGACAAATGGCATCTTGGTTTACAATGCTGTTGCTGTCGCCCTCTAACGTATCTTCCTGCGCCATGAAGCCATTAACGCATGGCGAGATTTGAAGCGGAAAGCGGAACGGGAAATATCCCTTGACTATCTAATGTCAGAGAGATATTTTGAACCGTCTGCTATGGACAGTTACTTTGAAAAACGGGACAAGCCGACTGTATTTCTTGTGTTTGGAAAGGAAGTTATCGTTGATGATGAACGGTTAGCAATGGCATTATCAAGATTGCCGCAATTAAGGCGAGAAGTCTTACTGCTTTATTACTTCATCGGCTATCGTGATGAAGCAATCGGCAGACTGTACGAACGTTGCAGGAGTACGGTAAATAGTCGAAGAAATGTTGCGCTGAAACAGTTGCGGAAAGAATGGGAGAAATTGGAACATGAGGAGCAAAAAACTGATACCGTTTGAGTAATCCAAAAAGCCGTTGCCGGAGAGCCGGAAGCGGTAGACGCAGTATTGAGGCATTACACCGCTCACATCAAATATCTGCCTATGTATAAGGGGCATATTAATGACGATACACAGGACAGGCTAAAGGCAAAACTGGTTGAAGCTATATTGAAATTCCGCTTCGACAGGTAGGTAGCAAAGATAGGAAAAGCTGTCAAGGGTAAACTTCGCGCTATGCGCCCCTGACAGTTTTTCCCGCCTTTGCTTATGGGTAGTCAAGAGGGCGAAATCAGTAAACTGCTTTCGCCCTTAATTTATTATGGGGATTGTTACGCAATAGAGGGTATTTTATCCTTGATTTATGCGGCTTTGTGGGCGTTGGAATGACGGGGTAAGGATTTTATATGTCTGCCTTCAAAAACGGCGTTCTATTGCGTAACTGGCACTAAAGTGGCTTTATACTTAAAGATTGTATTTCGAGCCATTGCGATAATATATTTGATATTCGTTTCATTTCTAATATAACAGAATCTTTAAGGTCTTTATAGCGCATTCCGTCAAAACAAGTTTCTACTAATCCAAAAAGAGGTTTCTGTCTATCTAACTTAGAAGAAGAAATAATACTATTCCCATTTTTATCTGCCAAACTTGGGTGCATCATACAATTTCTAAAAGTACTGTTCATAAATTTAGCGTTTTTAACATCGATTTCATTCAAATAATCAGAAATATTTTGTGTCATCAATTTGTTTTGTACAAAATGCTCATGTAAATCAGTTAATTTATGTATGCTGTAATAATAGACAACATAATTTATTTTGAGCCACCAACCATAATCATCTTTTTCGTAATCGTTTAAAACGTATAGAAGAAAATTCATTGTGGATAAAGTATGAAGTAAATAAAGAAAAATGGCTTTCCCATTTTCCCCTTGTGGTAAAAGAGCAGACTTGCGATTTGTATTATAATCTGCATAATAAAAATCGACAATATTTTTGTTTGAATTTATAGTTACCGGCGTGTCAAAGCTTTTCAGTCCAGAACGAATGGAATTTATAAATTGTGCGTATGTATAAGCATATTGATAACATTCCCTTCCCATATGCTCATCTAAGTTAAAATTATTAGGAGAAATCTCATAAGCAGTAGCAATTTCATTAAGGCTCTTTTTTAAGAAACGATTATCTTGTAACAAATAGTAATTATATTGAGTATTTCCAATTACTATTTTATTCTTATTTGTGTAAATACCCAGATTATAATGAATATTCCAGCTTTTCATAAAAGAAAAAGTAAGCTGGTTTTTAAAAATCTCATTTTGGAGATAATCTATCGCCAATAACATTCTTTTAGATTTGCTGTATCCATCTTCAAAAATTTTCAATTTCATGCGAATATCTTTTATTCGTGCAGAGCATGGTATTTCAAGTTTTATTTCATTTGACGAAAGCATTTCTAATATGGTAGCTGCCGTTAATGTAAAATAAGGGATAATTCCAAAACCAGTTACTCCATCTTGCTGTAAAGACTTAGCTAAACTATATACTGTTTCGCAATCATATTTGATTTGAAGTAATGACAAATACTCATTTATTGTCCTTTCTGCATTGTATTCATTCTTGTTCTTTTCTTTCATAATTTCACTCTCTCTCACTAACAATCTTGTGTATTGATTTTAGCTGAAATAAATAAAAACTGCAACAAAAAATAAGTAGGTACAACATAAGCTGTCATACCTACCTATATGCACCCTGTTTGTCAGCGTTAATGATAAGTTGTTGTAAATACTTCCTTATCACCGTAAAACCAAGGCGTAGCGGTGCTATGGTGAGTTTCGCAGATGTGCAAATGGCGCGGGCAGCAAGTGGGATTTACTAGAGAATTAATGCAATGCTGTATTAGTTTACAGTACACAAAATAAAGG
>VSOC01000202.1 GCA_009774615.1 Lachnospiraceae bacterium
AATGCACAGTGTTTATATTGCCAACAAAAACCATCTTGCTCAGAACAATTTAATCGTCCTGGAATATAACGATTAAATATATCTTCTTTAGCTGATGCATCGATAGAATCACCTGTAATATAAACATGTTTGCATTTAGCTTCACAGTATACTTTATAAGACATGATTAATTATCCTCCTTATAATTGTTTTACTAGAAAGAAAGGGGACTTAATGATGAGTGACCAAAAAGTACAAACAGGATTAAGGCTACCTGAAAAGCAGTATGAGCGCATTAGAGAAAAAGCCGACAGGATAGGTGTTTCAATTAATCAAATGGCGCTCATCCTGATTGATATAGGGCTTAATTATCTTGATATGGAGAAGGATGGACAGAACCATTTCTCTTTTCGTAATCCACAAGATAAGCCTTGATGATATATTCTACCAGATTATTTATTGACCGACTTTCGATTTCGGAAATTGTTTTAAGCTTGCCATAGGTTGTTTCGTCTATGCGTAGCCCGGTTTGGATTTTTGATACAGCCATAAGTAACCTCCTAACATTTGTTAGCACATTATAACAGAAATAGATTGACTTTTCTACTAACATATGTTAGCATAATGCTAACGAAAGGAGGATTAACAAAATGACCATTGAACAAATCACCGACAGAATCGAAGAATTATCTTTCCAGGCATGGGAACTGAACAGTCTGGCCCTGGCTGTTCATGATGCAATAATGGAAGGCCCAAATGCAGTAAGTCATTTTAGTGGAGCATTGTCCGTACTGACCAGTACGGCCTATAAGCTGGATCAAGAAATGAAGACCTTCAGCCATGAAATGTATGAGATTTTAAAGGCAGAAGGGAAGGGCGCAGCATAAAAGAAAGGGGGCAGAGGATATAAAATGCCAGAATATCCAAAACCAATTATGAAAAAATCGGAACTTTTGGCTATGGGATTCCCTGATGAATATTTAATGTATATTTATCGGACACCAGGTCAAAAAGTTGCACATAAGTTAAACCCGACAAAGAAAAACAGTCCTCTTATTTTTGATACCGGAGCCTTGGAGCAATTCAGGCAAAATCAAATCAAAATAGAATCACAGTCAATGCCAAGGGCACAATAGAGGAAAAATAATGTTATGTCTAAAGAGTTAATACAAATAACAGGAGGATAAAATTGATGATTGAAAAAAAGATTCCATTTGCAGATTATTTAAGTTCAATATTGGGTAAAGAGGAAGCTGAGAGAATTTTAAATATGTCAGGAGAAGAAAAAGAAAACCGACTTATAGTTATCACCGGAAGGAGTGGAATTACCGGAAAGTCTACATTAAGTCGGTTGTTAATAAAACATGGTTATCAAGTACTGGAATTGCAAGATCAGATAAAAATAAATCTGGACAGAATAATCGAACATCCGATTATTAATTTTCACTCTTTAGTGGATTAAATATAAGTATTATAAATGCCATGGGGATTAGATTTACATAGGCCAATTTTTTCCTTTCAATGGATTAGGTACACCGGGAGATTTACGTGAAATATTAAAAGTCCAATTGGTTTCTGATTCATTTTTAACTTTAAATCCACAAACTTTCATTGCCTGCTTGAACATGCCATTACTAATGTAAAAACCATTAGGACTATTTTCAAAAACATGTTTTAAACCGTATGATGTACAATCACAAGTGAATGACTTGATGGGAAAAAAGTTTTCTTTAATCCAAGAGCAAAGAATGGCTTGTTCTTCAGGCGTTAGTAAACTATATTGCTCAGGTAAATCTGATTCATACATAATTTTTTCTCCTTTCATCTGTACATAGTTTTAATACGAACTTGTATGAATAGTATACGGGAGAAAAGCGAAGAAAGCAAGTAAAAAAGGAGGTAAATCATGTGTGTATTTGAAGTAACCAGTAATCATGGTTCTGCATTATTTACAGAAGAAGACGATGCAGTAAACGCCCTGTGGCTTATTGGTCTGTATCACGATTTTGATATTGACCATAACATAGTTAAACAAGCCTTGGAAAAAGAAAAATATTATGAAAAAGGCTCTGTATCTATTGCAAAGACAAAAATCTAAAGAAAGGAAGGACAAGCTATGCAGAAAATGATTATGATTCCCAAAGAGCAGTATGAAAAGATGCTGGAAACCTATGATAAGGCTATGGAAGAACTGGAAGCATTAAGAAGAGAGATTATTAATCTTCGTCCGGCAGAGGAAACCAAAGAAAATAGCCTGCCAGGTGCAACTGGACAGGCCAATCAAAGGTTTAAATAAAATACACACACCAACATTATACAGGATAGGGAGGGAAAAAGCAAGTGGCAAAAAAACATCCATATCGTTGTCGGATATGCCAGTGCTACTTAGATCCAGGTGATGGCCTGATTTGTGATGAGTGTCGGGAAGAGATACGGCAGGCAGAGGAAAGCCGAACGAAGATGCGGGCGGGAAGTGTTATTCCTGCTCGGAACCCGATTCCTGGTGCTGAGTTGGTGGAAGGTTTCTGTCCATATTGTGGACAAGGATTTGAATTCCAATGTATTGTCCAGCCGGAAGATGATTTACTGGAAAAGTGGGCAATACAAAAATGTGACTGCCTGGAAGCACAGATGGAAAGGCTTTTTGAAGCGGACAGAAGACAAGAAAGAAGGAGGAACAGCGAAGATGGTACATATTAATGCAAAGATAGCCCAGGTGTACAGAGCAGCAGAGGGATTGGAAATCCGTGTATTGGTACACCAGCCGGACAAGCTTTTGCTGTCTAAACATCCGGGGGAAGAACTGGAACTTGGCCTGGAAGATGGCCGGACAATTACCCCGGCACAGCGTCGGAAAATCTATGCCACACTTAAAGATATTTCCGACCATACCGGATACACGCCGGAAGCTGCGAAACAGATCATGAAGGTAGAACACATGCTTCGGACAGAAAATACAGAAATGTTTTCCCTGTCCGACTGCTCCGTAAGCACTGCCAGGGGGTTTATTAATACCCTGATGGAATATGCCCTGTGTGAAGGCATTATTTTAAGTGGTATTGCTCTGGAAAGGACAGATGATATAGATACCTACCTTTACCAGTGTTTGAAGTACAAGCGGTGCTGTATCTGCGGCCGGGATGCAGAGGTGCATCATGTGGATGCTATCGGCATGGGGAATAACCGCCTGTTGGTCGATGATACTATGCATCGTAAGGTTTCTTTATGCCGTCTGCATCATTCCATTGCTCATCAGAACGGATGGAAGCGCTTTTCGGCACAGTATAAAATCTATGGTATCCGATACACCGAAAAAGCGGAGAAGCTGGCATGAACATTAACATCATTAAAAAGATACTAAAAAAGCCGCCAAATCCTGAAAATAAGAAGGAAAGGTATATATTTGTCAATGACAACCGTCAAATCTGCGAGGCCATTATTGCTGTGGGTTATTACGCTATGTATATTAGCCGGACAGAAAATGAGAACTTTTTTACAGTGGAGTCATTTTTACAGTACCTATGGGATATAGCGTGCACAGGTACATCGATTATGGACTTTACATTTGTCCTTGGATGTTTTTATAAACGGGCAAATGACAGGATAGCGGATTCACTTAAAAATAATCAGATCCAGTGTCTTACAGGCGGCTATCTGCTGTTTAAAGACAAGGAATACCTGGGTAATTATGAAAAGCAGGATGAACTGGAAGCAGCCCTGGACAAGTACATTAAGCGTTTTGAAGGGCAGGAAACAGGCCGGATAGATACGCTTCAGTTCTGCAGGCTGGATGATAAAGGCCGGCCTAAAGGACTTTTGGATATTGCGATTATTCGCTTCCTGATGGACACACACCATATGTTCGTGATGGGCCAGGAACTTTACATCTATGAGCAGGGATGTTACTTTCTGGATGAGAATGGAATAAAAATTAAGACGGAAATCCAGAAGTTAATACCGGAGCAGTTTATTAATTACCGGAATCTTAATGGGGTGTACAATCTTTTGCTGGAACAAGCAGAGCTGCAAAAGGAGATGGAGGAAATCAATAAGTATCCGGCACATTGGGTAAATTTTCTTAATGGCATGTTTGATGCCAAGGAGAAAAAACTGTGGAAACATCGACCAGAGTATTATGCCATAAATCAGATTCCGCATATTCTGGACTTTTCGATTCGAGAAAATCTTGAAGAGCATGGAAAAGAAACTAACAGCTTTTTAAACAGTGCTCTTTACTGCCCAGAAGACCGTGTTACATTATGGCAGTACTTAGGGTACTGTATGACCAGGGACAGCTGTATGCAGAAGATGATGTTTTTAAAAGGGGATGGAGGAACAGGAAAGAGCCGGATTATTAATCTGTTTCAGACGATTGTAGGAAAAAATAATTTTAGTTCCATAAGCCTTCATAATCTGGCTGAACGCTTTTATCCTTCGATGCTCTTTGGAAAAATATTAAATGCCTGTCCAGACATTAAGTCAGAAGCCCTGATGTCCGTTGATAACATCAAGAAGGCAACCGGAGAAGACGTAATGATTTACGAGAGAAAAGGGAAAGACCCGATGGGGTTTAATTCCTATGCAAAATTGCTGTTTTCGGCCAACAAAGTACCGCTCAACCTGGATGAGAAATCAGATGCATGGTATCGGCGGCTGCTAATTCTGGAAGTTAATAAAAAACCGAAAGAAAAGATACTGGATCTGGATGAACGCCTGGCGGCAGAGGTACAGTACAGCATATGGACTGCACTTGGAGGTCTTATAAAACTGTATGAAGACGGATGCTTTGTTGAGAGCCAGCATAGTCGAATGTTGGTAGAAGAACTCTATCGGGATGCGGATACCGTTAAGGCATTTGCCGATGAATGTCTGGAAGAAAAAGAAGGCAGCAGGATTAATCGCACAGATATTTATGAAAAGTATAAAGAATACTGCCAGGAATGGGGAAGACGTGAACTTAGCCTTCGTTCATTTTACAAGCGATTCGATGAAATGGGCTATCGTTCAGGACGAAATTCAGATTTTCGGTTTTATCGTGACATTCAGTTTAAGGCAGAGGACTTCTATTCTGACGAGGATGGAGAAGGAGATAATGTGTTTAAAAGCTAACGATAACCATATTTTGGAAAAAATAATGCAAAAAGTGTCAGGTTGTGACAGGTTAGTGACAGGTTTACAAAAAAAGTGTCACAGAAAAAAGCTAGGAAACATGCGGGTTTCAGAGGATGCAGTGACAGGAATGACAGCAATGACAGGTTTTTTTTCACTTTCGCACGTGCGTAAATATTTTTTTATATATATTTTTTTGTTTTTTCCTGTCATTTCTGTCACTAAA
>VSOC01000203.1:0-1572 GCA_009774615.1 Lachnospiraceae bacterium
GGCTTATATCCCGAAATATGAATGGAAATTCTCTCTTGCTTTATCGTTTCCCAAAATGCTTCATCCATCTTAGGTATCAGCAATCCATTCGTGCATAAATCAATTTCTGAATCTGGAAAGTATTTTCTATAGCTTTTAAGAATTTTAATGATATCTGGATGCATCAATGGTTCCCCACCTAAAATCCGTATCCATGGAACATCATAAAAAAGCTCCGACATTCTCTTTGCATCCTGTTCTAGCTCTGTATAACATACATTATGTAATTCTGTTCCCTGTGTTAAATTGCTTGCAAATAAACACCCTTTACAATTTAAGTTACAATCATCCGTAACCGGAACCTCAAAGTATGCTAAAGATGGCTTCTGAGCTGAAAATTTTAATTTTCTTATTCTTGTTTTAATCATTCCCTTATCATCAAATAAAGGAAGCTTACATTTTCCAGCAATGTCATGCATCATATATATTTGATCTACATGATAGGATAAACAATTATCTATCATCTTTTTCAAGGTTTTTTGTGCCCCTGCCGCAATAAATACCGCATCTATCTCCCCAAAAGCCCTAAAAAATTCTTCTGGACAATAAATTTTTTTCCCCCTATATTCCCCCGCAAGATAATTATCAATAAACCCTTCTATCTTTATCTCTGTTGAACTTTTCAAAATTTCATCATATAAAAATTTTCCTGCATTGCCTGCTCCAAAGATAGCCGCATTCATTTCCACAACTTCCTCCAAATAACTATTTATAGCAAAATATTTTATTTTATTTGCCCCGCCGGCTCCACCTTCTCCGAATTTTCCGGTGTAAACCCTCTGCATTTCTTACAAAAATTCGTATATCCCTTAGTCGTATACCCTAACCGGAATTCTACCAGTTCTTTCTTCTTTTCTGGAACAAATCCCGTCAAATCATATACCTCTTCTAAATCCTGTTCTCCCGCGATCCCCGCCACAGTTGCGTATGCCGCATAATTACAGCTATATAACTTCCCGTCCCTTAATTCCTGCCAAGACTGCTCACAGCTCTCCCTATGTGCCTCTAGCTGCTTTTCTGGCCAATTAGAATAATCTGTTTTTTCCGGCGCTAAATCAATCCAGCTGTCTGCTTTATTAATATAGTACTTTATCTGATACTGATTAAGTTTATTAATCAACTGGTCAAATTGCTTAGAAAACTGCGGAACCGCTTCCCGATAATCATCTACAGTAATCTCTATGCGGCACTGGGATAGTTTCCTTAGCACTTCATCATTCGGTACAATCGTTCCATTCGTTACCATACGCAATGTATCAATCCTATCTCCATAATTTTGATCAATGTACATTGCTAAATCAGCCGTATACTTATATATCATTGGCTCACCGCCGCTGATATGGAACAGCATAATGCGGTCTACGCAAGTGAAGAATAAATCTACATCCTTGATCAATTCCTCCCATTCCCGGACAAAAAATTGCTTTGCAAAGGGATTAAAATTCAAGCAATTCCTGCAATTTAAATTGCAGGCTGTACTGGGCAAAAAGGAAATGCTTGAAAAGTACACCATATCTTTTTTATATACATGGT
>VSOC01000203.1:1582-5241 GCA_009774615.1 Lachnospiraceae bacterium
ATACATGGTAAACCGAAAGAAATTCTTCAATAATAAAAAAATCTTCATCCTTCACATAGCCGCATTTTTTTAACTGCTCTACCGGCCTCACCCGGGCTATCTGGGACATGGTAACGATAATTCCTTCATTATCAGAAAGCCTTACCTCATCCAAAGAAAAACACGGCTTATCATAAATCATTGTCCCTTGCTTTAAAGGATCATTATCAATAAACCCTTCAATCTTAATCTCATCTCCAAATATCTGCAAAAACTGCCTGCCATAGTCACCAGCCCCAAATAAATAAAATTTTGTTTTTCCGCTGATTTCTTGATATAAGCAATCATATTCATGACCCTTATTTTTCCATTTCATAATCCGTCACCTCAGGAACAATATTTTCTTTGCAGAATATCTGCCATATCTATCTTATTCTTTTAATCCATTTATGCAATTTGATGTTCTGTCCTTCTCATAATTTCATTTTGCAAAGATTCTTCCAAAGCAACAAAATACGCACTAAACCCAGAAACCCGGACAACCAGGTTTTTATATTTCCAAGGTTCTTTTTGTGCAGCCAACAAGGTTTCTCTATCCAAGGTATTAAACTGAAGCTCCAAACCTCCCCTGGCAAAATATTCTTCAATTAATATTTGAATTATCCGTTGATATTTTTCCTGCCGAAAGAAATTTGCCATTAATTTTAAATCCAAAACCATGCCGTTGCTATAATGCTCCATATTCATGCGTGTTGCTGAATTAATCACCGCCGTTGGCCCATATTTATCCATGCCTGCTGTGGGAGACAATGAAGGGGAAAGCGCTTCCCCAGATTTTCTTCCATCTGGAGATGCTCCCGTTTGTTTTCCCATCGTAGCATGAAAATAAGAGGTATAAAATCCTGCCTGAAATACCCCACCGGAATACATAACCGGTTCATCAGATAAGGTATCTACAAATAATTCTGTCAAATCCCTTACTTTATAATCCACTGATGAAATATCGTTTCCATATTTAGGACACTCAAGCATTTTTTCACGTATTGGTTCATACCCCAAAAAATCGTTACTTAGTATGATTGCCAGCTCTTTTAAGGTAATGCACTTTTCTTTAAATACTAATGTCTCGATAGCCTCCAATGAATCTGCCACTGTCGCTATCCCTACACTGTCTAACGTAAGGTTATTATAGATTGTCCCGCAATTCGTTACATCTCTTCCTTTTTCAATACATCCTTCCATCATGCTGCTCATAAATGGCACTGGCCAATAAATTCCATACTGCTGGCTAAGGGCATCAATAAATCTGCATACAAATTTTGTAAAATGCTTCAATTCTCTTTTATACCATTCATAAAACTGCTGAAAATCTTTAATCTCATCTAATGCATAGGTTTCCGCCAACTGCCAGCCAAGACCCGTTATCTGGCACTTGCCTTCATTCAACATTAATTCAAGAATTTTCTGCCAATTAATTCTAGCCCCTTCTGTATGGGAGTATTCCTTTCCTCCTGCCGTTAATTCCACACAGCCTACGATCGAATAATTCCATGCATCCTCTTCTGAAATTCCTGCATTTATTTTGGCTTTCACCGCAACCTCATCATTATATAATTCTGGGAACCCCATTCCGGTCTGAATTAACTCAAAGGCCTTTTTCCACACATATTCCGGCATATTTTTATGGACACGCAGTGATACTTGCGGCTGATCCCCACGTACAGCCAAGGATGCATTTAAACAAAAAATAGTTAAATCATTGCACATATCTCTTCCACTTTGATCAGAGCCACCGAGAGTAACATTTTGCCATCCCATTTCATACTCTGCGATTTTCTTCCAAAATGCCGTAATCATTTCCTGCGCTGCTTCCTTTGCTATCTTTCCGGCATTTAAGTCCTTGACATAAAACGGATATAAATATTGATCAAATCGTCCAAAAGAAATCGATCCGCTTCCGCTTTCTGCTAAAATATGCTCATGTGCCAATAAAATTAATTGCAGGGCTTCATAAAAACTCGACGGGGCATAATAAGCTATCTGATTACAGGCATCCTGTATTTGCTTGAACCTCTTATTTCCACATACTTTGTACCTTTTTCCTGCCTCCTCTGCATACCTCAAAATCCGTTTCTGCATAGCACCAAGAACAACTAATTCTGCAACATAATAGTCTCGTCTTTCACCGTCACAATCTGCCATATGTTTTTGGACACGACTAATCCGATTTTGAATTCCTTCCTGGATTAACTGATCATAAGCTGGCACAGTAT
Organism: Lachnospiraceae bacterium; assembly: GCA_009774615.1. Lineage (GTDB taxonomy): Bacteria > Bacillota > Clostridia > Lachnospirales > Lachnospiraceae > Caccovicinus. The sequence continues at coordinate 3,835 of VSOC01000203.1, forward strand.
GGGCACTAGGAGCTCTGGTCAATAACCCTATTTCTTCTGCCGTCAGCATGCAACTGTATTTCTTATTCTGGGCATAATCCCTATTCAAGAGATTATCGATTTCTTCTTTCATACCGGTTGGATAGATATTCATAAAATTACACCTTTCCAATCTTCCAGCAAAAAGATCATCTTTATCAATGCAAACAGCGTTCATTAAAAAATAAGCGGCATCTGCATATGCCTTTCTTTCAATAATACTCTTTTCTGGCATATCCCTCTCCGTAATAGCAATAATCTTGCTCCGCAAATCAGAATATGCCATTTTGCTTCTTATATTTTCTACTGAATTTGGCATTGATTATTACCTCCTAAATTTTATATGGGTACGGTATGCTCACTTAAAATTTGGTAACAACTTTCCAATTGTGCCTGTGTTGGTATTACCGCATCATTGATCAAATACTCTTGGCCATACATTTTATATTTTCCTATCCCCATTCGATGGTATGGAAGCAGTTCAACCTTTTCAATCTGCTTACCTTCAAGGAACCGGGCTATTTTCTCCATTTCGACAAAATCAATATTCATATTCCAAACAACAGGTATTCTCACCCACATCCTTTTATGCAGTTTGCTTAACCGCTCCATATTGAACAGCACTTGCTGATTTGATTGGCCGGTAAGTTTCTTATGAAGTTCTTCCGAATAGGCCTTACAATCCATAATCACCAAATCCGTATATTCCAATAATCGCTCCAACAAATCAAAAGAATAATTTCCTGCTGTCTCGATTGCTGTATGCATTCCGTTCTTTTTGCATTCTGACAAAACCTCCTGCAGCTCATCTGACCACAGTACAGGCTCCCCGCCGGAAAAAGTTACACCGCCTAAAGAGCGCTGATAAAAGTGTTTATCTTTGCTTATCTCTGTTAATAATTCTGCTATAGATACATCCCTAGAATTTTGAAAAAGTGCGCCGCTTTTACAGGCGTCTATACACCTTAGGCATTTCCTGCATTTTTCCCACAGTACCTTATGTTTTCCATCCCGGATAGCATGAACACCATTCTGGCAAACATATTCACAGCATCCGCAGCTGACACATTTCTCCGCATCATATGCCAGCATAACAGGTTCAAATGCTTCTGGGTTATGACACCATAAACACCTCATATTACATCCTGCTAAAAATACCGTTGTCCGTATACCTGGCCCATCATCTAAACTGAATCTTTGTATATTGGTTATCCGCAATTTATATTCTCCATACCTTTGACATAAGCATCAATATCACGCAGAACCGAACAGATTTCCTCATCTGTTGGCAATACTTTTGGCTTTACACGAGGAAATACATCGATAATCTGTTCTTTAGGAAATGCCCCATAAATTACTTCCCTGATTTGCTCATAATAATCATTATGC
>VSOC01000204.1 GCA_009774615.1 Lachnospiraceae bacterium
TCTTTTTTTCTTTCACCCTTTCCTCCAATCTGTGCACGTTTTTCAGCACATACAGGTATGGGTGAACCGCTTTTCCATCACCCTTTCCTCCAATCTGTGCACGTTTTACTTCTTCCAGACCGCCGCCGCCACGCGATCCTTTCCGGCAGTGTCTTTGATAATGCGAACCTTAGTAAATCCGGCTTCCTCTAAGATTTCTTTCACGGCCTCCCCCTGGTCATGGCCGATTTCCAGGTATACCGACGCCCCATCCTTCAGGTACGGCCTGCCCTCCGCTGCAATCCTCCGGTAAAACAGCAAGCCGTCTTCGCTCCCGTCTAATGCCATCCTTGGTTCATAATCACGCACTTCCGGTTCTAAGCCTTCAATAACATCGGTGGGAATGTAGGGCGGATTGGACACGAAAAGATCATATTTTGTTTCGTGTAATTTCGCTTTTTCCGCTACGGGCGGTACATCATCTTCATGAGAATCATTTATTCCCAATGCAGCGAACAAATCCCCTTCCAGAAATACCACCTTTTCCTGCATTTCCCCATATAATAACTGCTTCTTATTTTTTTCAGCGACTTTTAATGCTTCTTTTGATAAATCTATCGCGTGAATTTTTCCATATTTTCCCATAATCGCCAGACTGAGGGCGATGCAGCCGGAACCGGTGCAGAGATCAAGCACCGCCTCATTGTTTCCCGGATGTTCTTTCAGCACCAGTTCAACTAAGGTTTCCGTATCCTGGCGGGGAATCAGCACATGACGGCTGACATAAAAGGTAAATCCCATAAACTCCTGCGTCCCTAAGATCTGCTGCAGCGGAATACGCTTCCCGCGCTGGGCAATCATCCCGCGGTAGCGGGCAGTCATCTCTTCAATCTCCGGATTTTGGGGAAGTTCCCGGCTTCGGTTCATCAGAAAATGCACCATATCCGTGCGGAATGCTTCTAATAAAAGATATTTGGCGTCAAGTTCCGGCTCCGGGCTTCCCCTGCGCTTTAACTGCTCCCGGCCATAAGTTAAAAGTGTCTGCAATGTCTGCTTCATCCCTGCTGCCCCTCGGGAAAGTTCTCCGCCAGATACGCTCTCCAGTCAAACACCGTTTCCACGGCACGTATAGCTACCTCAATCATCTTATCATCGGGTTCCTTCGTGGTTAAATTCTGCATCCACAGACCGGGGCGGCTTAAGATATCAACAATCTTGGCATCGCTTCTCCCGGCAAGGCGCAGAAATTCATAGGATACCCCCGCAATCACCGGCACCAGCACAATCCGGCTGAGAATCCTGAGCCACAGCGTATCGACCCGGACAACCATAAAAAATAAAATGCTGATCACCATAACAATCAAGAGGAAACTTGTTCCGCAGCGCTTATGCTGCTTGGAACTTTTGCGCACATTGTCCACGGTAAGTTCCATGCCGTGCTCAATGCAGTTGATGCATTTATGCTCCGCGCCGTGATACATAAAAGTTCGGCGGATATCTTCCATGCGGGAAACCAGTTTGATATACGTAATAAAAATGGCAATACGGATAATTCCCTCAATCACAGCCATCACCGTTTCCGAGGTAATCACCTTCCGAAAAACACCGGCAATCACCAAAGGCAGCACCATAAAAATCCCGATAGCCATAACCACCGAAAAAACCATGACCAGGCTCATCAGCACGCCTTCCAGCTTTTCCCCAAAAACCTTATCCAGCCACAGTTCAAACTTGCCAGGCTGTACATCCTCATCATCTTCAAAAAAACTTGCCGACCAGGTAAGCGTCTTCATGCCCAGAATCATCGAATCGGCAAAGCTGAATACCCCCCGCACAAAAGGAAGGGAAAACAGCTTCACCCTCTCCGTCAGGCTGACATAGGTTTCCTTTTCTACTTCAATCTCACCATTTGGCTTGCGGACAGCGGTGGCATATTCATCTTTATTCTTCATCATAATCCCTTCAATAACCGCCTGCCCGCCAATTCCCGAATACTTCATCATCTTCCTCCTTCAAGGAAAAAAAGCGTCCTCTTCCCTACGCTGCACACGTAAAAGAGCACGCTTTATCTACAATTCTTATCCTACTTTCCCTAGTTTGCATTAATGCCATACTTACGGTTAAACTTATCAATACGTCCGCGGGCTGCAGCGGTCTTCTGCTGTCCGGTATAGAATGAATGGCACTTGGAGCAGACTTCTACGTGAATATCGCTCTTTGTCGAACCAGTTACGAACTCATTTCCACAGTTGCAAACAACTTTTGCCTGATAGTAAGTTGGATGGATTCCCTCTCTCATGATTTTCACCTCGCTCTTATTATTTGCGGTTTCCGACCGCATCAATCTCTGTATTTCTACAACAGCCTTACAAGTATACCATAGAGATTTGTAAAATGCAACGGTTTTATGGGATAAACTTTCTATGAGATAAACTTTTTGATTCAGCTTGCTTTTGATGAAATTGATGCATTACTAAAAAAATAGAAAAAAAGACACCTATCTTTATCCGTCAATCGCCACAAACCGCTCATGCGGCATATCTATGCCCCGGTAATGTTTTGTCCAGGTATCTGTTTTTATCATGCCGTTTCGGATAGCAACCTTTTGAGATGCGGTATTCGTATCCCGGATAATAGAGCAGACTTCCTTTGCCTTGAGTGTTTCAAAGGCGTATTGCTTACATGCCCTGGCAGCTTCGGTGGCGTAGCCCTGATGCCAGTGCTTCCGTTCAAAAAGATAGCCGATTTCCAGTACTTCCTGGTCTTTCCATGGCTGCATGGTCAGTCCGCACTGTCCAATCATGGCATCGGTTTCTTTTAGAATGACCGCCCATAAGCCAAACCCCCATTTCCGATAGCGGGAAATCTGACGGTCGAGCCATTCCTGAACTTCTCTGTCGCTGAAAGCGCCTTCATAGGCATACATGGTTTCTTCATCCTGTAATATTTGGCACAGGGAATGAAAATCATCCTGCGTTATCTCGCGAAAGGATAAGCGTTTGGTTTCAAATATCATTTTGTACCTCATTCTGCATTATTTTACAGATACCTCCTTCGGCGGATTTCCGCAACCAATTCCTGATTATTACGTGTTTTGGAAAATAAATCCATCAGCTTTTCCACGGACTCTTCCGGCTTCATCGCATTTGTTGCCCTGCGGATAATCTCCATCGCCTCCGATTCCTCACGGCTTAAAAGCAGATCATCCCTTCGGGTTCCGGATTTTAAAATATCAATCGCAGGGAAAATCCGGCGCTCGGAAAGCTTCCGATCCAGCACCAGTTCCATATTTCCGGTTCCTTTAAATTCCTCGTAAATCACATCATCCATACGGCTTCCGGTATCAATCAGTGCCGTAGCCAGAATCGTCAGGCTTCCGCCCTCGCGCATATTACGCGCCGCACCGAAAAACCTCTTGGGCATGTGCAGAGCCGCCGGGTCAAGACCTCCGGAAAGGGTACGTCCGCTGGGCGGCACAACCAGGTTGTAGGCCCTCGCCAGACGGGTAATGCTGTCCAAAAGAATCGTCACATCCCGCCCGTGTTCCACCAGTCTTCTTGCCCGCTCAATTACCATCTCCGAAACCCGTTTGTGGCGCTCGGGAAGTTCGTCAAAGGTCGAATAAATCACCTCCACATTGCTGCCCACAATCGCTTCCTTAATATCGGTAACTTCCTCCGGACGCTCGTCAATCAGAAGAATAATCAAATGCATATCCGGCTGGTTTGCCGTAATCGCCTTTGCAACCTGCTTTAATAATGTAGTCTTTCCTGCTTTCGGCGGAGAAACAATCATACCTCTCTGGCCTTTTCCGATAGGTGCCATCAAATCCAGCACCCGCATAGCCATCGTACTCCTTCCGGAAGTTTCCATATGAATCCGCTCATCGGGGAAAATGGGCGTTAAATCCTCAAAATTCGGCCGTTTCTCCGCAACCCCCGCGGGATAGCCGTTAATGCTGGTCACATAAAGCAATGCTGCAAACTTTTCCGCTGCTGTTTTCACCCTGCGGTTTCCCCGGATAATATCCCCGGTTTTCATATTAAAACGGCGGATCTGGGACGGTGCCACATAGACATCATTATCTCCGGGAAGGAAATTTTCGCATCGGATAAAGCCAAAACCATCCGGCATAACTTCCAGAATACCATTGGCCTCCATGCCGCTGTCTAAGTCTAAGATTTCCTCCTGGTTAATATCCACCGGACGGATATCCTGACCATGCGCATAGTCCTGTCCCCTGCTGCCCGAATTTGCCGTCCCATCCAGGTTGCGGTTGTTATCCTGACCGGAATTGCTGTCCTGATTTCTTAGATTATCCTGGCTGCGGGAATTATCCTGATTTCTTGTATAGTCCTGGCTGCGATTGTCCTGGTTTCTTGAATAATCCTGGCTGCGGGAATTATCCTGATTTCTCGTATAGTCCTGGCTGCGATTGTCCTGATTTCTTGCGTAGTCCTGGTTACGGCTGTTATCCTGGACGCGGCTGCGGTTCTGGTAATTATTCTGGTTTTCATAGCGGGTGACAACTCTTCTTCCCTTTCCTTCCTGCCGGTTCCGGTTCGTGCGTCCCCCGTCGTTTCGGTCTGCATTACGGTCATTCATTCGATCAGTATTCCGGTCATTGCGGAAATTCTCTTTCCCGTTTTCTCTGCGCATCTCCGTCTGCTGTGCTTCCATCCTCTGTCCATCCATTTTCTGTCGTTCTGCCCTCTGCTGTTCGGGCTTTTCCTCTTCTATATTTTGCTGGAGCCTTTTTGGCTGCCCGAACTTTTCCTCTTCTGTGTTCTGCCGGGTCATTTTTGACGGCTCGGATTTTTCCTGTTCCATACTTTGCCGGAACGGATTTTCTTCGTCAGGCTTATCTTCTGCTGCTGTCTGCGTAAGCTCAACTTCAGAACTGTTTTTTGCAGCTTCCTGACCTGATGAATTTTCCGGCAGTTTTTCGGACGGCTTTTCCTGCTGCTTGGCCGACTGGCATAATAAATCAATCAGTTCTGCTTTCCGCAGGCTGCTGAATCCCTTTAATTTCTGAGCCTTTGCCAGTTCCTTTAACTCACTTAGCGGAAGTGTATTTAATTTTTCACGCATATTAACTCCTTGTCTGATTAAGCACTTACAGCTTATACACTGTATTCAATCTCAATTTTAATCGCAATTCAATCACAAATTCAATTTCTTACACTTTGTCATGGGGATTTCTTTCAGATAGAGAATCATTCGGAAAAGTTTGCT
>VSOC01000205.1:0-4459 GCA_009774615.1 Lachnospiraceae bacterium
CAAACACAGCTAACTTTTAATCATTTTCAGATATTCCTTATATAAAAGAAAAAGACTATATAGCAAAACGGAACAGCACCGCTGTAAAACCCTTGTAGAACGGGCATTACAATGGTTCTTTATTCTATCTGGCTGTCAAAGACGGGATTTTAGAGTTTATAACTCTATTTGTCAATAGTTATACCCTTTTCACTTATACTATTTCAGAGGTGCATAAACCATGAAATATAATGAGAGAATACGGGAAATCAGAGAAGATAACTCCCTAACCCAACAAAAAATTGCTGACCTGCTGCACATAGGACAAAGGACATATGCAGACTATGTGAGTGGCAAGACAAGAATCTCTGTTGATAACCTCTTGAGCCTTGCCCGATTCTACAATGTGTCTATGGACTATATTACAGGTGCAAGCAATATCAAATCAAAATATCCAAAAGCATAGGCAGCCGCATTTTTTATATCTATAATGCCGCTGCTTACTATTTTGCTTATTGTTTGAACTGTTCAAACAACTCAAATATTTCAATCACTCTTTTATTTCTGTTCAAAATGGTGTATAATGTAAATACCTTTTTAACACGAACAGGAGATATTACATTGAAGTTTGAATGGGATGAAGATAAAAACCAACTAAATTTAAAGAAACATGGAATTGATTTTGAAACAGCAATGTTGGTCTTTAACGATTTGCAGCGCATTGAAATTTATGATATGGAACACAGTATTAATGAAGACCGTTATAATACTATTGGAATGGTAAATGATATTCTATTTGTCGTTTATACAGAACGAAAAGAAAATATACGTCTAATATCGGCAAGACTTGCCACCAAAACAGAAAGGAGCATTTATTATGATACGGACAGTTACTTTGGATAGAAACCAGAAACCCACAAAGGAACAAATCAGGCAAATAGAAGAAGCAGCAAAAAGAGAAATTGTATTTGATGATGATTCTCCCGAACTTACTCCTGCAATGGAAAAGGCATTTCGTTTAGCCGCAAAAAATCGCAATACACAGAGAAAAACAAATATTTCCTAATTTCCTTATGAATAAAGAATAGCAGGCAGCGGCATATTGTAGTAAATGCCGCTGCCTATTGTATTATTTGTTGTTTGGATTGTCCCAAATGTTGTCCTTCCCTCTTGACATAAACCCTTGTAAATACTACAATGTTTACAGTCCTACCAGTGCGAATCCCATGACACCGTTCATGAGATGGCTAAGGAAGAGGCCAGACACGGCTGCGCATTCCAGGGGCTGCTGAAGAGATATTTTGATTAAGAAAAAACGGTTCTTTAAGGGAATCGGCTCTTTTGGGCAGATTCCCTTTTTCAGACCAGACCAGTGCATCGTCATACCAGTCACCCTGGTCACGCCGGTGATTTCATGCTTGAAACAGGTGGAACTCCAGGATACGTCTGGCAGCATGCGTTTACTGCCCCAGCATCACATTCACTCCGCATACGGCATCAATATCCGCACCAGGCCAACGGGTCCCGCTGTACTTCTTCATATCCGTCAGACGTACATAGTGGAAACTGCTTCCTGCAGGAACCTTTCCGTTCAGATCAAGCCCTGCCGTACTGCCCGAAACCGTACCGACACTGTACCAAATGATCAAATCATCACTGACCTCAATCATGGTGTCCTCGACCTGGTCACCCACCTCAAAAACATAAATATCATTCCCTTCGCCGTCATAAATCGCAAGATCGAACGCAAGCGTCAGAACACCGCCTGAACCAAGGCATAAATCGCCCTTGCTTGTATCATCATTACCAACCCGATCCGGTATACCAAGGGTATTTTCTGTTTTCTGCTGTTCCGCATAGTTTGTCCAGGGACTGCCGTGCGTGAAGGAAATGACCTGAGAGGCAAAAGCTGCTTTAGGCACAGTTATCGAATTGCCGTTACGGTCGGTAAATGTATAATCATACGGAATATTCTGTCCAGCCGCTGTGTTATTTCCCTGAATCCAGGCCCCGTCTGCTCCTACCAAATACCCGTCAGGAGTTATCGTACTGACCTGCATCGCCCCGTCTGGCCCGACATAATAATTTCCAATCCAGGCATTGCAGACCATATACCCGTCAGCGCCAAGATAATACCATTTCCCATTATCCGCCACCCACTCTGACGCAGCATATCCGCCGTTATCGTTTGCATACCAATACCCTTTTTCATCCGCCTTCCACTCACCGGCAAAAGAAGTCATCGCCCCGCCTAACACGGTACACACAGCTGCACATAACAACATTTTACTTCCTTTCTTCATCCTTAACTTCCTCCATTCCGTTTTTAGAGCAGTTTCGGAAACTCTTTAAAGCCCATATTTCCGCTCTTTTTTTGTTTGCCTTTTTATTTCTTCCTCCATACTCCAGAGAAAAATATCATAAAATTTATCAAATACTATTGACTTATAACCCAAAATGTGCGGCGCGTTTGGTGGCCATATACGCCAGCCACCAAACGCGCCCCTTGTAGTTAGGAAGCGTTTGTGCCCCACGCACAGCGCAATAACTACAAGGAGGTACACTTTATGATCAAGTACTGGCAGTCCATGCAAGATTACAAGTACTTTCTCACCGAATCCAAAGCCCATTTCGATTCATCGGAAAGGAACCGGCTCCATACGGAACTTTTTAAACCATGGCAGAAACTCCGCCTTTTCGATACCGACAAGGCCATGGGAGGGCTCCTGCCCTTTTACTCTAACACTGGCAGGCCTGCTAAGAACCAGCCGCAAATCTTAAGGTCTTTTATCCTTTTCTTTCTTCTATATGCAGAAGGTCTTTCCAAGCTTTCCCTTACCCTCTGGGTGGAAAGGCTTTCCCATGACCGTGTCCTTGCTGCCCTCATTGGCTGCACTACAGACTCCCTTCCCCCGCTTGGTTCCTATTTTGACTTCATCGATAGGCTCTGGGCTGCACCACCCTCCGACTTATACTCCCGCAAGAAACTCCTCCCATCCTCATGGAACAGCAGGAAGCCGGAGAAGCCGAAGGGAAAAAAGCAGAAAGCACAGGAGCCAAAAACCAAAATCACCGAAGTGATCGAAAAACGACTCATGAACAGAAAAGATATCCCGTTTAACTTTGAACAGCGGCTGCAGCAACTCTTCTATCATGCGGCTGTCCTGCCTTCTATGGAATGCGGCCTCATACCAAAAGGACATCTTACGGTTTCCGGGGATGGCACCTCTGTCCACACCCATGCCTGCCCCTGCGGGCATCACAGGGATGGCGCACCAGATAACCTGCGCCATTTCTCCGACCCCGATGCTTCCTGGGGCTGGGACAGCGACCTGGATAAATATTACTTCGGCTACACTTTGTTCCAGTTATCCTGTTATAACGATGAACTCAGGACGGATATCCCGCTTCTCCTGCGTTTTACCAATGCAAGGCGGCATGATTCGGTCTGCTTCCTCGTTGCTTTCCATGAACTGGAAAAACATATGCCCGCTGTTTCCATTGAAAATATGTGCCTGGACTCCGCAATGGACAATTATCCCACTTACAGGCTCCTCAAAAAAAGGGGGATTCGGGCATTTATCGACCTGAATGACAAATGCGGCCGGCCAAAAACAATCCCTGATACCATCACCATTGACAAAGACGGGACTCCTTTATGCCAGGAAAACCTGCGTATGAAGCCTAATGGTTATGACAAATCCTCCGGTTATCTCATGTGGCGCTGCCCCTATGGGAAAGCGCACTGTTCCAAATGTAAAAACAGCTGCACGGATTCCAAATACGGAAGGGTCGTCAAGACCCGGCCTGAATGGGATATCCGGCTTTACACGGATCTCCCCCGTGGTACCGATGCTTATAAGAAAATCTATAAACAGCGCACCGCCACGGAACGTATCAACAACCGCATCCTTAATGATTACGGCCTGCACCGCATGTTCATACATACAAAGGAGCATTATTCTTTCATGACAACCATGATCGGTATCTGCATCCATCTGGATGTACGCTATAAACAGCAGATGCAGGCAGCGGCATAAACCATATTTCCTATTTCGGGATTCTTTCAGGCCTGTTTTCCGACAGGCTTAAAAGCCATGCCCATTTTTATTCTTTATGCTCTCCGAACCGTTCAGATCCCACAATTATCCATCCCTTATCCCACGCATTTCTGAAAATCAACCCTTCCCTGCCTATTCACTATTGAGTTTCCGAGAACGCTCATAATATATTATTGATTCCAAAATTTAGAAATAAATACATTCTCTTCATCATTAAATTTAAGCACCTTAATAGATTCAAGATTAATTCCATATACTGTTGAGTAAATGGTATTCACATCTTGCGTAATTATATCATTCATCTGCAATCCCAATAATTTTACTGCATTTAGTACATCTGCTTCTGATTGTCCTTCAATTTCAAGATATGGCGGTATCATTGGCCATTTATCCAAATCAAATTCCACCCTATCTAATAT
>VSOC01000205.1:4469-5194 GCA_009774615.1 Lachnospiraceae bacterium
ATCTAATATATATTTTATACGAAAATTTTCTTGAAAAGTTCTAGGTACATATCCTAATTTCCTTAATATTTCATTTGTATCATTAAAATTTGAAACCTCTATTTCAAGTTCTTTACTGTATCATCCATAACTTGCTAGATAATGCTATGGAATATTTTATAAGCAGTTCTATCTCCAGCAATAACTGAATGAACATCTTCACACTCACTAGAAAAATAGAGATACATTGTACATTCAACTTCTTGGTAACCACTGTAACCAACTCCTCTATCGTTGTAAAAAGCGAAATAACGCTCAGCTTTCCCTCTAACGATTAAGAAGACCGGTATAAAATCCATTTCCTCAAAAACGACACTCTGGAAGGATACTGTTTCCAAGGATAGATACTGCCCTCTTCATCAATTCCCAGTTGCTTTTCTCATACTGGAGCAGAAAACCAACAAGCATCAGTGAATGTTCCCTCCTATGAGTCAATCACTCTATTACATATTCCTAATACTTACTTTTTCATTATTCGCTTCAACAATCATTAATCAATTATTAGAAGTTCTCCTTTTTTTCCTTGAAATATATCTGATAACATTTTTTCAAAATCATTTCCCCAATTTATTATACAATCATCATATGCACCATAGAATCTACCACTTTTTGATAAAAATATTGTTATATCTTCTTTATCTATATCACCAATTATAAGTAATTCATCTCTTAAAAACTCATTATAT
>VSOC01000206.1 GCA_009774615.1 Lachnospiraceae bacterium
TGACGGTCGCCGATAATTAACTCACGCTGTCCCCGTCCGATAGGAATCATCGCGTCAATTGCCTTAATACCGGTCTGCAGTGGGGTATCTACCGACTTACGCTCGATAACGCCGTGGGCTACACGCTCGATACGGCGGAACTTATCGGTCTGTACCGGGCCTTTGCCGTCAATTGGCTGACCCAGGGCATTCACTACACGGCCTGTTAAGGCATCACCTACAGGAACCTCTACTACACGTCCGGTCGTCTTAACCAGGTCGCCCTCGTTAATGCTTCCGGTATCGCCAAGCAGTACGGCGCCGACATTGTCCTCCTCCAGGTTTAATACCATGCCGAAGATCTCTCCCGGAAATTCGAGAAGTTCACCCTGCATAGCATTTTCCAGACCATGGATTCGCGCAATTCCGTCAGCTACCTGGATAACGGTTCCTACGTCCGATACCTCCAGCTTCGTGGAATATTTTGCAATCTGTTCTTTAATTACCGAACTGATTTCTTCTGGTCTTAAATTCATAACTAAGGTTCGCACCTTCTTTCCTCGTTATTGGTGATAAGGCAGTCCTCTGCCCTATCGGTGCTTCTCTATACTAAAGCACCCCGTCCCGGACTATGCAAGCTGAATCCGGGTAAGCTCTTTCTGCAGTTCATATATCTGGGTCTTAATGCTGGAATCCACTACCCGGTCACCGATTCGGATAACCATACCGCCAATCAGAGAAGCATCCACCGTATAGTGAATCTCAAACTCCTTATAGCGGGTCGTGGACAGCAGCCGTTCTTTTACCTGCGCCTTCTGTGCGCTGCTTAATTCCACGGCACTGCTCACAAACGCCGTACCGATTTTTTTCATTTCCTTTACCTGGCCGATGAAATACTCCAGGATGGAAGGAATTTCTTTGTGCCTGCCCTTTTCCACTGCAATGGTCAGGAAGCCCAGCATATCCGGGGAAATCCGGTCGCAGAAAACCCGCTCCAATACACCCAGCTTTTCTTCCTTGACAACCTTGGGATTGTCCAGAAGAACTGCCAGATCCGGGTTCTCCTTCCAAACTTCCATCAGGGCTTTTGCCTCGTCAAATAAGACATCCACCTCCTGATGTTCCAGGGCGGCTTCCATCAGGGCATCGCCGTATACCTTTGATACTAGCTTAGCCATGTGCTCTCACCCATCTCCTTTAATGTTTCATCAATCAGGCTGTTCTGAATATTGGTATCAATAGAAGCAGCAACCACTTTTCCGGCCATTAAGGACGCGATCGAAATCATTTCCTGCTTCATCTCGTCTAATGCCTTCTTGCGATCCAGCTCAATCTGGCGGTTTGCACGCTCGATAATTCTGGCTGCCTCGGTTCTTGCCTCCTCTAAAATATCGGCTTCCTTCACCATGGCTTTCTTTCTGGCCTCTGCCAGAATCGCATCTGCTTCCTTGTTTACCTCTTTCAGTTTGCTTTCATACTCTGCCTTCAATTCCTCCGCTGTCTTTTTGTCCTCAGCCGCCTCAGCCAGTTCACCGGCAATCTTCTGGCGTCTTTTCTCCAAAAAGGCTCGCGCCGGGTTAAACAGCAGATAGGACAGCGCAAAGAACAGGATAAGAACATTGATGCCCGTTAATACCGCATCATGGATTAACTGAAAGTCAAATCCTATGATTCTTAAAAATTCGTCCAAGACCTTGCCTCCTCTCCTGCACTATTATTCTGTGCCAAACCTTGTCCAAATCAACCGAAAGGCTTAACGAACATTAAAATAATAGCAACAACGAGGCCGTACAAACCTGTAGTTTCGGCAACTGCCTGTCCTAAAAGCATGGTGGAAGTAATGTCCGACTTTGCGCCCGGGTTACGACCTACAGCCGATGCACCGTAACCGGCAGCGATACCCTGTCCAATACCAGGTCCGATACCGGCGATCATCGCCAAACCGGCACCAATTGCAGAACAACCATAAATAAAATCCTGTCCAGAAAAATTCATACTAAATTTCCTCCTATTAAAATATAAAAGCTTCTCAAAATAAAAATAACTTACGATTCTGTGCGGGGTGTGAGGCATACTGTTTCAGCCCGCAGTGCTCCAGCTCGAATCCGCTTCGCTGCTTCTCGCTGACGGGCTTCGCCCTATAAAAGATTCCTGAACCAGATGCTTACGTGCAAGCACGACGCATCTTCTTCCGTAATCTTTTGCACTGCTCATTGCTACTCCAATTTGTCATTAATATAAACCATCGTCAGCATACAGAATACGTAGGTTTGGATGCAGCCCGAGAACAGGTCGCAATATACATGCAGGGCTGCGGGAATTCCTATGTTTACAAAGATTGGCAGCATACCGTACCAGAGTGCCATGATAATCACACCAGACAGCAGGTTTGCAAACAAACGGAGTGAGATTGATACCGGGTTCGCTACTTCACCGATTAAATTGATCGGGAAGAGAACGGGAATCGGTTCGAACAGGCTGGTAAAATGACGCAGCTTCCGGTTCTTCAGTCCCTGATACTGCACAATGGCAAAGGTAAACATACCAAGCAGGAAGGTGACACCAAAGTCTGCTGTGGGTGCCCGAAGTCCCAAAAGACCGCTCAGGTTGCAGAACAGGATAAACAGGAAAATCGTTCCGATATAATTTGCAAATTTTTTCGCACTCGGCCCTAAAATTCCCTGTGTCATCTTCTCCAGCATTTCCACACCAAGTTCAATAATGTTTTGAAATGTCCCCGGTACATCGGTGGCATTTTCCATCGTCCTTTTCGCCTTAAATGCCAGAATCAGGATAATAATGGAAACAATTACCATTCCTATCGTCGTTGTAGTAATCCAGACTTCCTGACCGCCGATACTGTATTTTAAAACACCGTGTATCGAAAAGTCAGCTTCCGGTCGGATTACCAAATTCATCCCCATACGCTTTCCTCCTTTCTCCATTATTTCCTTCATTTTGTGCGCATTCTGCGGCATGGCATCCTCGGTTTTCGTTAGATGCAATCCGCCAAATCCGGCACATGCACAGGATTATGCAAACATTTTTGGCCGCACTTGTTTGGCTCCGGCCTGCCTTATCTTCATTTTTTCACCGCGTGGTTTATAGCGCGGTGCAAAAGGGGCTGAAGATATGCCCCTGCCTTAAGGCCCATACTTCCCAGAACAACTGCCAGTGGATTAATCTGCGGGAATTTCCATAAAAGTAAAATAAGCAAAATAATATAGACAAACTTACGAATCATGGAGTGGATAACCGTCGTCTTATTCGCGTAACTCTGATCGGCAGAGTCCAGCACCTTTTCCGTAATCACTGCCATATGGATTAACATAACAACGGCAGCCGCCATGCCGATAACCACACCCAAAAGCATCGAAATCCGGCTCCAGCCCATCAGCGGGGCAAATACGCAGCCTGCAAAAGCCAGAAACAAGTTCCAGATAACGATACCCGCAGACATTTCCACAACTAAACTTTTTGTTTCACTGGTCATGGCACTCCTCCGCTGTCATCTTTACTTCCTCCTGCACAGACAAACCCTCTACCGGCGCAGATGATATCACATTTTCAGAAGTTTTTGCATTCCCGGAAGTTCTTACCCGGCTCATCGGTTTAGGACGGCTCACCGGCTCGTATTTTGGTTCCTTCCGGCTTCGGTTCTGCTCTTCTCTTTCCTTCCTGTCATCCTTTTCCCCGGCTAAAAAAGTAATCTTAGCCATATGATACCCGCACCGGCCTCCCGCCAGCACGCCAAGGAGAAGAAAGAGGAGCACCGTCTTCGTCCCCAAATGATTGTCTATCCAACAGCCTGCAAATATACATAGAAAGATCGGCGTCATCACACTGATGCCAAGCTGTGTCACCATAGCCAGGCTCCGGAAAACCTGTTTCTTGTATCCCATAAAATCACCTGCTTTCCATGCTGCTGCACATAGTGTATTATATACAAATATTCAAGGGTTTGTCCAGCAATTTTCATAAATTCAATGAATTACTTTTAAAAATACATTCCAGGGCTATCATTTCCTCAAAATAAGATGATTTGTTCATTCCTCAATCTTCTTTGCAACCACAATTAATCGCCCGTCTTTATGGGTATATTCGCAGGTAATCAGCGTTAATAAATGATCTCCCCACGCTGCATCGATTCCCGTATCCGTTCCCATCTTATATACAGAATGTTCTTTAACGTAAGAAACATATTCTTCAAATGCTTCCTGAGTTCCCCCGGTAATCCATTCATACAGCGGATGGTTCTGATCGGCGGCGCTCATCGTAAATATCGCCATCACTTCATAATCCCCATAATCTTCCAGTGTATCAAACTCGACCACCGGATGCGCATCACGAAACTCCGGCGAAAGATAATCTTCAAGTCCGGCAAACATACTTCCGTTCTTCATATGATGCCCATAGATAATAATATTCTTACAGTCCTCCGATAAATCGCACTCTTCCGCCACATAGGGCGCTCCATAAGAGCTCTGCTTCTTATCAAAATCGTGCTTTAAATAAAAATTCGGGTTGTCCGGCGTCTGGAGAACCGGATAGTCAATTTTTGTCCCTTCAATTCTAATCCATCCGACCAAATCCGAATTTTCCTCTTTAACCTTGCTGTATGCCTTCACCCTGGCTTCCCGCACAGCCCGGATCGCCGCTGCCTCGGCCTCCTCGGCACTTAAGCCAGAACCCTCAGCTTCCGTTTCTGCGGCCTCCATCTCCCCAAGTTCCTCATTCACCAGACCAGATAAATCTTCCAGCCGACCGTCATTTTTCTTCTGACCAATCATTTTTGCGGCAAGCACTCCTCCGCTGCCTAAAAAAACAATAATACAGAGAACTAAAAGAATATCACCCAGCAGATGCTTTTTGTTCTTCATCGGACTCCTCCATTCTGCCTGCATCTTAGTCCCTCAGTTACCGAACGCTACCGTTCCTGTAAGTTCACGGACTACCAGATTCCTTATACTATTATAAAGTAATTGGGTATAGATGGCAATAGGTCTGTAAAAAACTAATATTTTTGCATTTTTTTATAAAAATTCTGAAAATAACTTTTTTTCAAAAAACCATTGACATTTGATCGATTCTTTAGTAAAATATCACCGTTGCTTCAAGAGAGCAGCCGATGCCCAGATAGCTCAGTTGGTAGAGCAGAGGACTGAAAATCCTCGTGTCACTGG
>VSOC01000207.1 GCA_009774615.1 Lachnospiraceae bacterium
ATACACAAGTGGCAGTGAGGATAAAATTTCCTGGAATAAAATCTGCGAAATGGAAGATGTGAATTTAGAAGAACAAGCAGAACTAAAAGAAAAACTTGAACAAGACATCGATTATACGATGGATATACTTACAAAAGATAGTCATGAGGAGATTAGGCAAATAAGATCTGGTTCAGATATGTCTGCGATTAAAAAAATATCAAACAAGTAACTAACAGGAGGAAAAAGATGAAAGAATATACGATCAAAATAAAACCATTTGAAATCCTCTCCATCTTAAATTTCAAATCTGTACAGCAAATGAATGAACATGGATACGTGCAGCTTTCTGCAAGGATTCGGTCGGATAGAAAAAAGGAATATATACAAAAGGCAGCGAAAGAAACTTGGGTGGAAATTATTGGGTATGATGAAAGTGGTAATGAGAAGGCGATTTTTTGCGGTATCCTTTCCGAGTTCAGTGCATCTGGCGAACTGGATGGCTGTGTTATGGATCTGCTTATTTATACCGGAAGCAAACTGATGGATGTTCAAAAACATCAAAGGAGTTTTCAAGATTCCGGCTATACCTACAGACAGATTGCGGATTGCTGCAATGAAGCCTATCCAAAGGCCGGGATGATTATGACTGCCGGGAAAAATGCTTCTGTGTCAGGTTTTCTTATGCAGTACCAGGAAACAGATTGGGCATTTTTAAAGCGTCTTGCCAGCAGTTTGCATACCATGCTGGTTCCTTCCTGTGCTGTAATTGGTGAGAAATATTTCTTTGGAATTCCGGAAAAAAGGGCAGAGGGGAATTTAGACACCGAAAATTATACAGTTATCCAGGAAAATACAGGAAATCAAAACAGGGCAAATAAGGGTATTTCCATTTGCTATAGAGTAAGCAGCAGGGAATGTTATTCCCTTGGCGATTATATGATTTTCCATGGGGAAAAGTGTTATATCTGGAAAATGGAAACAATATGGAAGGGTAATGAATTATGGCACACCTATGATTTAAAGAAAAAGGAAGCTCTGTGGGTGCCGCAGATTTATCAGAATGAACTAATAGGATTATCACTGATGGGAAGAGTAAATGCAATTGAAAAGGAACAGGTGCAGGTCTGTCTGGAAGATGATGAAAACCATCAGAGCGGAAATTGCTGGTTTGCTTTTTCTACGGTGTATTCTTCTCCGGATGGCACAGGCTGGTACTGTATGCCGGAAAAAGGAGATGCAGTGCGGCTTTATTTTCCAACAGAAAAAGAGGAAAATGCCTTTGTTTCAAGTGCCTTCCATGAAAATACCGGGGCGGGACTTCGGACAAAACCAGAGATAAAACGGTGGAGGAATAAAGAAGGTAAAGAGATATGCCTGACACCGGAAAAGATTTTAATTACGAATAACTGCGGAATGTCTGTAGAATTATCAGAGCAGCGGGGAATCAAGGTTAAAAGCAATGCGTCGGTTAATATAGAAGCAAGTGAGAACATTTATATCAGCAGTTCAGGGGCAAGCCTGGAATTCGCCGCAGCAAATAAAATTGTATTTCAACAGGGAAATAGCACCATGGAATTATCGGATGGAATAAAGCTTGCTGGTTCAACGGTAAAGATACAATAGAGGAGAAGAAAAAATGAGGATTGATTATAAGACTTCCTTACCCATGCCAATCCAATCGATACAGAATTTTTCATTATGTTGGGAAATAAATGACCATGCCAGAGTAAAATTGTGGGGGATTTTAGAAAGGAATTGCAATGATTTTCTTAAACAGCAGAATTATTCTGGAAGCGGGATTTCGATTTATCTGGTGAATGAAGATGATGGGAAAAGGAACAATGAACTTCTGTTTCAGGGGATAATTCAGGAAGTTTGTATGACAAAAGTTCATGGTGTAAGAGAAATTTGTATTCATGCTGCTTCTGCTTCTGTTAAATTAGATGAAAAAGCGCAGGAAAAATACTGTAGTTTTCAAGATATTTCGATGAGATATTCTGATATGGCAAAACAAATGGCAGAGATGGCAGGCGGACGAGTGATTTATACTGCGGAAGATTCTCCAATTCAAAAACCGATAATTTGTTATCAGGAAACTATATGGGAGTTCCTTAAAAGAATAGCCAGTCATAAAAAAAGTTATTTAATTCCAGATATAAAAACAGGAAATAGTAATCTCAGGGTTGGAATGAGGAAGGGAAAGGAGATTCAGGAAGAACTATCGGCGGCGGATATTAAGGTGGTTGTGAAAAAGAAATATACGGCTAAAGAAGATGGAAAAGCCAAAATGATTTATTATCTGCAAAGCCGCAGTTATTATCCGTTAGGTGATTGGGCAGAGCTTCAGGGGAGAAAATATATTATTTTTGAATTAAAAGCAGAAATAGATAAAGGCGAGTTATGGTTTTCTTATAAGTTATCGCCTGCTTATGATATTGAAACAGAAATGTATTATCATGAAAAAATTACCGGAATGAGTTTAGAGGGGACTGTTGAGGAAACAAGAAATGAAGAGGTGCGTGTAAGCTTTGTTGCAGATAAATGTGAAGGCAAATGGTTTTTTCCATGGAAGCCGGAAACAGGAAACACATTATATGCCGTACCAGAGGTTGGGGCAAAAGTAATGGTGTATTTTATGAATCATGAAGAAAGTTCGGGAATAGCAATTCGTTGTATAAGTGAAAAAGAAGAAAAATATCAGCTCCAAAATAAATTTGTTGCAACACCAGAAGGCGGCAGAGTGGAATTATT
Source organism: Lachnospiraceae bacterium (assembly GCA_009774615.1). GTDB lineage: Bacteria > Bacillota > Clostridia > Lachnospirales > Lachnospiraceae > Caccovicinus. Next base: position 2,734 of record VSOC01000207.1, read on the forward strand.
AAGCAGCAGTTTAAATATTACAAAGAAGGGGGAAGTGATGGAGTTAAGTGACTCCAGTGCTGTTTATTTCGGTGGAGGTAAGGTGGAAATTGAAGCTGATGGAAAAGTAAAGTTTAATGCAAAACAGATTTTATTTGATGCAGCGGGAGAGATTAAGGCGACGGCGGAGTGATTGTGCGATAAATAAGCAGAATAATTATATGGAAAAAGTTTTGTACAAAGGAAGAATTACATTGTTTGGAGGAAAAAATTATGCCTATGACTTATGGAATTATACGAGCAGTTACGGACGGTCAGGAACTTACAGATATACAGGAAAGCTATAAGGATTTCTATATTTATGATATTGTGCATGATGGTGGAATTGAACGCCCTCCGGAGGTTTCAAAAGAAGTTTTTTTGAAAGGGCCATACATGTACCGTATTACTGTAGATAAAACAGGCTATTATTTACTTCGAGCAAATGTAGTCGATGAAAATATCGTATATAATGAAGAAACTGGTGAAACAAGAGAACTTAAAGGATATTTTATTCTAAGGGATAAGAGGGGAAGGCGGATTAATACATATTATTTTGAAAAGTTTCGAGAAACGATAGCATGTAAAAATGGAGAATCTTATAATGGTATATATATTGGATATGGTCCAGAAGATATAAAAAGACCTATTCGATACAGTACACTTATGTATTTAGAGAAAAATAAAGTATATACAGGAAATCTTTGTCTTAGTTCTTCTAAAAGAACAGATAAGTGTTGTATATTGAGATTAAGTCCGAACAAGGATATTTACCAATATGATTCTCCTGAAAAAAATGTAAATTCAGGAACTTTACCAGAATATCCACGTATGGAGGATGGTATTGTTACAAGGATATTTAAAAATAGTGCAGAAATAGATAGATATAAAGATGGATTTGGTGCAGTAGAACCATCAGCATTAAAAAATAATAAGATTAGTGGTCTTTATTGTTGTTTGATGTGGTCCATAGATGAAAATTTAGTCAATGATTTTTCAAACTTTCTGCCGCCTACAATAACAAATATTTTCTATATTGATCAACAGCTTGGAGTGTGGTTGTACAATCAATTAAATCACATGAGAAATAGTAAGGAATATGCCAATGCATTGAAAGATAAGATAGATAATTTTTTTGTTGGTATTGGTGAAATAGTAGTATCAACAGGTCTGCCAATGGTGCTTGCAGAAGAAGGAATCATAGCAGCAGAAGCAACAACACCGGCAGGTGTAATAATATGTATATTCTTTTTGATTGCGCATGCGTTTGAAAACGAAGATGATATATTGAATAAAATGATAGAATTGTTGCATGAACATGTGATGATTAGTGAGGAGATATTAGATACACCAGTTGCAATAAAAGTTATCACACAAAGGAATATGGAGAGTAAAGGACTTGGATTCAATACAGAATTTGTGACAAGAAATGATTTCAAAATTGAACTTTGGGATGGCACAGTAATTGGAGCATTAGGAGAAGCTTTACAATGTGGAAAATTTATATTTAGTCATTACAGCAAAGCAAGTAAGGGGAAAATTTTTGATGAATTGGAAAATCAATTTCCTTAAAAATAAAACTAAATTTAAGGAGTAAAAGCATGTTTTTAGTGATTAAAGGTAATCATAGTTTTAGAAATAAAAAATTATTGGGGATTTTTATTAGTTTAGGTATTTTAATTATCTTTTCTTACGGTATTTGGTGTTATAACTATGATAGGCGCTATGTAAATTGGGATGATGATACTGTTGGATGGATTATCAATCAAGAAATGGTGTATACCTATCATATTTATTCTAAAATGCGAATAGATGAACTTCCAGATATACGTGAGTTAAATCTGGATGCAGAATTAATTAGTAGCATTAAAGTTTTAAGATATTTTAAGAATCTTGAAAGATTGGTAATTAATGCAAAGAATATTAAGAGTTTAAAAACGTTACAATCTCTTGAAAAATTGGACGAGTTGGTTATTATTTATGGTGATATGAATACGTTAAAATATTTAAAAAAGTTAAATGTTTCTAATTTGGTTTTGGAAAATTTTAATCTACCATCCGTTGACCCTTTATTAGAAATGCCTAATTTATCTAAACTTGAAATCAAGCACAGTTATATTAATGATACTCAAGCACTCAGTAAATTAGAGGATTTAATCTATCTGTCACTTATTGATGTGCAAGCAGATTCTTCAATAACTTTGTGCAAAAATGGAAATTACGAAGACTTGTATCTTTCAAATATCGATATGGATAATTTTGATTTTTTGTCAACTTGTAAAAGCTTGACATCTTTAAAAATGGAAAAAATAAATATAGAAAATGGTATGGATATAAAATTTCCAACAGGGCTTACAGAAGTAATG
>VSOC01000208.1 GCA_009774615.1 Lachnospiraceae bacterium
CCCACATACAGAAGGGGGCTGTACGGTTCGAGATGACCGTATCCTGTGGGAAGGACAAGCCGGTCTACACCTTTGAGTTGACGCTCTCTCCCGCTGAAAAAGACAGGAAAGGTGCCAGGGCATGAAAAAGGATCAGGAAGAAATGAACATTGCCGATAACCCGCTGCACCATGATACATGGAAACTGTTGAAGAAATACAGGGATGTGGTGTGGAGCCTGGAGCTGTCCGTCCAGCAGGTGCGGAGCCGGTTTGAGATTGAGTATGGGAGTTCTATCGAGGATTTTCTGGAGTCTGTCTATGTGGCCGGGATAGACCTGTCAGACCGCAGCACCCCACACCACGCCAAATGTATCGAGCGGAGCCACCGGATGCTGAAACTTCTGGATACCTCCATCGACCTGCTCCGTACCAAGCATAAAAATGGGGAGAGCTATTACTGGCTGCTGTATTACTCCTTCCTCTCCCCGCAGCAGCTCCGAAATGTGGAGGAGATCATAGAGAAACTGCGCCCCCATATCCGGGATATCAGTTTCCGTACCTATTACCGCAGGAGGCGGGAGGCGATTGACGCACTCAGCTCTATCCTGTGGGGGTATACGTCTAAGGACAGTATCGACATTCTGGAGAAATTCTTTCCGGATGATAAGGATGCAGGGGAACAGAAATAAGCAGCTATATGATATTTACAGGCGATTAGGCCGGATTGGAGGAAATATATGATAACATTGACTGATGATGAAAAGAGGATAGTGTTCCAGTTAGAGGGCTGTCACAGGTATGATGCGATACAGGAGATAGCTGTATTCTGCCAGGATACCCGTGACCACGATAAAAGGGCCACTGCAGAAAATCTGTTAAAGAAACTTCGTGAACTTTCGGAAAATGACTGCAGGGAGCTGATCTGTGACATTCAGAGAAATTATCACCTGCCCTGGAAAGCAAGGACGGTTGGGGAGATGATTGCTGTGGCAAGGCAGGAGTCTGGCACCCGGAAACTGGAAGGGCATGACATTATGGCGTTGGAACGCTTTGACCCGGAAGTGACGCATATGATAGTGTTTGATGTGCTGTCAGGTGAAGCGTCCATAGGCGATAAAGGCGACAGAATGAGGCTGTTTCTGACCGAAAGTGGATATAAAAAGGCGTTGGAGAATCAGGACAGGTCCTTCATCCAGATTTTGAATCATGCAAAAGTGTCACAAGGGCACCTAAGATATGACTGGCTGGATGGAGAACGATAATCTGCAAAATGTTGTAATGTAAGGGATTATTTTTCCAATGGGGAATGAGGGTTCCGGTAAGGAATGATGAGGTTGCCGTTTTTGTTTCATAGTGCATAATCAAATGGATAATCGGCATGATATAGGAAAGGAAGATAGTAAATACAGGTTTAGCATATCGGCACTTAATTAAAAAAATGCCGATATGCTAATTGACAAATGAAAAGGAAAGATTTAGAATATGAATAGAAAATCGGCATTTTCAAACAAAAAGTGCCGATGTGCTAATGGAGATGATTTTATGATCAATGACAGCGGTATATTTCTATTAAAAAATAAGGAGCCTTTTGACAGGCAGGAGATTTTTCGGGTTTTAGAAGAGCAGTACAAAGGGCTGAGCCTGGCGTCTTATAAATTGAAAATGCAGTGCTTGTTGGAATCGGGGAAGATTGCAAGGGTTGGAAGGAATCTGTATTGTATTCCGGATAACCAGGCGCCGGTATATGATTATGAGTATTCGGAGCTTGCAGTAATCATTCAAAAATTGGTTTATGAGAGACATCCTTTTTTAGAATACCGGATTTTTGAACTGGTACAGATGAATGAATTTTTAAACCACCAGATTGCTCATAATGCAGTCTTTGTCTTTGTTGAGGCAGACCTGGGTGATTTTGTGTTTGAAACATTGAAAGAAAAATTCCCAGGGAAGATTTTGTTAAATCCTTCTGTAAAGGAGTATCATCTGTATTGGCAGGATGATCTTATCATCATAGGAAAGCTGCCGACAGAAGCGCCAAAAGGAAAGAAAGCGGTATGGCATACCTGTCTTGAAAAAATGCTCGTTGATATGACTGCAGAGAAAGTGATAAAGACAACCTTCAGCGAGGCGGAATATCCAGGTGTACTGGAGCAGGCGTTTCAAAAATATATTATTGATGAAAGCCAGATGTTCCGTTATGCAAAGCGACGACATGTAAAAGACGATATTTTGAAAATTATCCAGAATCAGACAGGAATAAAACTCAGAACGGAGAAATAAATATATGCTCACAAAAGAAAACTTTAATGAATCACATATCCGGATGTTACAGAAACAGAGCAAAAAAGATCCTGCGCTTTTAGAAAGGGCAGTATTTGCATTTGGCTTATTAGAGGCAATCAGGCGGGTAGAAATGCCGTTTATTTTTAAAGGAGGCACCTGCCTGATTCTTTTGTTAAAGCATCCTATGAGACTGTCTACGGATATAGATATTATTGTTGCGCCGGATACAGATGTGGACACATATATTTCTAAAGCATCAACGATATTTCCATTTAAACAATGTGAGGAACAGGTACGCATTGGTAAAAACAGCATTGAAAAGAGGCATTTTAAATTTACTTACCAGTCTCCGATCATCGGAAAAGATATCTATATTTTTTTGGATATTTTATTTGCTGAAAACCCTTATACAAAAGTGGTGGACTGTGAAATAAGGAATGATTTATTATTAACCGAGCCAGAATATCTATTGGTAAAAACGCCGGATATCAACTGTATTCTTGGTGATAAACTGACGGCATTTGCGCCACATACAACAGGGATTCCATTAAATGTAAAAAAAGATATGGAAGTGATGAAACAGATGTACGATGTCGGAACATTGCTGGACGAATTTACAGATTTTGATCTGGTGTATGATACATATTGTAAAGTGGCAGCGGAAGAAATTTCTTATCGGGGGAATGACATAACAGTGGGGGATGCAATTAAGGATACCTATATGTCGGCAGCCTGTATTGCATCCCGCGGCACACTTTCCACGGAAGAGTATCCTTTATATGTGCAGGGGATACGTGATCTGCGGGGACATATTTATGCAGAGAACTATTCTCCGGAAACGGCAGTGGGACGAGCTGCCAAAGTCATGTATATGGCCGCATGTCTGTTAAAGAGACAGCCTTATAAGAAGATTGAAGATCCTATGGAATTTTCCGCGCAAAAGTTTTATACCGAAGATATGAAAAAATTAAAATATTTGCGTAAAGTCAATTTAGAAGCATATGGGTATGCAATTAAGGCAGAACATTTGATGAACTCTCAATCATAATGGACAGGAGATTGTGAAATTACATGGCATGGAGGTGGAAGGAGTGGATGCCTGTATGTTGAAAGAATATCTGGAAAAAAACTATGGTTACAACGAACCGATTTTCATTAACGAGATCCGTCTGGATGAGCTTAATGACAATGCCCTGCGCCAGTATTTCAAACGGATGCTCAAATTAGACGATTTAGCCCGCTTTGATACGGGGATTTATTATCTCCCCAAAGCGTCACGGTTGCTGAAAAAAAGTTATTTAGACCCCATGAGAGTCATTATACGCAAATATGTTTAAAGTACAACAGAAACCTATGGATACTTCGCCGGAGCCACTTTTGCCAATCAGATTGGTCTGACAACCCAGATGCCGGCAATACTGGAGATCGTAACACCAAAAGAATCGACAGAGGGGCGTACCGTTACTGTAGGCTCCCAAGCCGTCCGGCTGAAACGTCCTGCCACGACTATAACATCGGAAAACGCCGGGTTGCTCCAGTTTTTGGATGCCGTTTCCCAGGCAGAAAAATATTCAGAGCTTTCTGATTCTGATACTGGGATTCTTCTAAAAAACTACGCAAAATAGAAAAATTACAGTAAGGAGCTTCTTTCCAGTGTGCTGTCCGGCATTACGGGTTCTGCGGCAAAAAAACTGATTGAATGGGGAATTATTTATGAATTTACATCATGACCACGAAGTATTTAGCAGGGGTATGATTATTATTTATTTTAGGTATACCATATATCTTTTACTATACATAGTTTCTTTTCATTGACTGATTCCTACCATCCACTGCCCTTATGAAAAGAAAGAATGTAAGCTGAAACATGAATATCTTCAGGAGCATGGCGTACTCCGGTATGACTGCGAGGTTCACATGACGGAGGAAGAATACTGTTATGAGGGGAGTGTGGAGCATATCCTGAAACTGCATGACGATGAGATACGGAGGCAGGAGATCAGTTTCGGACTGCAGAAGAAAGGACGTGTCTGTCGGGAGCATATGCGGTTCAACCGGGATACGCTGGAATGGGAGATGAACTATGACCCTTATGACTGCGGACGGAACAGATGTGCAGGGATGTGTCCGGTCCTGGGGCATGAACTGGATAAGAAAAGGGGGAATGTATTTTATGATGTAAAAATTTCCTATCTCAGAAATGACTTAAGCGGCACACTGTTTGAAGGACAGGTGGACACCCGGATCATCAAAGGGAAAAAGCTCTTTGACCATCCGGTGAGCATGGATATATGCAAGATATGCGCCAGGCTCTGCCAGGACAGGATAAAGGATAAAGTGCGGAACCACTATTTTACGGAACTCTTTTTCTCCGAATACCACGGCCGGTATTTTTCCTTTGAGATCCAGAACGTCCGTGCAGAGCGCAGGGAAAGCCGGGATCTGATGCAGGATCTGGAGGATATACGGAACGGAATCCAGATCGTGCATGCTTCCGATATGGAAAAACGGGATTCAGAGAATAAACGGGAGAGACGGCGGCAGTCACGGGAGTCCGCAGTCAGGCGCCTGGAAAAGAAACTGTTAGAGAGCGGATATGAGAGCCTGAAGGAATACAGCACAGACCGGCGCCATGCAGATAAATGGCTTGGGTCGGAGAGGATAGCGGAACTGGAAAAGCTGCGTCAGCTAAAAGAAAAGGAGAAAAAAGAGCAGCCAGTACAATTAAGC
>VSOC01000209.1 GCA_009774615.1 Lachnospiraceae bacterium
CTGAACACGCATAAGTCGGAAGCCCTTGTCCGCTTTGTGGCGGAGGCCTGTGCCCCTGGCGTGGAACTGGGCAAAAAGGGAAAACAGGTATCCTTAAAAGTATGGAAAGCCGGGCGGATTTCCTGCATGACGCAACATTTATTCATTTTTATTTAAGCAATGCAGTACTAGTTTATCAGAATTATAAATACCAATAGCTTTTAAATAATCTTTTGTTTTATAATATTCTTCAGCCTTAATTAACATCTCCTCTGCTGTTAAATTCATATCTTCTGGCAAAAACTCATAATATTTTATAAACCAAGCGGGAACAAAAACAGCAATAGCTATCGAAATCATGCTAATTAAATGATATGCCTTTTTATTTATCTTTGATAATTTAGAACATAGAACCTGACATATTTCAATAGCAAGTCCCATTATTGCTAGATATAAAGAAAAATCAGTTTTAGTCATAACTACTCCTTGTTAATCAAATATTTTTTCTTTAAATTCAAAGAATTCTATTCTTCCCTTTTAAGACTTCATGTTCCTTGCTATTCAAACTTGCTTCGCCACTTCCCATCTCTATAGCTGTTTCGTTTCCTGCCTGCGGACAAATTTCTCATAAAACTAATTTATTACACACTTTCTCTACATTAAAACTTTTTCCATATTCAAATTAATTAAAAGTCAAATAAACCGTAATTGTTTTATATCCATTTGGCATTATCTTTCACCATAAATATTTTAGAATTTGTTAAATCATATGTTCCATTTTTTTCTGCCATTCCATAACTATTTACATTTACACCATAACCAATTGAATACTTATGTATTCCATTTGTTGTCAAAAATCCGCTTGCATTGAAATTACTTGAAAGTTAAAAGTTTTCAATAAAAAGAACAACCCTATCTACTTTATTGGGAAGATGAATTCTAGCCAAATCCGTTACCAGAGAACACCATCCAGGGGGCGGATTTCTGAAGATGCCCTTATGCACTATTTTCAGAAACATTTTTTCCGCCTTTTAGGGCAAGAGCCCAAATTATCGATAACGCAGATAATTCAAAGATTGCAAAAAGGGCCAGCAAAGCCGTGGGATTCTATGGCTTCTTAGTGTTACAAACTTTTAACTCTTAAGATAATTGTCTTTCCTGTTCCTGCATTGCTGTTAATTGTATAAATTTTATCAATTCTAAAGTTACCTAACCATATTTCAAAATTTTCATATGACACCTTTTGCTGATATAATTGATTATTAATTTCGTCATATTTTGTAGGCGAATCATCTTCTATATCACTAAAGTCCTCACCCAAATTTTTCCACACATTTCGCTCAAATTTGAGCTTGCTATAACAATGCTCACAAAATTCTCTTTTAGTTAGTTTTTCAGTTATCTCTTCTTCAACTATTGATTTATCATCAAAAGGAGTAACTAATAATTCATTAGCAAATGTACTTGTATATCCCATTACTCTAATCCCCCTTGCTCATTGCAAGTTTTTTATGACAACATTCTTTAACTAAGATTAATTATCAAATCAGCTCATGATCTTCATCTTATACAGGATCAACAATCCCGTTCTTTCTACTACTATAATCTAAACTCTCACCAGATAAGATAATATCCTCGCTCAACTTAAAACGGGTTTCTTTTTGCCGGAACCTTAAAACATTCTCTGCCGACAGTGTAACATCTTACTCCTCACTCACCACTGCCATCTAGCCTTGAGCACGGATATCTCGATAAAACTCCCTACATTATTTGTGGTGAGGAGTTTTTAAAGTGTGAAAAGGATCTCTTTGTTATATTTATTCGTAGGAAAACACATCTTCTCCTTATAATCTATTCTTCTTTTATCCAATTCTCATTATATTTATACTGGACACAGACCTTGTTTTCCATTTAAATTCGCCTCCTATACTTTAAGTTTGCTTATAATACTTTACTCATTGCAATATAGGAGGCTTTTTAATGTCTTGTATGTTTTTTCGTCCTCATTCTCCTCTGCGCAGATAGAAAATCAAGGCTTTCATTAAAACTCTATATATGCATCATTATCATAATAATATAGGAATGCTTTTATTAAGTCGTCGCTAGAACAATCCCCTTTCTGTTCATGTACATTTTCATAAATCATTTGAACGTTCTGAATACTTAATGTATATATTAACCCCTTTTCTTTTGCTATTTGAGGGGCATCCTCCTCATCATCCTCTACATCGTCTGGATCTAAAACCATACATTTTGTGTTTAGATTCCACACCTCATCTTCTGGTAAAAATAATGCATCTGACCAATTAAATTCATTAATATGCTCTAATACATATACTAATTCTAACATTTCGCTCATTTTAGCCTCTCCTATTTTTTTCTTTTTCTTCCTCCACCCCAATTTTCCATTCCTCCGCTTCCTTGTGGATGAAGAATTGACTGAATTTTCCCTTTTGCCCTATGTTGTTCTATTGGAATTAATTGCAAAATACCACTACGTGTTGCTTCATGATGCCATGTAACATCTTTAGTCGGTGCTTTTCTTGAAAAAGCGCCTCTTTTCCCCGGTTTCACTCCTTCTACAATACCTGGATATATAGATTCCATTAATTGTGCAAATTCTGGATCTGCCTGGAACGCATTATATAATTGTTTATTTGCTTCTTGAAAATGTCTTTCATCGCTACTCCCTGGATACATATTACTTGGCAGTTCTACTTCATATGCTACAGAATATATACCTTTATCTCCTGACCATTGAATATTGTTTCCTGTTCCATCCTCAACTACTACATTCTCTTGCTGTGTGTTTTCCTTTGCACCTCGAGCATGATTACAATCACTATTTCTTCCACTAGGATCATAATACATCACCGGATTGTTTGCACAGTAGGCATACAAGTTCAGCCCATCCCCACGGTAGGTATCCTCCTGCATGAAACGCCCGATCATCGGGTTATAATATCTGGCCCGCAGATAGTATTGCTCCATCTCTGCGTCATACTGCTGGCCTCCATAAAGGAGCCGCCCCGGCACCTTACCATAGCTCCCCAGGAGCACCCCAAAGGCATCATACTCATACACATTTTCAGGAACTCCGTTTCCTCCCGTGATCCATCCCGTACTTAACTGCTCGTCCCGGTGGACCCCATAGAGCTTTCCCTGGCATCCCAGCCCCACCAGGCCATCTCCCCAGATATAACGGCTGACATCCGCTCCTGTTTCATCAAACTCCGCATACAGATTCCCGTTTCCATACAGGAATGTACTCCTTTTTCCGTTCACGTTCAGGCCAGCACGCATCCCTTCCCCGTCATACCGTTCCTCCTGGATCTCCTTCCCGCCGGAAAGGACACGGATCTGACGGTTTTCGGTATCATAAAGATACTGCCGCTCCCCCTCTGGCCCAGCTTCCCTGACCAGGTTGCCCTGGAGGTCATAGGTATAGTCCCAGGCATCTCCGCCTGCCACCCGTCTGACCAGCTGGTTTTTCCCATTATAATGGTATCTCTCTGTCCTCCCCCCCTTTCCTTTTCTCCAGGCGGTTCCCGCATACGTCGTAGAGGTAACTGGTTTCCTCCCCATCCCTGACCTCCGCAGTCAGGCGGTCCATCCTGTCATAACGGTAATGGATATCCCGGATCTGCTCGGAAACCCCACCGGGATGCCCTGGGAGCAGCATCGTCCCGCTCTTGGCTGTCCGGTTCCCGTTCAGGTCATACGCATATCGCAGGTCACAGATCGTTCCCCCGTCCCTGGTTTCCGTCAGCAGGTGGATGATGTTCCCTTCCGTATCATACTCATAAGCCGTCCTCACCCCGTTCCGATGTCGTATCTCCTTTACCTTCCCTCCAGGGGTATGGCAGTAGCCTACGATCTCCCCGGCTTCATCCGCTACAGAAATGAGTCTTCCACCATGGTCATACCCGTAGAACAGTACCCTGCCGCTTCCATCGGTCATAGTCTTTACGTTGCCATCTGGATGGTAGGTGTATCGCAGCACAGCATGACCGGAAACTTCCTTGCACAGGAGCTTACCATCCGGCCGGTGCTCATAGTGGTAACGGAATCCCCCGCCCACCGCCTCTTTCAGATATCCTAGGCAGTCGTACCTCCAGGTCCTTACGTCACGGTGCTCCCCGTGCTTGTCACAGCTGACCCTCCTCACAGGGTTCCCGTCTATATTATACTCGGTTTCCACCCGGTTGCCTAGACGGTCAATAGAAAGGATCTGCCGCCCTTCCCGGTCATAATAGAACCGCTCCTTCAAACCTTCCTGATCCGTGATCTCGCAGACCTTCCCCTGGCTGTTATAACGGTAATAGATGGTTCCCCCGTTTGCGTCCGTTGTGGAAGTGATATTCCCGGCATGATCATAAGTATATCCTTCCACCCCATCATCCGCTGCCTGGATCTTCATCAACCTTCCCCAAGCGTCTAGATCAAGACCGGTCTGGTTTCCATTTCCGTCCACGATCCCGGTCACCTGGCCTCGGCTGTTATAGCGGTAGTTCTGCAGTTCCCTGCCTTCTTCCCTACTCCTGACGCTGGCAACACCAGAAAGGAGTCCTTGTGCCTCATAATGGAAATGGAATTCTTCCCCATCTGCCAGTTTCTGGACGGTCCTCCGCCCCAATTCATCATATTGGTTCCATTCCTCCATCTGGCCGTCAGGATCCGTTCTCTCGGTCAGACGGCCCATGCAATCATACCGGTAGTTCCACGTCCCTGTCCCTTGGGTATGGCCTGTAGAATGACGTTTCTCCTCCACCAGCCTATCGTTAAGGTCATAATGGTACGCAAACACGGCACCTTCCATGTTGCTGGCCCGGACTAAACGATCTTTCAAGTCATACTGGTAGGTAATCTCCGTTTCCCGGCCATCTATCCCTTTCCGGCGCAGGGATACTACGTTCCCGGCGTGGTCGTAGGATACGAGGGTGCTGCGGTCGATTCCGTTCTTTTCATCCACTATCCGCTTGCAGACCAGACAGTCCCGCAGGTCGTAT
>VSOC01000021.1 GCA_009774615.1 Lachnospiraceae bacterium
CCCAGATGGAATATGTGATTCAGGAGCCGAAAACGGAAAGCGGTGTCCGCTATGTTCCTATGACAGAAGAAGTGGCAGCGTGCTTTCGGAGAATCATTGCTAATCGGGAAGCACCGAAAGTTGAGCCTATGGTAGATGGTTATATCCGTTTCTTATTTTTGGACAAGAATGATATGCCAATGGTTGTGCTTCGCTGGGAGAAGTATATGGAGCATATCATCGAAAAGTACAACAAGATTTACCATATCCAGATGACTAAAGTAACCCCTCATGTATGCAGACACACCTTTTGCTCTAATATGGCGAAGTCGGGAATGAATCCGAAGACCTTACAGTATATTATGGGTCATTCGGATATCAGCGTAACCCTGAATACCTACACCCATGTGAATTTTGATGATGCGAAAGAGGAACTGCATCGAGTAGTGAACTCTTAAAAAAGCCCGTTGGTAAAGCCGCTTACTTTACCAACGTATTTACCAATTTTGCAGGGACAAATATGAGAAAGTATGAAACGATTTGAGAAAATACTTTGGAAACACACAGCTTTGGAATCGTTCAAAAAACCTGCAAAATTAAGCATTTGAGAAGAAATACAGAACATTTAAGGAGTTATGGAAAAATGATAAAAATACTTTTTATTTGCCACGGCAATATTTGCCGCAGTCCGATGGCCGAGTACGTTATGAAAGATTTAGCCGCAAAAGCAGGACTTTCCAACCGGCTTTTTATCGCTTCTGCCGCCACAAGTACAGAGGAAATCGGAAACGGCGTGCACTGGGGAACCCGGCAGAAGCTTTCTTCTGTGGGCATCAGCACTGCCGGGAAAACCGCTGTTCAGATTAAAAAATCGGACTATAAAACCTATGATTACATTATCGGCATGGATCAGTGGAATATGAAAAATATGCACCGCTTCTGGGGCGGAGATCCCGATAAAAAACTGTATAAGCTTCTATCCTTTGCCGGGAGCGACCGCGATGTTGCCGATCCCTGGTACACGGGCGATTTTGACCAGACCTACACGGATGTTTTGGCGGGATGTCAGGGACTTCTTGCCCACCTGAAAAAACAGTGCCCTTCTTCCTAGCACCTGCAAAATACCATGTTTCATTGGATAACAGAATAACGAGATTGATATATTTTTAACAAAGTACAAAAAACCCTTGCCATTTCCCCCGGTTTCTGCTAAACTACGCTAAACTGCTTTGACAAACAGCCATTGTCAAATGTGTGCACAAATACATAAAGGAGAATTTTCTATGGAACAGACAGGAATGAAGGCGTTCTTAAAGCGGAAGAACGTCAATATCACCGTCCAGACCTATCTCATTGATGCATTGGGTGCCATGGCATTTGGTTTGTTTGCATCTTTGTTAATCGGGACGATCTTCGCCACCATCGGCGAAAAAACGCAGATTCAGGCTTTTCAAGTTATCGCAGATTATGCAAAAAGCGCCACCGGTGCTGCTCTTGGCGTATCCATCGCCTATGCCTTAAAAGCACCGCAGCTGGTGCTCTTTTCGGCGGCTACGGTAGGTATCGCGGGCAATGCCCTGGGCGGCCCGGTGGGGGCTTTGGTTGCAACCATTATTGCCACGGAACTTGGAAAAATCGTATCCAAAGAAACCCGCGTGGATATCTTAGTAACCCCCGGCGTAACCATTATTTCGGGCGTTTTAGTCGCCCAGTTTGCCGGCCCGGGCGTGGCAAAATTCATGGATGCCTTCGGTCAGATGGTAAAAACGGCAACGGAAATGCAGCCCTTTTTTATGGGTATCCTGGTTTCCGTTCTGGTCGGCGTCGCCCTTACTCTGCCCATTTCCAGCGCGGCAATCTGCATTGCCCTGACACTTGACGGACTGGCTGGCGGTGCGGCTACGGCGGGCTGCTGCGCCCAGATGATTGGCTTTGCCGTCCTCTCCTTCCGCGAAAACGGCGTAGGCGGGCTGCTGGCACAGGGGCTTGGAACCTCCATGCTGCAGATTGGAAACATCGTCAAAAATCCCAGGATTTGGATTGCGCCCACACTGGCTTCCGCAATCACCGGCCCTATAGCCACGGTTGTATTTCAGATGACCAATATTCACACCGCTGCCGGAATGGGAACCTGCGGCCTGGTCGGCCCTATCGGTATCTATACCAGCATGGACGGCGGTGCGAAGATGTGGCTGGGAATCCTTTTGATTTGCTTTGTCCTTCCTGCTCTTCTCACGGCGGTTTTCGGCGAAATTTTAAGGAAAATCGGATGGATTAAAGAAGGGGATTTAACGCTGAAATTATAGAATAATAGCGAAAAAAAAACATAGATAAAATTGAACTAAAAGGATGATTTTTCTGCAATGGCTGGCAGAGGGATTATCCTTTCTTGCAGGAATTTTAAACGAGGGTGAATTCTATGATTGCTAAAAAAGGCAAAAGAAAAATAACTTATCAAGGTCACAACTTTTATTGGTTTATACGCCGAAATGACAAAGGAATACCCAGAATCCATATTTTGTCCGAAGATAAACACATCCGCATCGAACGCCCGATGTTTGATACGGAAGTCCCTGTCGGCAGTCTGTACATCCGCCAACTGCTGGAAAAATATTTTACCGAACAAAACTGAACTTATCAAAGAGAAAACTATACGGTGAAACGTGCTCAGAATGGAGGAAATCATGGAAATCCGACTTGCCGATAAAAAGGATATCAATCACATTGCAGAACTTTATATCAAAAACCACAAAATCACCTATAAAAACCTTCTCTCCGAAGAATACCTGGCAAGCCTTACCTTAGACTATGGCCGGGCAAAATGGGAAACCTATCTTTCCGATGAAAATAAAAAAATCTGGGTGGCCTGTGAAAATGGCCTTTTCTTAGGCTTCGTCGCAGGCATGGAAGATCCCGAACTGGAGTTTACATGGTATCTTGACTCCCTCCATGTAACAGAAAATGCCCGCGGCAAAGGCGTAGGCACTGCCCTGATTCAAACCATCGGAGGCTATGCCTTAGAACACCATTATCAGAAAATGAGCATATGTATTGTAAAAGGAAATGATCAGGCCGGCAGACTATACAAAAAACTCGGTGCAAAACATGATAAGGACTTTATCGATAGTTTTGGCAATACAATGTCTTATTCTGAAAAGCTGTTATGGGAGGAGCTTACATTATTTATGAAAAGAAGCAATTAACTTGAATTATTCCGATTTAAACTCCAAAATGTATCCTATACTTATTTCTATTTATTGCTTCACTTATTTTATCTGCCAGGGCAATTAAATTCTGATTTTTATGCTATTCTTATCTGTGGAGGTAAGACAATGTCAGACAGCCGTTTATTTAAAATCTTATATTATCTCTTAGACAAAGGAAACGCCACAGCTCCTGAACTGGCTGCCGCGTTTGAAGTTTCTTCGAGGACAATTTACCGCGATATTGAAGCTTTAAGCGGTGCCGGAATCCCCGTCTATACAGAACCGGGAAGGAACGGCGGAATTTCTTTGCTGCACGATTTTATCCTGGATCGAACCATTTTATCGGAACATGAACGCCAGGAATTATTGGCCGCCCTGCAGAGCATTTCTGCCACCGGCTATCCCTCCGCAAAGGAAATCCAAACCAAATTATCGGCGCTTTTCCATACAACCACTGAAAACTGGATTGAAGTAGATTTTTCACGCTGGGGAAATTCTGCCTGCGATAATACAAAGTTTGAACAATTAAAAACTGCCCTTCTCCAACACAGGGAAATGGAAATTCTCTATGAAAGTACAGCCGGTAAACAAAGCCGACGTATTATCCAGCCGTTAAAATTATCCTATAAGTCCAAAGACTGGTACATCAAAGCCTATTGCCTGAAACGGCAGGACTTTCGCCTGTTTAAGCTAAACCGTATCCTGGAATTAAAACTTCTGACCAAAACCTTCATTCCAAGACCCTACCCGGAACCACAAGATAGTCCGCAGCAGTTTTGTCAAACCATTGTCCTTTTATTCTCCAAAACGATTGCCTACCGTGTCTATGATGAATTTGACAGTACACAAATCAAGCTGCAGGAAAATGGAGATTTGCTTGCCTCTGCCGAAATGCCCGTTGATCCATGGCTTATCGGCTACCTGCTTTCCTTTGGAACCAAGGTGGAAATTATTGAACCAAAAGAACTGCGCGAAATTCTGGCTGCACAGGCAAAGGAAATTTATGAAAAATATCAGTGCAGATAAATTACAAAAAAATTCATCAAAAAAAATAAACCTTGACAGAAGATGTCAGGATATGTGTGTTATAGTGGTTCCAGTAACAACGAAAGCAACAGTATCAAAAATATTTAAGGAATATTTAGGAAATGAAACCTTGCTGAAATCTGTTACACCAACCCATAAACAACAAAAACGGAGGTACGAAAATGAACGAAATGAACAAAATGAACGAAACAAAAGAAACGAACGAAATAACGCAAAAATTCTGCCAGTGCTGTGGTATGCCCATGGGAGAAACCGATGAATTGTATGGAACGAATGCTGACGGCAGCAAAAATGAGGATTACTGCAAATATTGTTTTGAACACGGCGATTTCACCTTTCAGGGTACAATGGAAGAAATGATTGAAATCTGCATCCCTCCCATGACCGCCGCTAACCCCAATATGAGTGAAGCCGACGCAAGAAAAATCATGCAGGAATGGTTCCCGACCTTAAAACGCTGGAAATAACACATCCGCATAAATACCCGCATTATCCACGAACACACCCGCATCAGTAGCTGCATTATCCGCTCTTTCTGCCCGCACTACTGCGCAGAAAATAAACCATTTGGCACAATACTTTAGAAAATCGTCATAATTTCTTCATGAATATTTAACTTGCTTTTTCTCCGGCCTTTATGGTATACCTTAGGGAACGCAGACGGAAGCTTCCGGTGCGTACAACAGGTTATTGTTTGTGCAGACCTGCATAAACATTAACTATACTATGCCATAGAGAAAGGAGATGATAACCTATGGCAAAGGATTATATTACATTTACGATTGGACCAAAGAAAGATATTGCACTGATTGCTCATGATAATGAAAAACCGAAATTAATCGAATGGTGTCAGGAACATTATTCCATTTTAAAGCACCACAATTTATACGGAACCGGAACCACGGCACGGATGATTACCGACCAGACCGGACTTACCGTAAAAGGCTATAACAGCGGCCCGTTAGGCGGAGATCAGCAGATTGGCGCAAAGATTGTCGAAGGCGTGATTGACTTCGTTGTATTCTTTTCCGACCCGCTCACCGCACAGCCCCACGACCCGGACGTCAAAGCGCTGATGCGTATTGCCCAGGTCTACGATATTCCCATGGCAGTAAATAAGGCCACGGCGGACTTTATGATTACTTCCGAATACATGGCTTCTGACTACCAGCACGATGTCATTAACTTTAAAAAAACGGTTCAGGAGAGGGCGGAAACGCTTTAATCCCCCCTCCCTGATCGGGATTTTCTAATAATGTATATGTATTATCGTCTAATTCCATTTTATTTTCATCCTTTTTCCCATCATCGACGAATTCTATTCTACTACACATTCTCATCTCTTGCTACAATTGCTGAGGAATTTGTTCGTGCGGTAACGACAGGAAAGCGTACAGAAAGTAAAATAATCCAATTTAGTTAGGAGTATAGAAATGCACAGAGAAATAAAAGGCTATAAAATACGTCCAATCATGAAATCGGATGATCCGTTGATTGCAGCGATTATCCGAACCAATTTAGAAAAATTTCATTTGAATATTCCAGGAACCGTTTACTTTGACCCGGAATTAGATCATCTCAGCGCGTTCTATCATGCCGAGCCAGAGAAACGGGAATATTTTATCGTTGTGGATGACAGAGAGCAGGTTATTGGCGGGGTTGGCATTGCGGAATTTGGTGGATTTGACTGCTGTGCTGAACTGCAAAAAATTTATCTGACCGACGCGGCAAAGGGTAAAGGGCTGGGAAAATATCTGCTGCAGTTAGCCGAAGATTTTGCCAGAAATATTGGTTATCAGAGATTATATTTGGAAACACATACAAACCTTGAAACGGCAATACACATGTATGAAAATCATGGATTTTGTCAGATTGAGAAGCCAAAAGCCGTGCTTCATCACACAATGAACCGGTTTTATATCAAAGAATTGGTTTAAATAATGAAAAGAACACCTCCAGGGGTTATTCTTGAAAGTGTTCTTTTGGGTTAGGGGACTTTTTTCACAGTCCCTTTATTTTTACTATGGTACGACACCTCACACAAACTCTCCTGCTTCAAATACAAGCTCTGCCATATTTTTTATGATTTTATTTGTGTTTAATATTTTGGCCTTAAATGGTTCTGGTCCAAAATCCATAAGATGGTGCAAATTAATAATAACCTTA
Organism: Lachnospiraceae bacterium; assembly: GCA_009774615.1. Taxonomy (GTDB): domain Bacteria; phylum Bacillota; class Clostridia; order Lachnospirales; family Lachnospiraceae; genus Caccovicinus. Next base: position 6,399 of record VSOC01000021.1, read on the forward strand.
CGTTCCTTTGCAATTTTTAATATCCATTCTGCACAGTTATCTCCGCAGGTGGAAGCATTGAATATTTTTTCCTTATCAAAAGCTATTAAAATCAATGTTTTCACACCACCAGATAGCTTTTTAGGACTCATGTTTCCAAATATTGGACTCATAATCGTTTTTTCATCGATAACATCCGAGTTATCAACTGCTTTAATCATGTCCTTGGTCAATGGATTAATCATCCAATTATCTTTATATGTGTTGTTAAAATAAACATTCGTATTATAGATAGCTTCTGGCATTTCTCCGAAATAAATATTTAACATCGCTTTTCACCTCACGATTAGTATTATCAACTATGGATTCTAAAATACTTCTGCGCACAATAATTAAAATAAAGCTATATTCAGCCTAAAATTTTATGTACTATAGCTTCTTTTCATTATATCATGTATATTTCGATGATTCAATTATGAAATTTCACCCTCCATTTTCCTTTTCATAATCACACTCCCATAAGCTTGCAGCCTTTCCAAATCCCCCCTGCCATATAAAATTTCAATATCGTCCCCAAAGTTCAGCCCCCGGATATCCACCTCCCGGTCGCTAAAATTCTGCACAAACACATACTCCCACTCTCCCGCCGTTCGCGAAGATACCTCAACTTCAGCAGGAATTTCCCCCTCCAGAATCGGACAAACTTCTTCCTGCCCTGCAAGCCATGCATAAAAATCATCATAAAACCTCTGCTTGGCATCCGCTGCCACATAACAGGCTTTTCCCTTCCCAAACGCTTTCACTGTAACCGCCGGACTGCCCTGATAAAAAGCACTGGCATAGGTAAAAAGCACCTGAGCATCCTCAACCTCCAAAAGTTCACAAAGATTCCTGCATTCATACCCCTTCACGCGAAAATCCCTGTCTGCAAAAGCAGTCCCTTTTTCCTCAGCCAAATCACCTTTCCCTTTTTCCCTAACCAAATCATCTCTCCCATTTTCCTCAGCCAAATCATCCTTCCCCAAAATCTTTGCCGCATCCTTTGCTAAAACCAGCCCATTCACCTCCCCATCATATAACCCGTCAATCTCCGCCCGCCGAAGCCCGAACACATCCGTAAGCCCGTGCGGCGTCTTTCCCAGAAAGCACCGATCCGTTTCATCCACAACCCCCGACCAGTACGTCAGGACAAAACATCCGCCCCCCGCGACAAAGTGCCGAATTTTCTCCTCCATCCCATCGCGAAACAAATAAAGCATCGGTGCCGCTACCATCCGATAGCCCTCAATCTCCTGTGCCTGGCTGATCACATCCACATTCAGCCCCAGACGCTTAAACGCCGTGTACGACTTCATTGCCGCCTCATGATAAAATAAACCGTCATTTCTCGGCCCCTGCGCATCCTCCATGGCCCAGCGGTTCTCCACATCATAAATCACCGCCACATCAGCCTTCACCGCAGCCCCCTTTATCTCCTCCAAAGTTTCCAGCACTTCCCCAATCGCCTTCACTTCCTGAAACACCCTGGTATCCGTCCCCCCATAATGGTCAATCACCGCCCCGTGAAATTTCTCCGAAGCCCCCCGGCTCTGCCGGATTTGAAAGTACATCACGCTGTCCGATCCGTGGGCAATGGCCTGCAGCCCCGAAGCCGTCAAAAGCCCCGGCCTTTTTAGCTTACTCACCCTCTGCCAATTCAAACTCGACGGGCAGGACTCCATCAAAAGATAAGGCTTATGCTTCAGACACCGCATATAATCATGCTGCATCGCCTGATCAAGCGCCGGGACAATATCCTCCCCCTCATGCCACACCGGATAAGAATCCCACGAAACCACATCCACACACTTCGCCAGTTCATCATAGTTTAACTGCTGATAATCATACATCAAATTCACCGTCGTCGGCTGCGTAATCCCCTCTTCCTTCAATGCCGCAATCTCATGCCGCGCAAAATCCGCCGTCTGCGCCGTGACAAACCTCTTCCAGTCCAGCGTCAGCCCGTGCAGCTCCCATTCCCCTATCGAAGAAGGACTCTCCGCCTGCGCAAACGACGAATACCTCCTGCTCCAAAACGTCGTACACCATGCATCATTTAACGCCTCAACCGTCCCATACTTTCTCTCAAGCCACTCCCGAAACGCCTCCTGACAAAGCGGGCAATGGCACTCCCCGCCATACTCATTAGAAACATGCCACATCACCACCGCCGGATGCTTCCCAAACCTCTTCGCCAGTTCCCGGTTCATCCTCCCCACCTTTTCCCGATACATCGGCGAAGTATAACAGTGATTATGCCTCTCCCCGAAAATCTGCCTGACCCGATCCTCCCTCACCCGCAAAACCTCCGGGTAAGCCTGTGCTAACCACCGCGGCCTCGCCCCCGAAGGTGTAGAAAGAATCGTAAAAATCCCGTTCCGGTACAGCTGTTCAATCCTCTCCTCCAGCCATCCCATCCGATACTGTCCTTCCTCCGGCTCCAGCATTGCCCAGGAAAACATCCCCATACTCACCGTATTGATCCTGGCCTCTTTCATATAAGCAATATCCTTCTCCAAAATCTCCGGCTCCTTAAGCCACTGCTCCGGGTTATAATCCCCCCCATAAAGAATCTTTTTCCGCCTCATATTCTTCCCATTTCCTCCAATCTTTACTGAAAGTTCTCGCATAAAAAAGCCACAATTCCGCACAAAAAACAGCATGATTGTGGCTTTTCCATCCCTTATTATAACCTATACATCATCATTTGTCACAACTAACGCATATAAATCTCTTCTACTTAATCGCCCCCGTAATCCCTTCCGCAAAGTTCTTCTGCAATACAAAGAATACAATCGCCGTAGGCAGCGTCGTAATCAATACCGCCAGCATCAGCATCCCATAATCCGTATGATACCCCGACGTCAGACTCGAAATCATCATCGGCATGGTCTGCGACGTGCTCTTCGTCATAATGACCCTGGGCCACAGATAATTATTCCATGCATTCATAAAGGAAATCGTCGTCGCCGCCGCATACGTAGACTTCATCATCGGCACAAACATCCGAAAGAAGATCTGAATCTCACTTAACCCGTCAATCCTCGCCGCCTCAATAATCTCCAGAGGAAACGATTTTGCGCTCTGCCGAAACATCATAATCAAAAGCGGCGTGGAAATCGAAGGCAGTAAAAATCCCAGCGTGGAGTTTAACAGCTTAGCCTCCGAAAACATCTGAAACAGCGGAACCATCAGCGCCACAAAAGGCAGCATCATAGTCATCAGAATCAGCATAAACAAAAAATCCTTTATCTTATCATGGTAAATTTCAAACGCATACCCCGCCAGCGAGCACACCAGCAGCGAAAGCACCGTCGTCATAATGGCATATTTCCCCGAGTTTAAAAAGAAATGCCACACATCCTGCGATCCAATCAGATTCTTATAATTCTGAATCAGATTCGTCCCAATCGTCAGCTTACCGGCGATAACATCCACACTCTTATTCGTTGCCGCAATCACCATCCACAGCAGCGGAAATATGGAAATCGCAGAACACAAAATTAAAAATGCATACATAAAAAAGGTTGTACTCTTCTTAGTCACGGCTGTCACCTACTTTCATCTGTGCAATGGCAAGGATTGCCACCATAATCAGGATAACAAAAGACATCGCCGAGGTATAACCGAAATTCGGCACACCCTGGAACGCCCGGTTAAAGATATAATGCGACATGGTTACACTGGCATTTGCCGGACCCCCATTGGTTAAGTTGACCGACTCGTCAAACAGCTGCAGCGTACCGTTCGTGGACATAATCACCGTCATCAAGATTGTCGGCTTTAACAGCGGCGCGGTAATCTTAAAGAAGGTCTGCACCATATTTGCCCCGTCAATCTTCGCCGCCTCATACACCGAATACTCGATATTCTGTAAACCGGAAAGGTAAAATACCATATTGTACCCCGTCCACCGCCAGATTAACGCAATAATAATCACAACCTTTGCGCTGAATGCATGGGATAAGAAGTTATAATTGCTGCTCAATATCCCCAGCTTAACCAAAACCGAGTTTACAAACCCGTCATTGGCAAACAGGGAACGGAAAATAATCGCATAGGCAACCAGCGAGGTCGCACAGGGCAGAAAGATTGCCGTTCGGAAAAATCCCTTAAACCGAAGTTTCGGATTATTTAACAGGGAGGCCAGCGCCAGCCCCAAAACCAGCATAATCGGAACCTGGATAATCAGGTAGAAAAAACAGTTTTTAATCGACTGGATAAACACGCCGTCCTGAAAAATCCGCACATAATTCATAAAACCGCACCATTTCATATTTGCCCCGGTTCCGGTCTGGAAGGAAATCATCAGGGCCTTAACTGCCGGATAAAAACTTAAAATAATAATCAGGGCCACTCCTGGAATCAGAAACAGCCACCCTACAAGCTTTTGCTTCTGCTGCAGGGTAAATCCACTCCTCTTACTCTTCTCCATCATTTTTCCCCTTTCAGAAATTTACCTCCTGCTTCCTTAAAACTACATCCCAATATTAAACTTTACGGTATCCTCCGCATTTTTCAATTCATCCTCAATCGACCCACCGGTGCAGATATTCGTCGCCGCCACCGCCAGGGCGTCATTAGCCTCGGTAAAATACATCCCTGTATCAAACACCGGAGTTTTGGAAGCAAATTCGGTAATCTTTTCATAAACCGGCTGATTGTTGTAAAACTCCTTCGGCTGGGCATAAGCCTCGCTCTCGCCCGCCGGAATCCAGGTAGAAAGTACCCCTGCACCCGGAAGAATCGTTTCGTACAATTCCATACTTCCCGCAAACGTCGTTTTCATAAAGTCAACTGCCAGATCCATATCCTTGCAGTTCGTGGTAATTCCCCAGGTTGAACCGCCTTGATTGGAATAATTCGTCGCCCCGGACACCCCTGGAAGGGAAGGCATATTGGTGATCGACCACAGACCAGACTGATCCTCCGCCGACTCAATACTTGCCATAATCCAGCACCCGTTAATCGCCCCTAAAGAATTTCCGCTGGTAAACGTCGCCACATACTCATCCCAGCTGTTCGCCGTTTCCATTACCCCCGTTTCAAATAATTCCTGATAGGTATGTAATGCTGCCTCCAATGTCGCATTGCCCACAAAATACGGCGACCCATCCTCGTTCCAGATCGATCCGCCTGCCGACTGCACCATCTGCATCAAAATATCCGACGATCCCGCCTGCGTGGAAAACAGAGAATATCCCGTCTTTTCCTTTACATCCTTTCCAATCTCAATAAACCGATTCCAGTCAATATCCGTCAAATCCTCAACACTGTACCCTGCCTGTTCCAAAATATCCGTGCGGTAAGCCGCAACCTCCGTTCCGTTGTCAAACGGCACCCCGTAATGCTTTCCGTCCACCGTAGAAGCCCCGGCCTTGCCCTTGGAAAACTGCTCAAAATCAATCCCCGAATCCGTCAGATCCGCAAACAGGTTATCGTAAGTCTTTACATATTTCTGGAAAGCAAAATCCTGCATCAAAAGAATATCCGGCAATTCCTCCGTATTTCCCGCCGAGAGAATCGTCGCCAGCTGCGGCTGCATATCATTCCAGGAAACCTCTACCACATTGATCTGAAAATCCGGGTGATCTTTTTGGTAAATCTTCGCCGCTTCCTCAATCGCATAAATATTAAACGCCTTATCCCATGCCCATACATTTAAGACTTGTCCGCCCTCTGCGGACACTCCGGCATTTCCGCCGTCACTTCCCCCGGATGCCCCGGGTTCTGCCTCCCCTGAGTCCCCGCAGGCTGTAAGACTAAGCCCCAGTACTGCCGCCAAAAACATCGCTGTCCATCTCTTTTTCATTGTTCTAAAACCTCTTTCTTCATTTTATCTCCAATGCACCCGGCATCCCGAATAACCTCAAGTGCCGGAAGAACATTCCCATGATAATCAAACAACGCCTGGTTCGCCCACTCATTCCCTCCCGGTCCCTTCTCCTTCATGTAAGCAATCGCACTTTCCCCTGCCCATTCACTTCCCGGCACCGGAATCCACTCAGGTCCCCAGTAAACAAACCCTTTCCCACGTCCATCCCTTACCCTGTGCAGCATTTCTATCAAATCCTTCATAAACTGCCCCTGTCCTTTAGGTGTCATCGGATAAGGCACATGCTTCGTCACCTCTGCCCTTGCCGCCATCCCCTTCCTCTTTTCATCAGAAAGCCCTTCAAACTCCCGATAATCCTCCAGCGTAAACCCTGAAGAAACCTCCGCAATAATCAAATCCTTCCGATATCGCCCCGCCAAATCGTCCATATTTCGGAAAAGCTCCTCCATCGTCCCGCTCCAGAACGGATAATAACTCAGCCCAATATAGGTAAAATCTTTCCCCCCAGCCGCAAAATAAGCATCAAACCAATTGCGGTACAGCACATTATCCCCGCCGTTGTCCAGATGAATCATCACTGAAATCCCTTCATCCACGGCCTTAACTGCATCAATCCCCGCATTCAAAAACCGAACCATCTGCCCAAAGTCCGAAGCTTTCCCAGAATCAAAACCCTTTCCAGGCACAAAACTCTTCTCAGACACAAAATCCTTCCCAGGCACAGCAACCTTCCCAAACGGCCACAAAAGCCCGTTCGTCACCTCATTCCCCACAGCCACCACCGCCGGCAAAAGCCCCGCTTCCTTCAGCACCGTAAGCACCGAAAACGTAAAATCAAAAACCGCTTTCTCCACTTCCTCTGCCGACTTTTCTGCCCAGCCTTTCGGCAAAACCTGCTTCTGCGGATCTGCCCAAAAATCGCTGTAATGCAAATCCAGCATCCAGGCAATCCCCAATCTTTTCGCCCTCCGCGCAAGTTCCATCACACAGGGCAAATCACAAGTCCCCGCCCCATAACTTCTCCCATTTTCATCATACGGATCATTCCAAAGCCTCAGCCGAACCATATTCATCCCGTAATCCGCGAGGATCTCCATGGCATCCCTCTGCACCCCATGGTCAAAAAACCTCCCCCCGCAAGCCTCCACCTCCGCCAGAACCGAAAGATCCATCCCCTTCATCAACTTCTCATTCCCCATCAATAAACCTCACTTCCTCTCAACATCCTTTACCATCTCCAACATCTCACCACCCCTCACTCCTCAAACTCCGTAATCCTCTCCCCCATACTCCGATACCGAAACCGCGCCATCTCATTTTTCTTCAGCACATCCTCCTCCGTCCCGGTATACTGACAGCGCAGGCAATAGTATTCCTTCTTCTCCTTATCATAAAACAAATCAATATCCAAATCCCGCATAAAACAGGAAGGACAGCGATAATTTAATCTTCCCTTTCCAGACTGAGCCATGTCACAAAATCCTCCTTTTCCCCCAATTTCCCCGTATAGCCCAGAGTAAACATCGGACTGAATGCATATCCCTCTTTCACATATCCTCTCTTCTCTCTCCCCTCGCACCGCAGGGAAACACGGGTGTGAATCGGCGGAAGCTTGCACCACACGGCCTCTGCCCCGTCTGCCGCCTCTTCCCGGCACCGATAAGCATAGGCAATTTCCTTACTCTCTTCTCTCTCTTTTCCATCCATACTTCCGGCATCCACGCCAAGCACCAGACTGCTCATATCCTCGCTGTACTCGGTCGTCCCATAACATCCCACCATGTACTCATTAATCCTTACATCCGCTGAGGGATCGCTGATTGAGAGAATCTTCCGTTCAATCTTAATCGCACTGCTCCCCTCCGCAAAGGTAATCACCGTCTGCAGACTTACACGTACCGCACTGAACACAATCTCCACCGGATCAAGTGTCAATATCCTGTCCCCGCCTTCCTGTGAAACATGGGCCTTCGTCCGGCAAAGGCATAAATCCACCTCTTCCCCGCCGCAGCAAACCTTTGCGCTGTAAATCGTTCCCTCGCCTGCATAATGCGTAAAATACCCGGCGCGGTATTTCTCCTGAATCAAAAACGGATAGCTGGCATCCTGCACATGCTTTGTTCCAATCCCCACTGGCCATTCAAGCTTTGCCGCATAAGGCCGCAAATCCACAATCGCACCGCCCTGATCCATATTTACACAGGCACGCATAAACGGATCGCAGTACCAGAAAATCTGCTTCTTGCTTCCATATAAGATGTCCTTCCAGAGCGCACACTCCGGCTGTGTATAGGTTTTCTTCTTCCGGTAAAAATCAGCAAACTCTCCCATCGTCATATCCAGAAGCTTTCCCTCTTTTTTCAGCTTTCCGTAATAGGCGCAGCCGTCCTCATAGGATTTAAGCAAAAGTTCATAGGAGGCTTCCCAGCGTCCCATCTTATTCATCCAGCCCGGGCCGACAAACATCATATTATAGGCATAACCGTCATTAAACTTTGCCTGGTAGCGGTACTGGTCAATCAGATTATATAAATAAGGAAACTCCCAGGTCTGTGTATCATAAATCATTCCGCGGAGGACATTCTGCGGATGGGTGCCGAAATTGGAACCATTGCCGTCATAGCAGGCCATCAGATCCCGGGAAAGATGAGGAATAGCGACAATCCCTGAATCCTCCTCTTCATTTGCCGCCGGTGCATGGGTGTTCTGTTTTGAGGGAATCCATGGTGCCCAGGGACCCCCGTCCATAAAGGTGTACCAGCTGTTATTGCAGGTATGATAAGCTTTGGGTCCTTCCTCCCAGCAGGTTGCGACGGCACATTTCACCATCGGATACTCTGCCTTGATGAAATTAATCAAATCGGCATCCATATAATAAGAACCCGTCGATTCCGGGTAAAAGCCGAAAATCTCATAAAACTTGGAAAATACATCCCTAACAATCGCTTTCTTATCCTCCATTGAAAACATCCAGATACAGAAATCCTTTGTCTTATACTTCTTGCGAAACTGCTCACAAGGCAGCCCCAAAAGGCTTAGTGCAATCTCATCCCCGTAAACGGCATGATGCTCTTTCGCCAGTTCAACTGCCTCCTGATTAAACAGGCTGGCATAGGTCATCTGAATCGTCGTTTTCAACCCGTTCTTGTGTGCACACTCCTGCTGCACTTTAAAAATATCCAGGCTTTCCGTCAGCAGCGCCTTTCTTCCGATATCCTCTGTCTTTCCCTGACCTGTGACCTTCTCCGCATACTCCGGCACCATCTCCGGGCGGTGGATAATATTTAAAACAAACTGATCCATCGCAACAACAACCCCCTTCTCTCTCTATGATTTGAGCAACTTTTTCTTTATGTTTGCGCAACCGCTTGCTCTATTTGAGAGTATAGCACCACAGGTATTATTTGTCAATATGTTCTTAAAAAGAATTTATTTTTTCTTTTTTTCATTTAAAATGCTGTGATTTCAAAAAAACTCTCCATTTTTCATTTGCTAAATGAACAACCCATTGCTCAAATCAACATGAATTTCACTTGCAGAAATCCCGGTTCATTGCTAAAATAAAAGAAAAGCAACCAGAACAAAGAAAACAGCAAGAACAATAACAAACAAAAAGAAAAATAACAAGAAAAAAAGAAATGTGATTAAGAAAAAACGGAGGAAAATCATACCGTGGACAAAACGATGTATACCATAGAAGATGTAGCAAAAGAACTGGGACTGAATAAATCAACCGTTTCCCGGGCAATTTCAGGAAAAGGGCGGGTAAGTGAAGAAACCCGTGCAAGGGTGCTTGCCTTTATCGAGGAGCATGACTATCACCCCAACGCCGTGGCAAAAAGCCTGGCACAGAACCGCACCTGCAACTTAGGGCTGGTACTTCCGGGAAATTATCCTTCGATGCAGCCTGCCTTCTTCCACGAATTTATGGAAGGCTGCTGCGAAACCGCGGCCCTGCATGACTATGATGTGATGATTTCCATGATTAAAGATCAGGATTTTTCCCAGCTTGAACGCATGATAAGAAACCAGAAAGTTGACGGAATCCTGGTTAGCTGGAGTACCTTAGATTCCCGTGTCACCGATATGCTGAAGAAAAAAAATGTCCCCCACGTCGTCGCCGGAAAATCGCCCTACTTCGACGTTCCCTGCGTTGATAATGATAATGAAGGGGCGTCCCGGGAAATGACGCAGATGCTCTTATCCCGCGGACTGAAAAACCTGGTTCTTTTAGGCGGAGATGAACAGGATTATGTCACCCACTGCCGCCAGAGGGGCTATGAAACCGCGCACGCCCAGGCCGGCATCCCCATTCGTCCGGAACAGATCATGTTAAATATCAGTGATGCAAAACAGGCCGCAAAAGCGCTGGAATACGCACGCAGCATCCAGGCAGACGGCATTATCTGTATGGACGATTATATCTGCCTTTTAGCCTTAACCTGGCTTCGGGAAAGGGAAATCCGCATCCCTGACGATGTGCAGATTGCCAGCTTTTATGACAGCATTATCCTGAAACAATACACCCCTTCCGTCACCAGCCTGCATTTCGACGCCAAAGAACTGGGACGGATTGCCTGCAAGATTCTGCTGGAACGGCTGGAAGGAGGAGAAACCTCGTATTCCTCCAGAATAGGCTATCAGTTGATTGTGCGGGAGTCTACGCGGTAAAAACAGTTATACCTATGAGCATAAAAGCTGTCATCATGGAATTTAAAGTATTTAACCCCAGGAAAGAATCTACGCTTCATGATACCGTAAACCATGCATTACAGCAGATTCATGATAAAAAATATGATACTGAATTAATCGCAAAAGGGATAGCAAAAGAAAAAGAACGTTTCCAAGATTATTCCTGAAAGCGTTCTTTTTTATGTTTTTCTTTTATTTTCCTGTTTCAAATGTTTATGAATATAAATATTTTTTCAACGTTTCCTCTACCTTCCCCCAGCCGCTAATCTCTTCCAAAAACATCGCCTCAATCTTCTCTCCCACTCCGGCTGCATAGAGGTCTGTGCCAAAGATATCCGCATTGGACAGGATTGGCTTAAGCTGTCCGTGGTAGGTTTCCGGCTTTCCTGCAGTAATGCCCTCCATCGCCCTCGTCAGTTCCGAAATCATAGGATCTGGTGAGAGGGGAAATGGATTTCCCTGATCATCCACGCCCAAAAGATAGCGGAACCATCCGGCTATCGCAAGCGGGATTGCCGTGAGCTTCCTTGCATCCCCGTAGCGGGCCACATAAGCCTTGATGGTTTCCCCGTACCGAATCCCTACCTTTTGGGAAGTGTCCGTGGCAATTCGCTGCGGGGTGTCCGGGATGTAGGGATTGGGAAGGCGGACGCCGATCACCTCGTCCACAAAATCCTGCGGGGACAAAATTTTCGGGTCGGTTACCACCGGCATCCCTTCCACCGGCCCAATCTGGCGAACCAGTTCTGCCAATACCGGAGAGCGCATTTCATCGGCAATCAAATCATAGCCTAAAAGACAGCCATATACCGCCAACGCCGTGTGCAGGGGATTTAGACAGGTAGTCACCTTCATGCGTTCCACCTTCTCCACCGTATCCCGATCCGTCATATACACACCGGCTTTTTCCAAAGGCGGCCTTCCGTTGGGGAAGCGGTCCTCAATCGCCAGGTACTGCGGACCCTCCGCATTGACAAAGGGTGCAATATAGGTATTTTTCCCTGTAATCACCGGCTGCATCGCTTCCACACCGGCCTCCTCCAGTTCCCGGCACACGCTTTCGGCTGGTCTTGGCGTAATCTTATCGATCATGGACCAGGGGAAGCTGACCGTTTTTTCATCCTCCAGATAGGCCAAAAAGCCCAGAGGGAGAAATCCTTTTGCCGCCCATTCCTTTGCCATCGTCACAACCGAATTTCTAAGCTTCTCACCATTATGAGAGCAGTTATCCATGGAAACCACAGCCAGAGGCAGAGCACCTGCCTGGTAGCGGACATACAGCAGGGCGCAGATCACCGCCATCGCCGAGTTCGGACAGGATGGCCCTTTTTCGATATCGGTCTTTACCCACGGAAGATAATCCCCGCCGGCTCCCCGAAGCGCATAGCCCTTTTCTGTAATTGTAAAAGAAATCATCTGCAGCTTCGGCGAAGCGAATATCGCCTTTAACCTGGCCCAGTCCGCCGCGTCGTCAGGACAAGCTTTCAGGGCTTCCGTCAGCGACCCAATCACCTGTTTTTCTGTACTTCCGTCGGCCTTTAAGGTCACAGCCAGCACCAGGTTATCATAAGGCCGGTAGATCTTATCAATAACATCAAAATCAAAGGTTTCCGCACAGGTCAGCCCCTTTTCCATCTCCCCCGCTGCCAGCAGATGATCCACGATCCCGCCGATAAAGATTCGGAAAATATTTCCAGCGCCAAAATGCACCCATATCGGTTCCTGTTTTGTCTTTTCGGCTGCTTTGCCGCAGTCATAGGCAGGAAGGCCGATCCCTGCCTTTTCCCATGCTTCCCTTTCTTTTATTCCTTCCCTGGTCAGCTTCATCCTTTTTACCCTTTCCTTTCTTTATACATATGATAGAAGCGTTAAAAGGTCTTTTGCCGCTTCTTATGCTCTCTTTTCATGCTCTCTTCTCACACTCTCTTTCCCAGTGCCCGTCATCCTTTTTTGCTCTCGCTGTCCGCCTTTTTTATCGCTTCCCAGAGTCCTTCCAGATAAACAGCACCAAGAGCGCGGTCGTACAGTCCGTAGCCCGGCATGGCCTGTTCTCCCCAGATCATTCTTCCGTGATCCGGACGGATAATTCCGTCAAATCCGGTTTCATAAAGGGTCTTTACAATCTGGTACATATCCATGGAACCATCCTCCGACAGATGAGCCGCCTCTTCAAAATCCCCTGTGTGGTTATAGCGAAGATTGCGCACATGGGCAAAGGGAATCCTCCCGGCTGCTGCCCGGATAATCTGGCAGATATCATTCTCCGGGTTTGACCCCAGGGAGCCTGTACACAGGGTAATTCCGTTATAGGGCTTATCCACAGCCTTTAACAGCCGCACAATCTGATCTTTCCCGGTAATGATTCTCGCCAGACCAAAGATCGGCCAGGCCGGATCGTCGGGATGGATTCCCATATGAATATCATACTTTTCGCAGACCGGCCCGATCGCTTCCAGGAAATAAACCAGGTTGGCAAAAAGTTTCTCCCCATCCACGCTCTGGTAGGCTTCAAAAAGTTCCTCCAGCTTATCCAGGCGCTCCGGTTCCCAGCCCGGCATAATATAGCCCTCTGCCATCCGGGTTACCGAACTGCGCAGATGAGCAGGGTCAAGCTGATCCACCACTGCCTGATCATAAGCCAGCACCGTGGCACCGTCCGAACGTTCTCTTGCAAGATCCGTCCTGGTCCAGTCAAAAACCGGCATGAAATTATAGCAGACCATGGCAATTCCCGCCTCGCCAAGATTTTCCAGGGTCATAATATAATTCTCAATATGCTGATCCCTTTTTTTCGTCCCGATCTTAATATCGTCCGAAATATTCACCGACTCGATTCCTTTTACCAGAAGCCCCGCTTTCTCAACTTCCGCTTTAAGACCGAGAATCTCCCCCTTCTCCCATACCTCTCCGGGCTGCTTCCCCATCAGGGTAGTTACCACACCCTTAACGCCGGGGATCTGCCGGATCTGCTCCAGCCCCACACTGTCATAACCAGGTCCATACCAGCGCAATGTCATTTCCATGTTTATTTCCTCCTCGTATTCACGCAGCCAATGATTCTGCTCTATGCCTGCTCTTCCAAAGTTTCTGCTTCATATTGCTTTATATCCGCTATTATAATACTAGTATACTAGTGCTTCAATTGTGAAAATAGACAAAATAAAAGGCAGAGATTTATGCATACCACATAATCCTTGCCTGTTTTCCATCAGCTTTTCTGCCTGTCACTTGAAATACGCCGGATACTCCTGACGCATGGCGGCTTCATCGGTTTTATAGCGGGACAGGTGCATTTTCATCAGCTCCATGGCCTGCTCTTTCTCTCCCTTTTTCATTGCCTCCAAAATCTCTGCATGATCCGAAACAATTTTCAAATCCTTAACCACCGCAAAGGACATCCTCCTGGCCCGGTCAAAATGAATGGAAATACTGTCCATCAAAACATAAATTCTTGATTTTCCTGCTATGCGAAAAAGTGACTGGTGAAACTGATCATCCAGCATCTGAAGCTTATCCGTCAAATGGTTATCTAAATAAAATTTCTGCAAAAGTACATTTTCCTCCAGTTCGGACAGTTCCGCATCCGACAGCTTCCCGCAAATCTGGCCCACAACGGCACATTCCAGCACTTCCCGCATAAAACGGGCTTCTTCCACCCGCTCCGGGTCAATCAGGGCTACGGCACTCCCCCGCTGGGGAAAAACTTCCACCACACCGCCCCTGGTCAGTTCAATCAACGCCTCCCTCACCGGTGTGCGCGACAGCCCCATCTCCGCCGCCAGTTCTTTTTCACTTAACATACTTCCGGGGGCCAGATCCAGACTGATGATATTCTCCCGCAGGATTCGGAAAGCATAGTCCCGACCGGATTCCTTCGGGTAACGTTCAAACACACGCATCGTCCTGCTTCTCCTTTTCTTCCTTTTTGATAGTCTATCACATCTTCCGGTCCCCCGGCAAGAAAAAGTTCCCGGAATAAAATTCAGAAAACAAAACCTGAATAACATCCCCAAAGCCATCACACCACAGGATTCATCAACCGCCCAATCCCTTCAATCCTGCACTCCACACAATCCCCGGGAACTAAAAACCTTGGCGGGTCAAATCCCATGCCCACACCGGAAGGCGTTCCCATGGAAATAATGGTTCCTGCCTTTAGGGTCATCCCCTGCGACAATTCATGGTTCACATGGCTAATGCTGAAAATTAAGTGTTTTGTATTGCTGTTCTGCCTAAGCTCCCCATTGACCAGAGAAGAAATCGTAAGTTCGGGCGGATAGGGAATGCTGTCTGCGGTGACGATACATGGCCCCATCAGAAGAAACCCAGGTTTCCTCCTGTAATAAAAAATACTCCCGGAATCAAGCACCAAAGGATTCCGGGAGTTTTCCCATGTGTAACAATCTTCCAACCTTTATTCTACATTACTTGTGGCAATAATATCAACCCCTGTTTCTGCTGCATTTGCTAAAATCACGTCCCCGATATGCACCGGTGCCTTCACGACAACCCCTTTTAACGCCCTTACACAGTCAAAAATCTTTCCCTTAGGCACATCGGACCGGGTTTTCACCGAAACCGTTACCTCCTTCCCGCCTTCAACCATCACTGTGCTGGTTACAATCCGGGTCGGGTTCGTCACCTCTTTTCTGGCATAATCATCCCCGCGCTTGCAGGTATTGCCCGTAACGCTAAGCACCCTGCCCTCTTCCATCGATACCGTCACCGGGCAGCCCAGAGGACAGCCGATGCAGATTAATTCTCTTTTTTCCATCTCCTATTCCTCCTCAATCTTCACGGTTATGGTCTGCAGATCCGGATAAGCCAAAAGCTTCTCCCGCTCCAGCTTAATTTCCTCCATCTCCCCCGGCGCAACCACCGGGCGCTTGCGGTGCAACACCCGCTCTTCATCAAAATATACGCTGATATAGCAGTTCTTATACACATTGCCCACGCGGAAACGAACCGTCAGCTTATCTTCCATCACCTGCGGGCGAATCGTCGCGGGAACCGTATAGCGGACCCCTTCGATTGGATTGAGGCGGATTTCCCTGTCGGAAACTTCCCCGGAAGAAGTCTTTTTGCAGGAATCTTTCTCACCAGAAGAAGCTTTCCCACCAGCGCCTTCCAACGCCTTCCTCTGCACATAGGCGGCGGCATTCCTCCCCGCTGCCCCGGCCTCTTCCGATACAAAATCCACCAGATCGTGCACATGCAGGACATTTCCGCAGGCAAACACCCCTTCGATATTGGTTTCCAGACTTTCATTCACCAATGGGCCGGAAGTCACCGGACTCATCTCTACCCCTGCCCCGCGTGAAAGTTCATTTTCCGGGATCAGGCCAACCGACAAAAGCAAAGTATCACAGTCATAATCCTCCTCCGTTCCCGGAATAGGTTTTCCCTTACTGTCCACCTGGGCAATGGTAACGCCGGTCAGTCTTTCCTTCCCCCGAATTTCCACCACGGTATGGCTGAGTTTTAGCGGGATAGCATAGTCATTTAAACACTGCACAATATTTCTCTTTAAACCGCCGGAATACGGCATCAGCTCCGCAACAACCTTAACCTTCGCGCCCTCAAAGGTCATCCGTCTTGCCATAATCAGGCCGATATCGCCGGACCCTAAAATCACCACCTCGCGCCCCGGAAGAAAGCCTTCCCGGTTTACCAGCCGCTGTGCCGTTCCCGCAGAATAAATCCCTGCCGGACGATACCCCGGGATATTTAAGGCCCCCCGCGGTCTTTCCCGGCATCCCATCGCCAGGATAACCGCCCCGGCCTGAATCTTAAACATCCCCTCTTCCCGGTTCATCGCCGTGACCACCTTATCGCTGCCGATATCCATCACCATGGTATTCAGTTTGTATTCAATCCCCAGTTCCTCCACCTGGGCAATAAACCTTGCCGCATACTCCGGCCCGGTCAGTTCCTCCTTAAAGGTGTGAAGCCCAAACCCGTTGTGAATGCACTGGTTTAAAATCCCGCCAAGTTCCTTATCGCGCTCAAGAATCAAGATACTGTCCGTCCCGCTCCTCTTTGCCTCTGCCGCCGCCGCAAGCCCCGCCGGGCCGCCGCCAATAATTACAATAGCATATTCCTTCATTTCCGACGCCCCTTTCTATAAACTATCCTTATTCGTTCCCACGACAATCACGGATTTGCCGCCGCTTTTGGTAATTTCCTGCACATCCATCTTCAGTTCCCTGGATAAAATCTCCATCGTCCGGGGCGAGCAGAAACCTGCCTGGCATCGTCCCATCCCGGCCCTTGTCCTGCGCTTTACACCATCCAAAGACCTTGCCCCAAGCGGACGATGAATCGCATCCAGAATTTCCCCTTCCGTCACCATCTCACACCGGCAGATAATATTTCCATATGCCGGCTGCTTCTTAATCAGTTCATTTCTCTCTTCTATCGAAAGCGTTTCCGGATTTAAGATTCTCTTCCTTGTGGCAATAAAGTCTTCCTTCTTTTGCAGGTGCAAAATCTCCTTCACGATATCCGCCACCATACAGCCAATCGCAGGGCTGCTGGTAAGTCCCGGCGACTCTATTCCTGCGCAGTCCACAAACCCGGGCACGTCGTCTGCTTCCCCGATAATAAATTCATGCCCCTCTTCATGCGCCCGCAGCCCGGCGAAGGAGGTAATCACCTGGCGCAGAGGAACATTTTTTACCGTCCTGGCGCACTTTGTCGTCACCTCGTCAAGTTCTGCCCTCGTGGTATTCACGCCTTCCTTATCTTCAATATCCATCGCCGTCGGCCCGACAATCAGATTCCCGTGCACCGTGGGCGACACCAAAACCCCTTTTCCAAATGCATTCGGCAGTGCAAAAATCGTCCTTTTTACATGCCCGCCCGCCGTCTTATCCAACAGACAGTAATCTCCCCGCCGGGGAATAATCGTCATCTTTTTTTTGCTGACCATGTTGTGGATCTTATCCGCATAAACCCCCGCGGCATTCACCACACATCTTGCCTGCAGCGTTCCCTGGCTGGTCTTTATCCGAAAGACTTCATCAATCTTTTCCATCCCTTCCACTTCCGTATTAAACTTAAACTCCACTCCATTGGCACAGGCATTTTCCGCCAGAGCAATGTTTAAATGAAACGGACAGACAATCCCGCCGGTCGGGGCGTACAGCGCCGCCACCGCCTCATCGGAAATGTTCGGCTCCATGGCCGTCAGTTCATCCCTCTCGACAATCCGAAGCCCTTCTACCCCGTTTCTCTTCCCCCGTTCCAGAAGTTCCAAAAGTGCGGGACGGTTTTCCTCTTCCGTACACACCACCAGCGAACCGTTTCGGATAAATTCAAAATCCAGATCTTCCGCCAGCTTTTCCATCATCTGATTTCCCTCGACATTCAGTTTCGCCATCAGGGAACCATTCTCCGCATCATAACCCGCATGGATGATGGCGCTGTTCGCCTTTGAGGTGCCGCAGCACACATCCTCTTCCTTTTCCAATACACAGACGCTTGCCTGATAACGGGAAATTTCTCTGGCCGCAGCCGCCCCCGACACCCCGGAGCCGATAATCACTACATCATACATACATCGTCATCCTTTCCTAAATTAAAACTATTCTTCGCCAAAATCTATTTCATTTTGTTCTGCCGGAAATAACTGCTCCCTGTTCAGGAACATGCTGTAATCTTACCACGGAATTGCCCCATACAGTAATACCGCAATAATTGCTCCAATCACCGGCCCGGCGATAACGACAGGAGCATAGCCCCAATTTGAATCGCCCTTCCCCTTAATCGGCAGCACGGCATGTGCAATACGGGGGCCAAGATCGCGGGCAGGGTTTAAAGCATATCCGGTCAGACCGCCCAGTGACATACCTATTGCTACGATAATTCCAAATACCATAAATTTTTCAACACCGGGAGCAGCCGTCGCCGGAATACCCTTAATCGCAAACACCAGAACAAATGTTCCGACAACTTCACTTAAGATATTTAATGGCATATTCGGAACCGATGGCCCTGTAGAAAACACACCAAGTTTTGTCCCCGGATCGTCGGTCGCATCAAACTGATCTTTAAACAATACATAAACCAGACAGGCACCCGCAAAACCACCCGCAAACTGCGCTACGATATAGCCAGGAACCAGGCCCCAGGCCAGACTTCCGTCGACGGCCAGGGCAATCGTCAATGCCGGATTAAAATGCGCCCCGGAGGCGGCGCCAAAGATAAACGCCGGAATCATAACAGCAAGCCCCCAGGCCAGAGTAATTTGAATCGAGCCTGCACCTTTCATTCCCGATTTATTTAAAGTAACATTTGCCACAACACCATCACCTAATATAATTAACAGCATTGTTCCAATAAATTCTGCAATATATGGCAGCATCGTATTCCCTCCTGTTCCTCTTCGGTTTTTCCCAGGGCAGAAAGTAAAATAATACGTTCATCAATCACATTTCCGTCGGTATTATCAACATTCCTTCGCCCATCCAAAGGAATATTTCACTGCCCTGTTCCAGCCGACAATCTTCTCTTCTCTTTCCTTATCGCTGATGGAAGGTTCAAAGACTCGGTCAATTGCCCAGTTCTTAATCACATCTTCCTTGCTTGCCCAGTAACCCACAGCCAGACCGGCCAGATAAGCGGCACCCATCGCGGTTGTTTCCACACATCTTGGTCTTTGCACCGGCGCATTAATAATATCCGCCTGCGACTGCATTAAGAAATTATTGGCGCTTGCGCCGCCGTCTACCTTTAATGCGGACAGATCGATTCCGGAATCTGCTTTCATTGCCTGTAATACATCATTCGTCTGGTAAGCCATAGATTCCAGTGTTGCACGGATAATATGGTACTTGTTCACCCCGCGGGTAATGCCGACAATCGTTCCTCTTGCATATTGATCCCAATGCGGCGCACCCAGGCCGGTAAATGCAGGCACCACATAGCAGCCATTGGTATCTTTAACCTTATTTGCCATATACTCGGAATCCGGCGAGGAATCAATCAGGCGCATTTCGTCACGCAGCCACTGCACCGCGGCGCCAGCCACAAAAATCGAGCCTTCCAGTGCATAATTTACCTTCCCGTCTAATCCCCAGGCAATGGTTGTTACCAGACCATTATTAGAGAATACAGGCTTTTCTCCGGTATTCATTAACAGGAAGCAGCCGGTTCCATAAGTGTTTTTTGCCTCACCCGGCTTAAAGCAGGTCTGTCCAAACAATGCTGCCTGCTGATCGCCTGCTGCCCCGGCAATCGGGATCGGCCCGCCTAAGAAAGACGGATCTGCTTCGCCGTAAACACAGCTTGACGGCTTAGCTTCCGGCAGCATACATTTCGGGATATTTAATTCAGCCAAAATTTCATCATCCCATTTCAGTTCCTGGATATTAAACAATAATGTTCTTGATGCATTCGTATAGTCGGTTATATGAACCTTGCCCTTCGTCAGCTTCCAGATCAGCCAGGTTTCCACTGTACCAAAAAGAAGTTCACCCTTTTCGGCACGTTCCCGAACTCCATCCACATTGTCCAGAATCCATTTCAGCTTCGTACCGGAGAAATAAGCATCAATTACCAGCCCCGTCTTCTGCCGAAACGTTTCCACCAGCCCTTTTTCTTTCAATGCATCGCAGTATTCCGATGTACGGCGGCACTGCCATACAATCGCATGATAAACCGGCTCACCTGTGTTCTTATCCCATACAATCGTTGTTTCACGCTGGTTGGTGATACCGATTGCAGCAATATCCGCAGCGGCGGCACCAATTTTGTTCATTGCCTCCACGGCTACACCAAGCTGGGAGGACCAGATCTCATTTGCATCATGCTCTACCCAGCCCGGTTTTGGAAAATACTGCGTAAATTCTTTTTGTGCCACGCTGCACATCTCACCCTTTTCATTAAAAAGAATACAACGGTTACTGGTGGTTCCTGCGTCGAGTGCCATTACATACTTTGCCATAAAAATACCTCCTCTTGGTTGTAAAAAATAAGTTTCTATGCACACTGCCGCCATACGGGCAATTCGTACCAAAAATAAGCTACATCCCCCACACCTTTGGATTGGTCGAGGAAACAGAAATTGCTCCCGCATCTAATGCTGCCACAATATCCTCTTTATCCGTAATCAGCCCTCCGACAATCACCTGGATTTTTACCATTTTGCAGATTTTGCGGATAATCTTTGGCATGACCCCCGGAAGGATTTCAATAAAATCCGGACGTACCATAGCAAGCTGTTTTTCTATATTTTCATAAGCCATGGAATCAAGAATAAAAAAACGCATAATGGTATACATTCCCAGTTCCTTTGCCCGGCGAATCATCGCAGGTTTTGTGGAAATAATGCCGTCCGCCCCGGACTGCTGTTTAATAAAATCCACAGCAATCTCTTTCGCACTAAGTCCTGCAATCAAATCCACATGAACGATCGCCAGCTTACCGGATTGTCTGACCTTCTTTACGATTTCTGTAATACTGCAAATATCCCCATATAAGATAAAAATAACTTTGATTTCTTTCAGCCTGCAGCACTTTTCCAAGCCATGCGTATCCTTGATTGCAGCAATAACCGGATTTGCCTCTACCATATCATAAAATTTTTGTTCCATCCCTGATTACACCTTTCCTGTCGTTCCGTTTTACTCTGCAACAATTACCTTTTTCACACAAAAAAGCACAGCACTTAACAACATTTCTGTTGTAATGCTATGCTCTCTCATCTCAGCACGTCTTTTATTTTCTGAAAATAATATAGCATACTGCACATAGATTTTCAAGAGAAAAATATATTTTCTGTATATTATACATATTTTTCTGGAAATATTTTCAATATTTTATAAAAATTTCACAAAAATTTCGTCATTTTTTTATCAAACTCTGGCTTCCTTTCATATTCATCTCTTAAATCACCTTTATTCTTTAGCAATGAACGCCCCTTTATTTTAAGTGCTTCCTCCAAATATTCTCCATAGCCGTGAACGTTCTATCCTCTCCCCGCCAGTTTCCGAACCATCTCCAATATCCTTCCCGCACAATTCCGGATTGCTTCCTCAGAAAGTTCTCCTTTTTCGTAGGCTTGGCGGATATTTTGATCATCATCGAAATTTCCCGGCATAATAATATCATTTCCGGCAGCGGCACATTTCCATGACACACTCCCGTCCTCAGGAACCGTGGTATTCCAGTCGGACATGATTACCCCGCTAAATCCCCATTCCTCCCGTGCAAGCACCGTACAGAGATCCCTGTTGTTTGCCGCATAGACCCCATTAATCCGATTATAGGAAGACATCAGGGCTATTGGAGCGCTTTTTTTCACGGCAAGTTCAAATCCCCGGAAGTAAATTTCCCTGAGCGCCCTCTCACAAACGCAGGCATCCACGCCCATCCGGTTATCCTCCTGGTTGTTGCAGGCAAAATGTTTCATGGTTACACCGCAGCCGGGATGGCTCTGCACCCCTTTGGTCACTGCCGCCGCCATCATTCCCGAAAGATACGGATCTTCTGAATAATATTCAAAGTTACGCCCGCACAGAGGATTTCTCTGGATATTCATTCCCGGTGCCAGCCAAAGATTCACATGAAATTCTTCCATTTCCACCGCTACGGCATCACCAAAACGCTCCATTAAATTTATATCCCAGGTCTGTGCCAGAGCCGTTCCCACCGGAAATGCCGTACAGTACTGATAGTACCGATCTGCATCCTCATGTTCTTCCATCTCCTCCAGAAAACCATTTTCCAGAGAACCCAGTACCCCTGCCCCATAGACGGTATCGGTCTTTCGGTCAACCTCATAACTCTGCCGCAGACGCAGTCCCGCCGGGCCGTCAGCCATAATCAATGAACGTATCCCATACTTTTCTTCCAGAGCCTCTGTCGTTTCCCCTGCGGAACCGGGAACACGGACTCCGGCAGAACCAAGGGTGCTGCTGTTCTGCGTAATATTTCCATACAGCAGAGGAATCAGTTCTTCCGCTTCCTGTTTCCCGGCATAATATTCATCCCTTATCCCCCGAACCTCTTGTCCCGGAAGAAAAGAAATCACCGGTACATGCTCCTCCTTCGCTTTCATCAGCCGTTCTTTTTCTTTATCCCCGGCAAATAAAGGTGCTTTCATCTCCTCGAAGGCTGCCGTTTTTGGACATATCCGGTTTGTCTTTTCAATCACTGCTGTTTTTTCCACCTCCAGCAAAGCCGCTATCTGTAAGGAAGCCGAATCCTGCCCAATCCATATCCCGTACCTTCCCTCCTCAATTATCCATGCGCATTGTTCTTCGGAAAAAACTGCAAGCTGTTTCTGTTCCAGAAAAATCGTCAGCTTCTGCCCCTCTCCCGGCCTTAAATCATCCGTTTTTGCAAATCCCGCCAGCCGTTTTTCCTCTTTTTCCATTCCTGTCTGCGGCAGTGTCACATAAACCTGGACAACTTCTCTTCCCGAATACTGTTTTCCTGTATTTTCACAAAAAACTTCTGCTTCAATCCCCTCTTTTATCTGCCTTATCCCCAAAAACGCAATGGAAAACGTCGTATAGGAAAGCCCATAGCCGAACGGGAACAAAGGCTGCAGCCCAAAACAGTCAAAATAACGATAGCCCACATAAATGCCTTCCCGATATTCTTCGGATACTAAATTCCCGTTCAAAGCACCAAAACTTTCTGCCGAAGGATAATCCTTATACCGCCTTGCCCAGGTAGCCGTGAGTTTTCCTCCGGGCACCTTCTTTCCAAGAAGTACATCAGCAACAGCATGACCGCCCTCCTGCCCCGGCAGAGAAACCAGAAGAACTGCCTGGATATTTCTGCACTCCTCAAGAACATCCGTCAATTCCACCGGTGCCCCCACATTTAAGAGCAAAATCACCGGAATCCCCCTCCGATCAAGAAACCGGATATCTTCTGCTTCTTTTCTGCTTAAATCATAGTCCCCTTCTGCCTTCCTGCGGTCCTTTCCCTCCCCGGCAATCCGGCTGATTACATATATCGCCGCCGATGCACCTTCTACATCCCCGGCAAGAATCTCTCGTCCCTTCGGCAGTACAAAAGGATTGGAAGAATAGGCGTCGAAGGGATTTTCCACATGCTTTGCATCCTCCAGAACTTTTTCCTTCCAGGTTAATCTGGCCTGAATGTAACGTTGTTCTGCATCCTTTAGCCAGTCCGTGCTGGTAATGTTGAATCCCGCTTGCCTCAACCCCTGGACAATGGAAACCGTTTCCCGGTTATTCACATCCCCGGAACCAATCCCTCCCTTAACCGTTCTTACCGCACCGCAGCCAAATACAGCAACCGATGCACCTGCCGAAAGGGGAAGTATCCCGTTATTTTTTAGCAGAACCATCCCTTCTGCCGCCAGTTCCCTCGCCAATCTTCCGTGCCGGATTTCCCGTTCTGTTGGCTGTTGTTCTAATGTTCCGCTATGTATTAATCTTTCCATCTTCATTTCCTTTCAAATATTCAAATTTTTTATCCTGTTCTCTTTTTTTTCTATCTTATTTTTTCTTTTCCAAACAGCAAAGCCTATGCGGCCAGCCAGAAAAGCAGAAAAACAAAACAGCAGCAGGTTCCTGCAAATGCGTCAAAGCCCGCCAAACAAGAACCTGCTGCCTTTTTCTGCTGCAACTTTCCTTTTCAGAGAAAGCTTACTCCTTCACACCTCCAAGGGTAACTCCTGCAATGATGTATTTCGACAGAAACAGATAAACCAGGATAATCGGAACAATCGCCACCATAATCATAGTATAAATCTTTCCCATATCAAAGTTCATATAATCCGCACCACGCAGCATAGCAATCAGAATCGGAACGGTCATCTTATCCTTCGACTGAATGACCAGAGCCGGAACGAAGTAATTATTCCAGGAACCGACAAAGGTAAAAATAGCCTGTACGGCGATTGCCGGTTTGGTAATGGGAAGGACAATGGTATTAAAGGTTCGGAACTCTCCAGAACCATCAATCCTTGCCGCTTCAACCAAAGACATCGGCAGAGAAGACTGAAGGTAGCTGTACATAAAGTAAAATACGGACGGTGAGGCAATGGAGGGAATAATCAGCGGAAGCAGGGAGTCATACATTCCCATATTGGTAATCAACCGCAGAAAACCCATGGCGGTAACCTGTGTCGGCATTACAAGAATAGCCATAATAAAGGTAAATGCCACCTTTTTCAGCTTAAAATCATAGGCATACAGCCCGTAAGCCGTCAGCGCCGAAAAATAGGTACAGATCGCCGCGCTGCTGCCGGAAACAATCAGACTGTTTAAAATCCCCCGAAACATCGGGAAGCTTCCGTCATTGGCAACACTGGTCAGGTTTTTCCACAGATAGGTACCGGGCAGGGCGGAAAAACCTTTCTGCAGATCGGCATGAGAACGTGTCGCATTAACGAACAGGATGTAAAAGAAAAACAAACACATAAATGACAGAATTACCAGCATAACATGGGCAAAAACACTCCGAAAATAATTAGGTCCTTTTGCTTTCATATTCTCATCCCCTCTTTTCCTTTTTTGCTTTTTTTGCTGCTGCCTTAGAACCATCCGGATCGTCGTTCGTGGTCATCCGGTAAACGAAGAAACATAAAATACCGCTGACAATGAACAGATATACGGACAGCGCACCTGCCATACCATAGTTCTTACTCTTTAAATGACTGTTCAGGAACATAATCAGCGTCATTGATGTACGATCCGGCGTTCCCTGTCCGTTCGTCAAAATCTGCGGAACATCGAACATCTGCAGACCGCCGATAATCGAGGTAATCAGGGTGTAGGCCAGGATTGGCCGAATCAGCGGAAGGGTAATGGAGAAAAACCTCTGGAAACTGTTGCACCCGTCAAGTTCTGAAGCTTCAAAGATATCCGGACTGATGCCCATAATCGCTGCCATCAGCATAATCGTGGTATTTCCAAACCACATCAGGAAATTCATCAGTCCCACCAATGACCTTGTCCCTGTCACGGAGCCTAAAAAATCCACCGGCTGTTTAAGCAGCCCTAACGAAATCAGAATCGAATTTACCGGGCCGTTTGTGGAAAACATAGTGAAAAACAGCATGGCAAAAGCAGAGGCCATAATCAGGTTCGGCAGATAGATTACGACTTTAAAAAACTGCGTGCCATGGATTTTCAGCCGGGCATCCACAAACCATTCTGCTAACATCAGAGCAATAACAATCTGCGGAATAAAGCCGATAATCCATAAGATCAGGGTGTTGGCTGCATATTTAAGCATATCGGATTTCAACAGACTTCCATAGTTAGCCATACCCACAAAATTCGGACCGATTTCCTTAATTCCTGACCGATAGTATTCAAAAAAGCTATACCTTATCGTATCCATCAGAGGAACAAAGGAAAAAATAAAAAAGCATAAAAAGAACGGAAGAATAAAGATATATCCCCATTTTGAATAGTCAATTTTCTTACGCTTTGTGTTCATTACTTACCATCCTTTCCTCTTCTTTTTCGTTGCTGTTTACACCGTTTTCAGCAACCTTTTTTCTATCTTTGGCAGTTAATTCGGCCACTGAACTTCGGTGATTTCCGGATAACGTTCCAAAATTGCTGTTTCAAAGTTTGCTTTTGCCTTGTCAAAATCCACCTGTCCCTGTAAGTAATCACTAAAGTTATTTTGAATCAGTTCCACACAGCCCTGATCGTAGGGAGAAAGAGGAGCCATCACAATGTTTTCTGCCACCGGTGCAAAGTATTTGAATGCATTCTGTCCGCCAAGAAACTCCGAAGAGAAGTTTTCATCATCCTTTGCAGCCTGCTGCATACTGGTTTGGGTATTGGTGAAATCCGAAAAATCCTTGGAAATCTTTAACAGATTTTCCTTATTCGCGGTTACGGCAAGGATGATTTCCTTCACATGCTGCGGATTATCGGTTCCCACACATGCATGAACATAAGAACCGCCCCAGTTGTATTCCTGTGGTGGATTGGTCACACCCCACATCCCCATTTCACCGTCCCAGTTCGGCTTTAAGGTAAAGTCGATTCCCCATGCCGGGAAAAGGAAGGCAAATACCTTAGAAGACGAACCCATGGCCTGATTCCAGTCTGCATTCCACTGTCCCTTAACGGTCTTATCCAGATAGCCTGCATCCAGCCATTCCTTAGAATCATTGACCCAGTTCATAATCTGCTGATCCACACAGATAATATTTTCTCCCGGCTTTACCCAGGGTTCGGCAATGCTGTTGCCGTACAGACGGAAGGTATCCGCATAAGAAGCAAAGGTAAAATAACCTTTTGCTTTCAGTTCCCCGGCAGTTACCTTCATTGTATCCCAGTCTTTAACCTTCTCACCTACAGTTTCCGGATCATCGGTTCCAAAAACATCCTTGGCAATATCCCTGCGGTAAACCAGAAGCCCGGGGCAGCACTGCCAGGTCGAACCGCGCTGTACACCATTGACATCCGAAGCCGTCACCTTGGTAAATGCATATTGATCGGCAAGATCGGTTTCCGGGTCAATGCCCAAATTCTTCAGCGGCATTGCTACATCAGCGTCGGCATCGGTATATTTATTAACATAGTCGGTTTCGGATAAAAAGATATCCACCTTTTCATCGGCAGAAGCCTCGGCCTGTTTTAACAGTGCCTCATCCAGCTTCTGCTGATAGACGCCGTCCTGGTTTGGATTGACAATCCAGTGGATTTCTGTTCCGTCCTTTAAAGTCGTCACCGTGCCGTCCTTGGAAGTTTCGGCAACTTCGGAATACACCGCTTCCACACGCTCTTTAAATTCGTTATTCCAGGAATAAATGTTAATTACTTTTCCTTCTTCTCCGCCGGGCACTGCTTCTCCCTGATTTTCTGTTCCTGAACCGCTGCCCGCAGAGTCTGAGCTGCTGCCTGAAGAATCCGAACCGCCGCAGCCTGCCAAAGAACCTGCCGCCATCGCTGTTGCCAGTAAAATACTCAATGCCTTTCTTTTCATGATAAAATCCTCCTTTTTCTGCTTTAGCATCACTTTCTTGCTGCTTTATACGAGAATTATAGCGTAAACTTTACCGCGGATATATTATGGATTTTAACAAAATATCAGATTTATGATACATTTTACATGGTTTCCAACTTCTGGTTTTGATTATTTTTCATGCTTTCTCTACGATTATTTCCCTATTTTTTTTTAAGGTAATCTTTTCTCTTTTCCAAGGCTGTTTTTTAAGGTCATTAATCTGATATTTTTCACATATTTTTTATTTTATTTACCGGAAATTTCCACTATGATTGTTCTATCTTTAATTCTATTTTATTCTATCTATAAGATAAAAACAGAAAGGAGTACAGCGATTGAACGATATTCATTTTATTGATGAACATGGAAGCTTTTGTCTGAGGCAGCCGGAAAATATCAGCTATCTTTATTTTCCTCTTGCATCCACCAAAGGATTAAAAAGCGCCGTTACGCCAAATCTTGGCGGAGATGCAAAAATCAATCAGGAAACCTTCTTATTAGAATCGGTAAGTGCAGAAAACCTGCACAATAACCGCTCCGTAAGAAACTTCTGGTGCAGGGTGGAGGGGGTTGGCGTCTATGCCGCAGCCGGGGCCTCGGCCGAGCAGGAGGCCGTCCGGTTTACCGATGAACAGGAGGAAAGTGAACTGACTGCCGGTTTGATGTGGCACAGCATTACGCGCTCTTCCCCAAAATTCCATCTGACCTCCTCGGTTACTTCTTTTATCCCCTGGGATGCCAATGTGGAAATCATGGTTGTTACCATAAAAAACCAGGCAGATACCCCCCAGACCCTTACGGCCTGCGCCGCCATTCCCATCTATGGACGCAGTGCGGATAATCTCAGGGATCACCGGAACGTAACCTCGATGCTCCACCGGATAACAACAGAAAGCCACGGTGTTTTTGTTTCACCCACCATGGCATTTGATGAAAAAGGGCATCGCCCGAACCATCATATTTATTATGTTTTAGGCTACACCCAGGACGGAGGGGCACCGGAAAGCTTTTATCCTACGGTGGAAGACTTTATCGGCGAAGGCGGAACCTTTCTTCATCCCCGTGCTGTCTATGCACCGCTTAAGGGTTCTTCGGCAGGAAGCAGCGCCGCCGGAAAAGAGGCCATGGGTGCCTTCTGCTTCCCACCGGTTTTACTTGCCCCAGGGGAAGAAACTTCTTACATCATCCTTCTTGGTATGGAAGATGATAAAGAAGAAATCCTCTCTCTTGCCGAACGCTACTCTACTTCCGATAAGGTCAAAAAAGCCTTTGACGAAACAAAAACTTACTGGCAGAACCAGACGGCTGTCAGCTTCCATACCGGAAATCCCGCATTTGACTGCTGGATGAAATGGGTTTGCTTCCAGCCGTTTCTGCGCAGACTCTTTGGATGTTCCTTCCTGCCTCACCACGATTACGGGCGCGGCGGACGCGGATGGCGGGATTTGTGGCAGGACTGCCTTTCCCTGCTTTTCATGGAACCGCAGGGCGTGGGAAAGATGATTGCCGCGAATTTCGGCGGCGTGCGCATTGACGGCACGAATGCTACGATTATCGGAAGCAGCGACGGAAGCTTTTTTGCCGACCGAAACGGAATCAGCCGGGTCTGGATGGATCACGCACTCTGGCCGTTAATGACCACAAAACTTTATATTGACCAGACCGGCGATATTGAAATTTTAAACCAGACAGTGGCGTATTTTAAAGATGGACAGACAATGCGGGGAACTGCCGTGGATCATCTCTGGAAACCCGGGGACGGGAATGAACAGCGCACGAATGAAAAACAGGTTTATCAGGGAAGCATCCTGGAACACCTTCTGATCCAGAATCTTACTTCATTTTTTGAAACCGGGGCACACAATCTCTGCCGCCTTCGTGACGCCGACTGGAATGACGCCCTGGATATGGCGTCTGAACACGGAGAAAGCGTGGCTTTTACCTGTGCCTATGCCGGAAATCTGCTGGATCTTTCTGCCCTGATCCGCCTTCTGGAAGCAAGTACCAAACTCTCCTCGGTGGATCTGCTGGAAGAGCTTTCCCTTTTGCTGGACAATACTCCTGAAATCTTTGAGGACACAGAAAAAAAGCAGGAAATCCTGGCAGACTATACGGTTCGGTGCCGACACACGGTCAGCGGAAAGAAAAAAAGGTTTTCTCTGTCCTCACTAGCACTGAATCTGACCGAAAAAGCCAACTGGCTGATGAACTTTATCCGAAGAAAGGAATGGATTAACGGTAAACATGATGACGGCTGGTTTAACAGCTACTATGATAACCACAAACAGGCGGTAGAAGGGATAGTCAACGATCAGGTACGGATGATGCTGACCGGACAGGTTTTCTCCATTATGAGCGGTGTGGCAGAAAACAGCCACATCCAAAAAATCGTAAAAAGCGCAGACCGCTACCTCTATCAGAAAGAAACCGGCGGCTACCGCTTAAATACCGATTTCCATGAAGTAAAACTGGATATGGGGCGGATGTTCGGGTTTGCTTATGGAGAAAAAGAAAACGGTGCCGTGTTCTCCCATATGACTGTAATGTATGCCAATGCCCTGTACCGCCGCGGTTTTGTTAAGGAAGGGTGGAAAGCATTAAAAACCCTGATTGATACTGCCATGAACTTTTCCGTCAGCCATATTTATCCCGGCATACCCGAATATTTCCGGGCAGACGGACGGGGAATGTATTCCTACTTAACCGGTGCGGCAAGCTGGCTGATGATGACTATGATTACCGAAGTTTTTGGTGTCCGAGGCGAAGCCGGAAACCTTATTCTCCATCCCAGACTGCTTGCCGAACAGTTCGACCAGACAGGCACCGCTTCCATTACAATTCCCTTTGCCGGGAAGGTACTGGAAATTATTTACAAAAATCCCGACAACAGAGATTTCGGCAGCTACATTATCGGCTCGGCGTCCTGTGACGGCACGGCGCTCACAGTAAATGAAGAAGCGTTTGTTCTCCTTTTGCGCCGGCAGCTTACTGCACTGCCAGGAAATCAGCACACCATAACTATTACTTTAGAAGGAGGCTGCATAAACCCATGAACTATGGATATTTTGATGATAAAAAACGCGAATATGTAATCGAACGCCCCGACACCCCTGCGCCCTGGGTGAATTACCTGGGTTCTCCCGCCTATGGAGCAATTATCTCCAATAACGCCGGCGGCTACAGCTTTGCCCGTTCCGGGGCAAACGGCAGAATACTGCGCTATGTATTCAATCACTTTGACCAGCCCGGACGTTACCTCTATCTTTACGACCGGGACACGAAAGATTACTGGTCGGCCTCCTGGCAGCCTGTGGGAAAGGATCTGTCCGTCTACAAAAGCCAGTGCCGCCACGGTCTGGGCTATACACAGATGATTTCCGATTATGCCCTTATCCATGCAAAAGCCCTGTACTATGTGCCCGCGGAAAAAAACTATGAAGTCTGGTCGCTTTCTGTAACCAACCGTGCAGACTGCCCCAAAACCCTTACCTTAACCGGCTATGCAGAATTTACCAATCACGGCAATTATGAACAGGATCAGGTAAACCTGCAGTATTCCCTGTTTATCACCCGAACCTTATTTGAAAAAAACCGGATTATCCAGCAGATACATGGCAACCTCGACACCCTTGCCGAAGATGAACAGGTGGATAAGAAACAGGTAACCGAACGCTTTTTTGGCCTGGCCGGTGCCGATGTTTCCTCCTACTGCGGCGATAAAGAACAGTTTCTCGGCAAATACCACGGCTACGGCGATCCCCAGGGCGTTTCTTCGGGAAATCTGGGAAATACTTTAAGTTATAATGAAAACGCATGCGGAGCATTATCCTGCACAATTGAACTTCAGCCCGGAGAAACCAAAACGGTGGCTTTTCTCCTCGGTGAGGGAAGTTCAGCGGAAGCCGAAAACATTCTTAGCCGCTATGCCGAACCGAAAGAGCAGGTATCCAGAGAAGTTTTTCAATTAACCTATGACTGGGAGAAAAAACTTGAACACTTTCAGGTTCATACCCCCAGCCCGGAATTTGACACGATGATCAATACCTGGAATGCCTATAACTGTTTTATCACCTTTATCTGGTCGCGTGCCGCTTCTTTCATTTACTGCGGTCTGCGCAATGGCTACGGCTACCGGGATACGGTACAGGATATCCAGGGAATTATCCATCTTGCACCGGAAATGGCAAAGGAAAAAATCCGCTTTATGCTCTCTGCTCAGATAAGCCACGGGGGCGGGCTGCCCCTGGTTAAATTTACGCATCACCCGGGACATGAAACAGGCCCGGAGGACGCCGCCTACCGCCAGGAAACCGGACACCCTGCCTACCGCGCCGACGACGCCCTGTGGCTGTTCCCAACCGTTTATAAATACATCGCAGAAACCGGAGATACCGCCTTCCTTGACGAAGTTATCCCCTTTGCCGACAAAGAAGAGGGAAGCGTTTATGAACATCTGAACCGGGCACTTCAGTTTTCCTTCAGCCATCTTGGGCCTCACGGCACACCGGCAGGGCTTTTCGCGGACTGGAATGACTGCCTGCGCCTGGGAGCAGACGGGGAATCTTCCTTTGTTGCCATGCAGTTTTATTACGCCATGTCCGTTATCCGCCAGTTTGCCCTGTACCGAAACGACGTTAAAAACGGCGAATACTGGGAAAAAAAGCAGGAAGAAATCGGAAAACGCATCCAAAATCTGTACTGGGACAATGACCGCTTTATCCGCGGCTATACCCAGGCAGGGGAACGCATCGGAGCGGCATCGGACAAAGAGGCGAACCTCTGGCTGAATCCGCAGAGCTGGGCGGTTATCAGCGGGCTTGCCTCCAAAGAACAGGCCGAATCCGCCTTAGAAGCTGTCTATCAGCATCTGAACACCGAATATGGAGCCATCCTGATGAATCCTCCTTACCACAGTCATGCCTTTGACGGCGCTCTGGCGGTTATCTATAACCAGGGAACCAAAGAAAATGCAGGAATTTTCTCCCAGTCCCAGGGCTGGCTGATTCTTGCCGAAGCTCTGTGCGGACATGGCGAACACGCCTTTACTTATTTTATGGAGAATGCACCCTCCGCACAGAATGACCGCGCCGAAGTCCGCCGCTTAGAGCCGTACTGCTATGGACAGTTTACCGAAGGCATCGCGAGCAGACATCCCGGACGTTCCCATGTCCACTGGCTGACCGGCACGGCTTCCACCATGATGGTCGGATGCGTCGAAGGTATCCTGGGTATCCGCCCGGATTTAACCGGAATCCGGCTTTCGCCTTCAATTCCCAAAAGCTGGGACTCTCTGGAAATCCATAAAGATTTCCGCGGAAAACAGCTTCACATCGTAATTCAAAATCCGGATCAGAAGGAAACCGGTGTACGAAAGACGATCCTTAACGGCACAGAACTTGATGAAAATTACATTCCAGAAAGCCTTCTTCACGAAAAAAATGAAATCCTTCTCATTATGTAATGGTAAGAAACAAGTGCCCGGACGGGTACAATTTAAGGGCGCGGTGATTATGCCGCGCCTGGTTTTTTGTATTTATATGGTTTTTTATCGATTTGTATGAATTTTTACTCCGTACTTTTTTCCTTGTCAATATCCCATTGTATCGCATGGTTTAAATCGCGGTATTTCTTTGGCGTCATCCCCACGGATTCACGAAATTGCTGGATAAAATGGCTCTGCGAGGAAAAGGACAGGCGGTTTGCAATCTCAATCATGGAGTATTCACTGTACTGCAGAAGATTTTTTGCCATCTCAATTTTCTGTCTGCGGATATAGGTGCTGACCGAATCGCCGGTTTCTTTTTTAAACAGCCGGGAGAGATAGCTGGCGGAAACCCCCAGCACATCGGCCAGATCCTCCACCGTAATCCGCTCTTTTATATGAGAATAAATATATTCTTTACAAATATTGATGTGCCGGGAATTGGTATCGCTCCGGCAGATTCGGCGCATCTTTTCCGTATAATCCAAAACCATGGCATCGTGAAGGCTCCGCAGTCCTTCTATCGTATGGATATCATCCAGCTTCTGAATATAAAAGTCGCTCATCCGAAAGGCCAGTTCCAGTTCCATACCCTTCTGCTTGCACATGCGCGTAATCATTGCTGTGGTAATCACAAAATGATATTTTAAATTGGTAATGGGATTTCTGGAAAGTACACCTACCCCGTCACTGTCCAAAAATCTCTGCTGCTCACAGTTTTTCTTTATTGCATCAATATCACCATTCGTCACAGCCTGGTAAAACAAATACTCTTCTGTCGGTGCCCTGTGTTCGACTTCATCGATCTCATCCTCTGCTTCTAAAAGAAGCCATTCATTGCGGTAACTCATTGGCCCTGCTTTTCCTGAAAACCAACGCCTGCCAAAAATTTTCCAAAGGCTTTCCGGCCTGCTTCGTCGCATTTATACACACCGGCATCCTCAAGAACCCTTGCAAAGACATGACCCACTTCTTCCTGGAGGATTTCGGTAATGTTTTCCCTGGTAATGCTTTCATACTTAGGAACAAATTCGTCCACCCAGTCCGCATGCTTTGCCAGAAGTTCATCGTTTCGGATATTTTTTCCTTCGACTATGGCCTCGCCCAGTCTGGAAAGTTCTTCTTTTAAGCGGGAAGGCAGCACAGCCAGACCCATAACCTCGATTAAGCCGATATTTTCCTTCTTAATATGATGTAATTCCTGGTGCGGGTGATAAACGCCCAGAGGAAATTCTTCGGTGGTGATATTATTGCGCAGCACCAGATCCAGTTCAAACATCTCCCCGTTCTTCCGGGCAATAGGGGTAATGGTGTTATGCGGCTCGCCGTCGGTTTCGGCAAAGACGAACGCCTCTTCGTCGGTATAGCCTCTCCATGCCTTCAGGACAATATCCGCCAGTTCAATCAAACGATCGCTGTCTTTTCCGCGCAGACGGAGTACGGACATCGGCCAGTACACAATTCCGGCTTCCACATCTTCAAAGTCTTTCAGCACAAAGTTCTTTTCCATCGGAGCTTTTGCCATCGCAAAGGTGTAATGTCCGCCCTGGAAATGGTCATGGCTTAAAATCGAACCGCCCACGATGGGAAGATCCGCATTTGAACCCAGGAAGTAGTGCGGAAAGAGTTTGACAAAATCAAACAGTTTGACAAAAGCCGCTTTTTCAATCTTCATGGGAACGTGCTGCCCGTTGAAAACGATGCAGTGCTCATTGTAGTATACGTAAGGAGAATACTGGAAACCCCAGCCGCAGTTGTTGATGGTAATTGGGATAATGCGGTGGTTGTTTCTTGCGGGGTGGTTTACCCGTCCGGCATAGCCTACATTTTCCATACATAACAGACACTTGGGGTAGCCGCTCTGCTTTGCGTTTTTGGCAGCAGCGATGGCCTTGGGATCTTTTTCGGGCTTGGATAAGTTAATGGTAATATCCAAATCGCCGTATTTTGTGGCCGTTTTCCACTTTAAGTCCTTACTTACCCGATAACGGCGAATATAGTCGGAATTTTGGCTGAGATCGTAAAAATAATCCGTAGCTTCTTTCGGCGAATGTTTATACTTCTCCCAAAATTCCTTCACGACTTCACTTGGGCGGGGCATCAGGCAGTTCATCAGACGGGTATCAAATAAATCACGGTAAACGACACTGTCCTCCTGCAATACCCCGGTTTCATGCGCATAATCCAGAAGTTCCTTTAAGACAGCTTCCAGATCGATACTCTCCGATGCTTTCTCCGGCTCGTTGTACTCGTCCATCTTCAGCACATCTAAAATCTGGTTTGTGGCATAGATTTTATCGTCCTCGCTTAACAGCCCTTTCTGGAAGCCATATTCTACAAGGTTTTTAATCGCTTGATCAACCATTTCCCATTTCCTCCTCGTTTTCTTTTCCTCTAGTATAACTCGAATCGGAGAAAAAGGGAATGTAAAAAAGTTGTAGAAGTATATATTTTTGTTTTGTTGGTTACTGTGCACACATTCACAGTAACTTTTGTTGTTCCTGCTTTCTGTATACAGGCATCTCTTACTTTGCTTCCCCTGGCTTGCGAATAAAAAAGCAGCACACCAGCGCACACACCGACAGGCCCAGGATTACCCAGAAAGAAGAAAGATAAGAGCCTGACGAGGTTCTGAGCCAGCCAATCAGCGTCGGGCCGATGGAAGCGGCAACAATTAAGTTGCAGGTCGCACAGGCATAGTTAATGCTGTAATACTTTGTTCCGAAAAAGCTTCCAATCATCGCCGACGTTGCCGACATCGAGCCGCCGTAGGTCATGCCCAGGATGATAAATCCGACAACCAGAAGAGAAATACTTAACATCATTGTTGCCGCGGCGCAGGCAGCCATGGAGATTCCATAAGCTGCAGAGATAATAAACAGGGACACTTTATAGCCCTTTTTATCCCAGATAACACCGAAGGCCAGCCGTCCTAACCCGTTAAAGGTGGAAATCATCCCCATCGCAGCGGTGGCTGCCATCACGGCCTCAGCCTCGCCCATGGTGACAACCAGGATATCGGAGGCTGCCGGAACCGCATTGCTGATTAAGGCCAGGCTTCCCGCACCAATCAAAATCACCCATGCAAAAAACAGCCAGAACGAAGGCGTGCGGAGCATTTCTTTTGTTTCAAAATCTTTTGAAGAAATCACGTTATTTTTCCTGGCCTTTTCTACCAATGCTTCGGAAAATTCCTTTGACGGATTTTTAATAATCATTGCCCCGATAACTAAAAGTACAGAGAAGATAATCCCCAGAACAAAAAACGTTTTTCTCCATCCAATAGTATTTAACAGCATGGTAACAAACGGACTGAGCACCATGCTTCCAAAGCCAAACCCCATCAGCAGGGCACCGGAAGCCACGCCCTGCCGGTCGGCAAACCATTTCAGCGTTGTACTCAATATCGTATTCGCCCCGATACCCACCGCAAATCCGCAGGCCACGCCGTAGGAAATATAAATCCAGGGAAGCGACGAAGTAAACGAAGAGGCAATAAAGCCAATACCAATCACAACCGCCGCAATTAAGATACTTACCCTGGGCGAGGTTTTCGGCGTAATCTGCCCTGCCGCCAGGTTCCCCACACAGAAACCAATCATTGAAATCGTAAAAATCAGGGAGGTCTGGGAACGAAGCCAGCCAAACTCCGCTTCCAGAGGCCGG
>VSOC01000210.1 GCA_009774615.1 Lachnospiraceae bacterium
CAATTAATACAGCTACTACCAAAATAATCATATATTTGCCTATTATTTTTTTCTTCATTCTTTCCTCCGCTTTGCTGATTACCATAAAAACTCACTAAATACCAAACATTGTCACCATCTGGTTTATAAATATTCATAAAAGTATAGACTGCTGCAATTATACAGCAATCTATACTTTAAAAATAATTACCAAATCATAGCTCGCCTAAAATGTGCATTATTTACTGAATATACAAGTGATGCCGGATACCAATGCGCGCCTAAATTCACCCAATATGGATCAGTTACTTTAACTCTATTAGGTGATACACTCCTATTATAACCCGAAACATTTAAGAAATGCCCGGTTGTCGAATAAGACCACTCCTCAGCATAAGAAGATGTATTAATATCAATTACAACTGGCTTATTAATTGACAAAGCATACGTAATTTTATTCGTCCAATCAGACTCCGTTCCAATAGTAATCATAGAATACTGATTATATCCGAGATTTGCATTAAGTACTCCGGAAATTTTTGTCATATCTGTTCCGGCAGTTGTCGTACCTAACTGAGCAGCTAACGTAGTTTGTTCTGGCGCAGAACCTTTATAAAATTTAATTGTCTGCTGAACTGTCGCTGGTCCACAATAATATCCATTAATCTGTTTACAAATAGGTACACTTAAATCCATATAAGCAGGGCCACTAATTCTAGAGGACAACCATGCTTCCATCGCCTCCAATTTTTCTTCATTTAGTTTTTTATCCGCTGCTGAAATATATGGAGATGCTCCTTCTTCAATGGACATATCACCATCCAATACAGAAAAATCATTTTCTTGAATACTTTCCTTTGTGTCATTTACTGTGTCTGCAAAAACATTTACTGTTGAAGCCAAAAGCATAAGCATTACAGAAATGGTAGTAATTATTTTTTTCTCATATGTTCACCTTTCCTTAATTTCAACCTTTTACAAGATTATAATTTCAATCCACTTTTTACTACATGCATATGCACCCTCATTTATAGATTAACTATATAATACCATCCATCAATAAATATATCAATATTTTTTTATTAAATTATCTCAAAAATATTATATTTACTTTTTTATGTCAATATGATATTATTATTCCAATTAGTCGTTATATCCACCAAACTACAGACAAAAACCACCCAAACAAAATGCTGCAATCAAATGAGGTACAATCAAATGAAACCAAAACAACTTCACTCCATATTTTTATTTATCATAAAAGGAGCAGCCACCATGACCGCTCTTTTCATGATGCTTCTATTCTTTTCCAATTCCCGGCGTCTTATTCAGCAGTTCCAGCAGTACAAACTTTACTCTTCATTAAGTGGCTACTATGGAATTTCGATCTCTCCTGACATCGATGCAAGCCCGGAAAATATACAAAAACTGGATGATGCGCTTGTCGAGTTTTTCCTCAGAACCAATGGCTCTGAAAGCCTTCTTCTCAATGTGGATACGCAAATCCTCCTCTACGATGAAGGCTTTATCACCCGCGATGAACTAAAGGATAAAGACTTTGTTATCACCGTAAACGAAGCCTATTTATCCAAGCATCCCATTTACGATACCGGAGGAAAACCTGTAGCATTGCCTGAAAACAAAACAGAAAACTATCTGCTTGTACCTGAAAAATACCGCTCACAGGAACAGGAATTCAAAGCCTATTATGAAGAAAACAATACCTTCCTCCGATACTATATCGATGATTTAAAAGCCATGGGAATAGAAGCAGCTCATGAACAAAAGCATGACATCATCCCCACAAACATCATTTATATTTCCAACGGTCAATCCTACCAGGTTTACAATATGGAGCCAAATGGAATATACCATTCCACATTAACCGATCCCCTGGTGAGTGTAATTACAAATGAAAATGTCAGCACCGCTCAGATTCCGGCTTATACCACACACAGGGATTACCTGGTTAAGGCGGATACACCCAAACGCCTTGCACAGCTAAATCAGATTATCCGTGAAACCGGGCTTGATGCCTTTCTCCGCGAATTTGCCCCAATCAGCCAGCAATATTTTTCTTCGCTGAGAATGAACATAACCGCCATGCTCATTCAACTGAGTATCGCCCTGATTCTCCTAATCATTACCTTCCTGCTGACAAAACACAGTACTAAGCCTCACCGGAAAGCATTATAATTATCATTTAACCTAATGAAGAAGCGATTTCAGGTTTATATTCTTCTGAAGAAATATATCCCTGAATTGCTTTTTCAACGGATGCATTTAAACTATCTCCATTTTTCATTGCTACATTGACCAATTTCTTATGCAGTTCAGGACTTATTCGTACATTGAAGGTTCCTTTATATTCTTTATCTGGCTCTTTACCTACCTCTTTACAAAATTCCAGATAATCATCCACTGCTTCATGAAACTCTTTTTCTATATCTTTAATATTTTCACATTCAAAAAGTTCTTTTAATCCCTCCTTCAGCTTGCCCGTAATCTCCTTTACTTTCTGCTTTTCTGTTTTTGCATCTGCCATATTTGATTTTCCTTTCTTTGCACGAAAAAAAGACAATCTGTTATGACTGTCTTTCTTCCCGAAAACAGAAAAAGCAGCGAATTGTTTTCTCTAAATAAAAACAATTCACTGCTTTACTGCTTGTGTTATTAAGTTGCTGTGATTATGCCAGTACAGGCTCACGCTTTTTGATGATAGCACTAACTTCCTCTACGCTTTTTTTTGTCGCAACGGCTATCTGTTCAAGCGTAAAATTATTCTCGTACATGGTCATTATAACATCTGCTAAAGTGTTATCCCTAATTCCTTGTGAAAGATTACACATAGCGCTCACATCCTTTCTCAATTTGTCATCTACCGGAATACTGTACTCAGTTTTAATAATCCCTAATTTTTCATCAATGGTCAATTCTGCCGAAAGCAATGTGCTCAGCAGACGGTGCAGCTCATACTTCTCATCATGCTCTGGAAGTTCGTTTGCTATACCGATCAGGATAATATTTAGCAGGTCAAGCCCGCCTTTCCACGGATAAGAGCCTAACCGTTTATCATCTGTCAGATGTATATAATCCATACTATTCTCATCCATGTTCATACATACCCATATGGAGAATACACGTTTTATGTCATTATAATTCTGATTGACAAAATCCCGTTCCTTCTGCGAGGAAACAAGGCGGCTCACATAGAAAACTGCCCTGTTCAGGATATGGTAGCCTGACGGTTCATCTTTTTGTGCTTCGACATTCACGATAACCTGCGAGATACCGTCTTTCATGCGCACATAAAAGATAATGTCAAATCTTACAAGCCCCTCATTAATCTCCGCATTTTCCGTATTCATCCCGACAATGCGCTGCCCGTTTTCCAAGCCATCGTTAGACGGTATTTTTTCCACATTGGTCAGCCCTGGCTCTACCGGAACCACGCTGATAAATGGTTCTCCCTCAATATAGGATACCACATCTTTCGGGTTCATTCCCTTAAACTCATCAACCGTCTTTACCAGGATATGCGCCAGAATGATCTTATTTCCCAACAGGCGCTTTGCCTTATCATCATACTGTGCGTCCTGGTCTGTTGCGCTGACCGCATTCTTTATTTCCGTATCCATCAGCCATAAACCTCCTTTTCGTATGGTAGGAAATGCAAAAGCCATTCCCAAAAGGTATATGACCTCAATACCATTATACCCCGAAATCCCGGCTAAATCAATCGGAACTTTTTAATTGCCAGCCCGGCCTAATTTGGGAAAGTAGCTGCAAAAGGATAGAGAAAACGAAATTTCTATCCTTTGAGGAATGTAATTATAAATTTAGCGTCAGTGCTGCACTTAATGGATGGGGCTTCTAAAAATCGGTCAATAAGGTTATAATAAAAAGGAATGGATTAAAGAAAGAGAGCCTCATCCTATCCACAGCAAAAGATATCTGAATAAAAGAAGCAAACCTATTGAATGGAACGGAGTTATGAAAGGGATTGATTACCTCAATTTCATTGCCGATCTGTATGATATTCCGGCGGGGCAGCGTACCGCAGACATTGGCAGATATTCCGATGCCTTTGAACTCACGGACAACCTGGGTTCCCCCATTGGCAGCTATTCCCATGGGATGCGGCAGAAGCTGGCTTTGATTTCCGCTTTTATCCGGCGGCCCAGGCTGCTGATTCTGGATGAACCATTTGTAGGGCTGGACCCTTCGGCGGCACATATCATGAAAGGCTATCTTTCAGAATTATGCCAAAGCGGGTCAGCGGTATTTTTTTCCACCCATGTACTGGAAGTGGCGGAAAAGCTGTGCGATCAGATTGCCATTATCAAAAACGGGAAACTGGTGCAAAGCGGCCCCACAGCAGAACTGGTGAAGAATGCTTCCCTGGAAAGCATATTTTTAGAACTGGAGGGAGAGCGATGAGTAAATTTTTTGTCCTGTTGAACGTCAGCCTCCGGTCCATGCTTCTTTCCTCAACCAATTCCGGGGGACGCAGTAAAAAAAAAGCGGCTACGGAACTGGGCGCAGTCTTTCTCATTGCCTTTCTGGGGCTGTATCTGTCCGGCCTTTACAGTTATATGCTGATGAAGGCACTGGCACCATCCAATATGGAAGTGCTGTAAATATGTAACTGCCTGATGTTTCTTTGCAAATTCAACGGACTGCTGTTTCAAGAAGCGCTCAACATCCTTATTCAACGGACAGGAAAACCCGGAAAGGAACTGTAACAGATTATCCTCTCCGAGCCGTCCATCGTCATTCTCCAAATACTCACGAATGTTCAGCACAATAAGATCATTTGCCTGCTGCATCCGCTTTCTCCCTTTTCTCCATGAATTTTACTATCTCATCGGCTCCCCGTAGGTAAGTCACATTGATCGGAACACGAGGTGTCCTGTCGTTGGCAGATGCTTCAATCGCATCAGCAAACATCTCCACCTGCTTCTGGCCTGATATAACAAAATTCTTTGTAATGCTTGA
>VSOC01000211.1:0-428 GCA_009774615.1 Lachnospiraceae bacterium
GTAGACTATTTCGTTTTATTCGCAACTTTAGGAGTGCAGACATATGGAATAAGAGAAGGGGCTTCTGTCCGTAATGATAAAGTAAGGTTTCAAGAACTGTATTCACAGCTTTTTACATCTACTTTAATAACTACATTTTTATCACTTGTAGGATTGTTTTTTGTTGTCCAATATTTTGAAGGATTAAGGCAATATGCGATATTATTTCTGATATTTAGTATAATAATTATTTTAAGCTGTATTGGAAATGAATGGGTCTGTTCTGCTTATGAGGATTATACATATATAACCATTAGAACGATTGCTGTGCAATTGCTTTCTTTTGTGCTTATTTTTGTTTTAATACACAAAAAAGAGGATTATTACAGATATGCCATTATATTGACTTTTTCATCGGCGGGAAGTAATATCTTTAATTTTATATATAA
>VSOC01000211.1:438-4952 GCA_009774615.1 Lachnospiraceae bacterium
TATGTAAAACATAAGCTGACAAAAAGCATTGAACTCAAAAAGCATTTGAAACCTTTGCTTGTTTTATTTGCATCATCTTTGGCGATTACTATCTATATATCTTCTGATACAATTATTTTAGGGTTGTTAGCTGGCGATTACTATACAGGTATTTATGCAGTAGTTTCAAAGATATATGTGGTTTTAAAAAATATAATTTCTTCAATTGTTGTAGTATTTGTTCCAAGGTTTTCATATTATTATAAAAATAATCTATATAGTGAATATCGTGGCTTACTGTCAAAATTGTTAAAGATAATCATAATTATTATATTACCTATGTCTACGGGAATTATCATGTTAAGTAAAGAAATCATTTTATTAATTTCGGGAGTGAGTTATATAGAAGCCACCTTATCTTTGAGGATACTGGCAATTTCTTTGATTTTTATTGCTGCTTCATGGATATTGTCACAATGTATATTAATTCCTATAGGTTTAGAAGCAAATGTTTTATATACGACAGTGGGAACTGCTGTCTTAAACATGATTTTAAATTGTTTATGGATTGGGAGATGGAAACAAAATGCTGCAGCATGTACAACACTTATTTCAGAGGCTGTCGTAACATTAAACTATTTTATTATGGTAAAAAATAAACTATCGTTTAGTTCACTGATAAAAACAATAAAACATACTATTTGTGGGTGTATACTTATTGCTGCACTTATTTCTGGTTTAAGGCTTATCATTAGTAATTCTGTTATACTGTTGGTTGTTTCTTTGGCTAGTAGTATAATTGTTTATTTTATTAGTTTATTGGTGATGAAAGAGGAGATTATTATTGCTTATATGAAAAATAAAAACGATATTGGGAAGAGGTAGCTTTTTGCTTTCTGGCTGATATAATGAAAAGGAGAAAATTTTTTGAAACTTAATAAGTGGAAAGATTCATCTAAAATTTACAATAAAAATCTCCCTGTATCCTGAAA
The DNA here is from genome assembly GCA_009774615.1 of Lachnospiraceae bacterium. GTDB lineage: Bacteria > Bacillota > Clostridia > Lachnospirales > Lachnospiraceae > Caccovicinus. Next base: position 1,410 of record VSOC01000211.1, read on the forward strand.
AATCACCACATATCAATGCTTAAATCTTAGAAAAGCTTGCTGTACAGGCCATAAGTAAGATAAGACTATATAAATAATTTGTCTGTTCACTTGCAATGCATTGCATTCAATGGTAAAATGAAAACAACAAGAGGATGTAGAATGGTCAGACATAAAAAGCAGAAAGGTGTTTCGTATCTGGGAGGAGTGCAGTCGATATGGGAAAGTATTTGAATGTTGGAAATGCGGGGTTTATGGCAGCCAGAAAAGGAACCTATATAGATAAAACGGGTTTGATTACTTTTATCAACAGTACACTTGGCACAAAAAATAAACTGACCTGTGTAAGCAGACCAAGACGGTTTGGGAAATCATTTGCTGCACAGATGCTCTGTGCCTATTATGATAAAAGCTGCGATTCGCGAAGTCTGTTTGATGGATTAGAAATAGCAAAAGATCCATTTTTTGAAAAGTATTTGAATCAATATGATGTGATTTATCTGGATATTACAGAATTTATTTCGGACGCATTTATTAAAAAGAAAATGCAGGACGTTGTTATTGATTTGGAACGAAGAGTGATTGAGGAATTAAGTAATGCTTACCCGGATGTAGAAAGGCAAAATGATTTACCAAATATGCTTTATAGCATTGCGGAAGCTACAGGTAATAAATTTATTTTTATTATTGATGAATGGGATGCACTGTTTCGGGAAGTTCAACATGATGCGGTTTTGCAGGAAATCTATATTAAACTTTTGCGTGGTTTGTTCAAAAACAGTGGTAAAACAGATAAGATGATAGAGGCTGTTTATATGACTGGTATCCTGCCAATAAAAAAATATGGAACACAGTCTGCTATGTCGGATTTTTTGGAATATACAATGACGCAGCCAGAACCGCTGGAAGCTTTTGTGGGATTTACAGAACAGGAAGTTAAAGCATTATGTGCGAATTCTGAACTTTCCTTTAAAGATGTTCAAAGATGGTATGATGGATATATTTTAGGAAATAATACACATGTTTATAATCCAAAATCGGTAATTGAGGCAATAAGACGAAAACGAATTGGGAATTATTGGATACAGTCAGAAACCTATGAGTCACTCAGGCTTTATATAGAATTAAATAGAGATGGTTTAAAGGAATCTATTGTCCAAATGCTTGGTGGAGCACATATAAAGATTGATGTAACGACGTTTCAAAACGATATGACAACGATTAAAACCAGAGATGATGTCCTTACATTGCTGGTTCATCTCGGCTATCTGGCATACGATATTGATCATAAATCCGTATTTATTCCTAATGAAGAAATTGGAGAGCATTTTGTTCGGGCTGTGACGACGGGAAAGCAGTCAAAAAATAAGTATAAACTCAAACCCCCCTGCATCCTGGTATATACCAAAAGCAGGGGGCTGTTATTTACAGGTTTTCACCCTATCATTTACTTTCCGGAACTAACCGGCGTATCTACAACGCTTCCATTATAGTACAATGTCTTCGTTGCCGGATCTTTGCTGAACCGGGACATGGTTTCCCAGGCGAAGGTACATTCGGTGGGGACGGTAGCGTGGCTTAATCCCTGGACCTCAAGCCCGGTAAACATCGGAACACCGCCAGAGGTTTTTAAGATGTATTTATTAAAGGTGCCTTCATTTTCCGTGCAGACGGACTTCCCGCCTTCGGTTTCCTGCATAAAGGTGAAATCGCTCCATGCGCTGCGGCCTGCACTGTCTTTTAAACCGCCGTAGCGGGCATTATAGGCAGCAAACATCTTCTGGGCTTCTTCGGTGCTTAATGCGCCTTTGATGGTGCTGTCTTTCTGCCCCATCATAACAACCATGGCTACGTCGCTGCTGGTGTCGGCGTCTTCTCCGGCGTCAACCCAGGAAGACGGGGCGGAGGCGGCAAAGTACTGCGGGCGGTATTTGGCAACTGCATGGGCAAATCTTCCGCCTGCGGACTGACCGGAAGCATAGACTCTGGACATATCCAGGTTTCCGGCATAAGGAGAGGCATTAAACAGCCATAAATAAATATCATCAATCATCAGCAAATCGTTAGGAATAATTTCTGTCGCATTTTCCGGACGCCAGTTGGTGCAGTACTGGTATACGTCAACGCCGTTGCGGTCAAAGTTTCCGAAATTGCCCTGATGACGTACATGACCGGAGGGGCTGACGATGATAAAGCCTTCTTTATCGGCAACGGAATCCCATCCGGTACGCTGCGGCACTTCATCGCCGTAACCGTTTGAACCCATGAACAGGAATAAGGTTTCTACTTTTTCGCCCCGGTTCATCCGCTCTTTTGCACTGTCCGGCACATACAGCCACCATTCGCGGTTGTACCACTCGCCGTCCCAGGCGGTATGGATATCGCCGCCGTAGGTGCAGCGGCCGAGTGCGCTCATCGAGGTATAGTATTCGTAATTGTTATTGGCATAGTCATAGACATCTTCATAGGCACGCAGTTCCGTGTTCAGATAGCCGGGGTAGCGGCGCACGGTTTCAAAGATATCAAAAAGGTTCTGGGCGTAGGCTTCGTTCATGCAGGCCGAAACCGGGGCTGCCTGATAGTACACACCGGCTACCGGTTCGCTGTCGGGATAGCGGGTATCGGCAGTTTCATCCGGGGCATAGTAGATAAAGCCGTCTTTTGCAGAAGCGGTTTCCACGGTTTTATTTGCGTCTTTAAAATATTCAACCAATGCATCGGTCTGTGCATTTACGGCTTCGGTGACAATGCCGAAGGGTACGGATACCTGACTGGTCATCACGCCTTCTTCGGCAGAGGGCTTCTGCTGCATCTGGGCAATTAGTTCCGCGCCTTGGCCGGTAGAGCCGATAGAGAAGACACCAGCGAGTTTTGAAGGGTTCTGCATCGTATATTTGGTCATGTAGTCGGCGGCATCGCCATAGCCTACACCGTAAAAGCAGTAGGATACCGTCTGGATGCCCGGGCGCTGTCCGGCTGTATCTATGGCCTTTGCAATATAGGTCATAACTTCTTTTTCACCTTCCCAGCTTCCCCAAGCCAAGGTATTTCCGGCTGCATCTTTAATTCTCTGCGGCATAAGGAGGTAGACGGTGATTTTTTCTTTGTCGGCAACGGCTTTCCATCCGCTGTCTTCCATAAACTGATAAGGGTCGGTATTGCCGGGTACCATCAGGTACAGGGTTGGCTGGCTGTAGCGGGAGTTTTCGGGGATGTACATCCGGAGATCACGGTCAGTTACATCATCATAACTCATGCTAATATCAAAGTAGCCGGAATAGACAACCTGGTAATAATCCGTGAAAAATCCGTTCGCATCTTTTAATGCATTGTGGAAGGGAAGCTGCGCGGCGGATTCCGGGCCGGTAGCAGGGATAGTTAAAAGCGTGCCCCCGGCTTCGGCGATGGCTGCATTGGCCTGGATGGTTAAGGACGCGGGCAGAACAGGAGATGCACTGAATGCCGTAGCAGCAGCCAGGACAGCAGCTATTTTTTTTGCACTCTTTTTGGTTATTTTACGTGTCATCGTAGATACCTCCTTTGAATTTTTGTGCAAAATATTCT
>VSOC01000212.1 GCA_009774615.1 Lachnospiraceae bacterium
TGCATTTCATTCTGAAACATTATTGATACATCATTTTTTAGCTGCATGTAAATGGCATCGGAAAGGGTTATGATTTCCAAATCAACGGGATTTGTATATTGCGTTTTGTTTAATGCGTTAAAAAGAGAAATTGCGCACTCTTTTTGAGAGAACAGATCACAAAACACATCGTTTTTATGTTTACGGTTGGCATAATTATCTTTTATTGCCTCAGCCAAGTTATATTTCTCCTTATCTTTATTGTATTGGTTTTGTTTTGATGAAAATAACAATTCACTTTACAAACCATACTCCTGAAATAATTGTAGCTGATATTCCCGGTCGCTTACTGCACGTGCCAAATCATCAAAACGCTGTTCTGTAATCAGATGTAAGTTAAGTTGATTTATACGATTTTCACCTTCTTTTCGTCCTTCTTTTCGTCCTTCTTTTCTTCCTTCTTTTCTTTCCTCTGTTCTTATTAATCTTTCATAGGCTTCCTGATCAAATTCGGTTAATAACATGGCTCTTACCTCTGCTTTCTTTTTTAATAAATATTGTTTCAGGTAATCTTCTTCAATACAACGATCGATTGCTTTTCTTATAGCTTCTTCCAGAGAATTCTTTTCTTTTTGATATTTTCGGATATAGTACACCAACATAGAATAGCCTTTTAGCATTGGGCAATCTTTTAGTAATTTTTTATTATGGCCTGGATTAATATTTAGTACATTTGCAGTCCATTCATAGCCCTTTCGAGGAACGATGAAGGAATCGGAAAGCTTTAATTTTTGTCTGTCCGGAATATCCTCTCTTCCGTTATAGAATACATAGTACTCCGGGGATGGGATTTTGACTTTTTCCTTTCCATACAATACGATTCCTCTGGAATTTAAAACACCGTCAATATTATGGGCAAAATAAACCAGACCTCGGAGGGACATATTTTCGTTTACTGTGCTTTGATGTTCCCACAGATGCATTTCATTCTGAAACATTATTGATACATCATTTTTTAGCTGCATGTAAATGGCATCGGAAAGGGTTATGATTTCTAAATCAACGGGATTTGTATATTGCGTTTTGTTTAATGCATTAAAAAGAGAAATTGCACACTCTTTTTGAGAAAACAGATCACAAAACACATCGTTTTTATGTTTACGGTTGGCATGATTATCTTTTATTGCTTCAGTCAAGTTATGCTTCTCCTTATCTTTATTGTATCGTTTTTAGGGTAATTTAGCAAGATAAATCAGAAAAAGACTGAAAACAGAAACGTCTTTAATTAAAATGAATGACAGCCAGATGAAAGGATTTGTTGGAGAAAGGATCATCCGACGGGTTAGTTCTGGCAGAAATGGGAGTTTTTAATCGTTTTGGGATGGATAGTTTTCTTGGAAATTTAATTTTACAAATTTTGGAAACTATGATTCAAATAAAAAGCCATTTCCTTGCTGACAAGCTTGAAAAATGGCTTTTTATTATAGGCCCTTTTATCGGATGGCCCGGCGACCGCCGGGCCAAAAACTGCTCTAGCTTAATTATCCAATCAAGCTCAGGATGCTCTGCGGTACAGAGTTGGACTGAGCCAACATGGACTGAGATGCCTGCAGAAGAATGTTATTCTTCGTGAATGCGGTGATCTCATCTGCCATATCAGTATCACGGATACGGCTCTCAGCAGCAGTGATGTTTTCAGAAGTTACCTTCAGGTTGTTGATGGTATGCTCCAGACGGTTCTGAGCAGCACCAAGACCTGCACGGTACTGAGATACTAAGTTGATAGCATCGTTAATTCTGTCGATTGCAAAGTTACCACCAGTCTGTGTGGAAACATTAATCTTAGAACTTCCTGGGAAAGTAGATTTAGCCCAAGAAATCTTATCATTAGAAAGTCCAGTAGCACCATTCTTAATCGTTCCTGCATTGTGTAATCCCAGGAAAGAAGCTGTCATAGCCTGCTTATCAACTAAAATAGTTTCCTTTGCACTCGGACCAATCTGGAAAGTCATCTTGCCCTGAGCCACATCATTCGCAATCGGCTTAATACCGTTGAAATCGGTGTAGTTTGCAATACGGTCAATTTCCTGTAACAGCTGATCAACTTCCAACTGCAGGTTTCCACGTGCTACAGAGTTGTAAGTACCGTTTGCTGACTGGCTAGCCAGTGTGGTAAGACGCTGTAACATGGAGTGAGTTTCGGTTAAAGCACCTTCAACAGTCTGGATTAATCCAACTGCATCCTGTGCGTTCTTGGTAGCCTGATTTAAACCATTGATCTGAGATCTCATGCTCTCGGAAATAGCCAGACCTGCAGCGTCATCGCCTGCACGGTTGATTCTGTAACCGGAAGACAGCTTCTCTAAGTTCTTGTTCAAACCACTCTGGTTAATACCTAAGTTTCTGTATGAGTTAATTGCCGCTATATTATGTTGAATAATCATAAAATCTTCCTCCTATTTATGATACTTTTCCAGGAACTTCCCTGTCCCCGGTTCTTTTTCGAAGAGGGCCCTACCTCGAAAAAGTCTGTAAAGCTTTTATATGTTCTTTTCAGCTTACATTCTTAATTATCGTCACTACTTCATAAAACTTAAGGATTTTTTTTTAACTTTTTTATGCTTTTTATTTTTTGTTTACAGATAGCATTTTACTTTACTGAAGCAGGCTTAATATCTGCTGCGGGACAGCATTCGCCTGAGCTACCATGGAATTGGCTGCCTGATAAACGATATTATCTCTGGTAAAGGAAGTAAACTCGTCTGCCATATCGGTATCACGAATACGGCTCTCTGCAGAAGTCATATTTTCTGAAGTAACACTTAAATTATTATGCGTATGCTCAAGATGATTATAGGCTGCGCCAAATTCTGCACGTATATCTGCTACTGCTTCTATAGCAATCTCAATATTTTCAATTGCTGCATTTGCATCCGCCTGTGTACGAATATTGATTGCATCCAATCCTAATCCCTTATCTGTCATTACATATCGGTTTACATCCAATATTTCATCTGCAGAATGACCAATCTGAAGAGTAATTTTATCGGCCTTTACCGGAGGCTGAAACGGCGCTCCTGACGGAATAAACTGTTCACTTGAATCAAACAAAGGAATATCATCAAAATCCGAAGTTTCCCCAATCCGGTTAATCTCTGCAATCAATTCCTCGCGTTCAAAGTCCAAATTCTCTCTTGCCACTGTAGTATACGTAGCATTCGCCGACTGTACAGCCAGCGTCTTCATTCTTCCCAACATAGCGTGAACTTCACTCAATGCACCTTCGCCGGTATTCGTCATGCTGATACCGTCATTTACATTCCTCATCGCCTGATCCAACCCACGAATCTGGCTTCTCATCAACTCGGAAATTGCCAATCCTGCGGCATCATCCCCAGCTCGGTTGATACGGTAGCCGGAAGAAAGCTTTTCCAAAGATTTCTTCATTTTTGTTTCGGACATACCTTTATTTCTGGCAGCATTCATACCGCCTAAATTGTGCTGTATAATCAAATCTATCAACCACCTTCCACCGCTGCAGTCGGTTCTTCTGCTTCCCTGCTAAACCTGACTGCCACGTATTTTCCACTACCTTCTTAACTGTTTCTGTTTTTTATATCGGCAAAAAAGAAGGCGGGATAAGGATATTTTACAACTTTTTTGAAAATGTTCTGCTTAAAATAGCCTGAAACCGTTTAGAATCAGTTTAGAATCAGGATAGAATGACTAAAGAATTTCCCAGCAACTATTGAAATCCAACTCTTCCTATTGTATGATTAGATATTGTAACGCAGAAGAAGCGCAGAAGTATTTCAAAAGAAATGCCAAATTACCACAGACAATTCCTTGCACACATCATCTGCCCCAACAGGAGGAATATAAAACTTATGAAAATCCAATTTCTAAACGGCGGCCTGGCCAATCAGGCATTTCAATATATCTTTGCAAGACACTATGAATTATCTCATCCCGGCGACACAATGTACATGGATGACAGCTATTTCGCCCTGAACACCGTCCACAATGGTTATGAACTGGAAAAAGTATTTGGAATCCACCCGCACATGCTCAGTTCCTGTTTTGATGAACGGGTATGGAATTTTATCCTGGATGCCCGGCAAAAGGAACACAAAAGCGTTCCCCAGATTCTTATGGAAAATCAAATCCCTATCGATATGGTTTCCGAAGTCGGCGAAGAGTGCCACCGCTTTAATCCCTTCGAGGGAAGACGTTTCCATGTCCGCTGCCATCAGTATTGCCCGGAGGTTTTTGCTATCCCGGAAGCAGAAGAAAATATCTATTACCACGGCTACTGGCTGAACACAGCATGGTTTGCCGCTTACCGGGATATTTTCCTGAAAGAGTTCCGTTTTCCTGAAATCACGGATGAACGAAATCTTCACTACCTGAATGAAATCACTTCCTCACCATCGGTATCCATCCACATTCGGCGAGGAGATTATATCACGTTAAACATGGCTCTCCCTGATGAAGTTTACAGCTTATGCGCAGAAACCTTTTTTGTGCAATACGGCGGCGACTGGAATCTCTTCGTCTTCTCCGATGATATTCCTTGGTGCAAAGAACATGCACAGGATCTGCAGTTCAACCTGTTTAAAAAAGTCACATTCGTCGAAGGAAACATTCACGGCGAGAACTACCGCGATATGCAGCTTATGAGCCAGTGCCAGGCGATGATTATGTCCAACAGCGCCTTCTGCTTTCTGGCGGCTCTGCTCAACACAAGGCGGGAAATTGTCTTAAACTTAACCGACAGGGATATCCTATAACAACCAAAATAATGCCCCAAATAAACCTTCATGCGCCCGCAAATGAGCATACCACCATAAATAAAAATTTGCTGGGCGCACTTAGAATATCTGAATCTATGCCGTCTTACTCACCCAATCCCCCAATGCAGCATTCCTTCCCCGGAAACGCAAATCCATACCTTCGGAT
>VSOC01000213.1 GCA_009774615.1 Lachnospiraceae bacterium
TGGGATTTGTATGCCTTGTCTCAATCCTAATTTGGATAAAATGAACAAAAGCTGATAATTTTCAAACACGCTCTAGGAAGAATGAATAACATAAGGGCGTGTGCGAGGGAGATTGTAAACGAGGAAATCATTTATACATAATAGGTTGGCGGCTGAAATGCCGCCTTTCTAAATTTCCAACAGATAAATTTGTACTTATATATTGACATGGAGCGTACACCATAGTTTATTTTTATTTGAGGAGGTGTCCATATGAACTATACAACAAATGAGGTAGCGCAAAAACTAGGGATTACGAAAGACACATTATTTTATTATGAGAGGGAAGGTCTGTTACCCCAAATTGAACGGGATGAAATGAACAGACGGATTTATTCTGAATCGGATATTGAATGGATATTTTTAATCCGTTGTTTACGGGATACAGATATGCCGATGTGCAAAATAAAACAATATATTTCTCTACTTAAACATGGTGGGGAAAACTCTATACCAGAGCGAAAAAATATTTTAGTTGAGCATGAAGCTTTTATTATAGGGAAGATAAAGGCATACCAAGATTTATTATTGCTGATAAAAAAGAAGATTGAATTTTATGACGAAGTTTTAAATGATAAAAATACTGAATCTCAAAAGTGTATGGATTATCTCATGGAATGGGAACATTTCAAAGAACTTCTCGGAGGGATTGCATATGAAAAATAATAAAATAGCTTTGATAACAGGCTGTACAAGCGGAATAGGAAAGGCTCTGTCTGTCAAATTTGCACAGCAAGGTTACAACTTGATTTTGGTAGCAAAAAATAAGGATAAATTGAAAGAATTATCAAACCATCTGTCGCAGACTTTTCGCATAAAATCAGTTTTCATTGCTTATGGACTAGAAAAGCCAGAAGCCGCTGAATATGTATTCCGTAGAGTACAGGAATTGGATTTGAAAATTGATGTGCTTGTTAATAATGCGGGTTTTAATGAGTTTGGAAGTTTTATTAAAACAAGCAGGGAAAAAGAGCATGGTATGATGTACTTACATATGTTTTTTGTAACAGATATGATGAAATTATTCCTGCCCTCAATGGTAGATAACAAGCAAGGAAAGATTTTAAATATTGGTTCAACAGGCTCTTACATATCATGTCCCTATGATGCTGTTTATGCGGCAACGAAATCATATATTTTATCTGTGTCAAAAGGAATTAGTTCAGAACTCAAAGGCACTGGCGTAACAATCACAACTCTATGCCCAGGTTCTACAAAAACAGAATTTGCCGCTAAAGCAGGCATGGAAGATACTTTATTATTTAAATTGTTTGTTATGTCGCCAGAACGGGTTGCTGATATAGCTTATAAAGCTGTTATGAAAAGAAAAACGATAGTCGTGGCAGGAATTTACAATAAGATACTCGTTATGTCATCTTACATCCTACCAAATAGATTCGTTGATTATATTAGTAAGATGATGTTAGGAAAACAACGTCAAGTAGGTTAAATGAAAGACAAGATTCAGCAGAAAATTCACTCTTGCATATTAAGGGTGGCATAATTGCCTACTTCCCGTGGTAGCTTTCCATAGAAAAACATATATAATGTTATTTTAGAGGTGATATATATGAATTTAGAAGAAAAATTACAAATGCTAAGGAAGAAGAATGGTTATTCCCAAGAGCAACTGGCAGATAAGATTGGGATAGCAAGGCAGACTGTAAGCAAATGGGAAAACGGACAGGCAATTCCAGAATTGAATGGCTTGATATTATTAAGCGAATTATATGGCGTAACCATTGACAGAATAGTGAAAGATGATGATGAGTGCAACATTTTATTATGCAAGAGTGCGGACATTGACCTCAATAAAGTTGTTTCCTTTTTGGTTTCGGCAAAAAAGAATACATATCCAGTCAATGAAAATAAAGTACAATCTTCCAGAATGAAATCCAGTGATTTTTGTTATGCAGAAAATGAGTATAAATATTATGATACATATTTAGGTGGCGAAAAATTTACTGGTGAAGAAGCGGTATGGTACTATGATAATCCTATTTGGTGCATGAATTATACTGGTCGGGTTATAGGGGATAATTTTAACAATGGCTTTTTGAAAGAAGTTTTGTTGCAGGTTACGGAAAAATTTCCTTATCGGGGACCACAAATGTATACAAAAGGCGATTACCATTATCATTGTAAAGTAGATGGTGAATTTGTTTGGTTTCAAGGGTACGAAGATATTTTTTATTTGGATGAAAAAATTTATGAATGTTATTTTCATGGAGGCGTGATTCAATAGATGGATATTATAGAACAAAAAATAAATACGAAGGACTATTTAACGAAATCAAATTTGCCAGCAAGTGATTATGTGATAAATCCCTATGTCGGTTGTACCCATGCTTGTAAATACTGCTATGCAAGATTTATGAAAAGATTTACAGGGCATAAGGAAGAATGGGGGAAATTTATAGACATTAAGCAGTGTGAAAAGCCTATTAACCTAAAGAGATTAAAGGGAAAATCTGTTTTTATGTCGTCTGTAACAGACTGTTATAATTCTTATGAGGAGAAATACGGCATCACAAGAAAGATATTAGAACAGCTTGTGAATGCAGATTGCCAACTTACAATTTCAACAAAATCAACGCTTATTTTACGGGATATAGAATTATTGAAAAGGCTGTCCAATCTCAAAGTGGCATTTTCAATCAACACTTTGGACGACGTATTTAGGGCGGATATGGATAACGGCAGTTCCATTGAAGACAGGCTTCATGCGATAAAAAATTTACATAATGCGGGCATTTATACGGTTTTATTTATGTCTCCTATTTTTCCGTATATCACAGAATGGAAAGACATCATTGACGGTACGAAAGAGAACGTATGTGAATATTGGTTTGAAAATCTGAACCTTAGAGGGGAATATAAAAGCAGTATCCTCTCTTATATCAATACACATCATCCAAATTTAAAGGAAAAGTATGAAACAATTTATTTAGAAAAAGATAGTACATATTGGAACACACTGGCTGATTTGCTCAATACATATTGTAACGAATTGGGATTAAATTATGTCAATTACTTTTACCATGAAAAACTTGTTAAGGAAAAATTAAATAATCAATAGATAGATTGTGAGAAGGTAAATACGTCCATTGAATAAAAAAAACGATGTTCGATGGGCTGTATTGCTGTACCTTAATTACCCTCTAACTTTGTTTTTGAAGTTTGGAGGGATTTTTTTATGTCCTTTTTTCGGGCAGTAACCTATCTGCTCATGCAACGCAGAGTTTATCCATACATAGCATATCGGGGATTAGCAGGAAGCCAGTTAAAAAAGTTTCCGTCTATGTCACGCTACTTCTCACCATGAAACCAGAAGTAGAATATCTACTTAACAGAAATTATATCACTTATAACCGTAAAGGTCACAGAGCCTTTGCGGTTTTTCTTTTGTCGTTTTTTATCGGAATGTGCCGCAGGGTTGTTTCTGCTGTTGGCTGTCGTTCGCCGCCTTTCCAATCTGGATTTTACATTTTCAAAAATTCAGATTGGAGGAAAATACGGTGAAATACGCACCAAGAAAAGTATATATCAAAGAAAGTAGCGGCTATGTGGAACTGTCTTATAAGGATTTCTGCCGCCGTAGGCAAACCGACCAAAGCTATATGGACAAGCTGTTTATCCCCGTACAGGGCTGCCTGCTTGAAGTCATGCGGGAACAGTACGCAGATTTCTACAAGGATAAAGAACGGTGGCGTTATCTGAAAAAGCTGGACACAAATCACAGCCTGCTGTCACTGGAGGGTTTTACAGACAGCGAGGGGAATGTGCTTGACTTCATTATTGATGAAACAGTGGACGTTGCGGAAACCGTTGTCCGTGCGGTGATGGTGGACAGGCTGAAAGTCGCCTTGCCCTTATTGTCGGATGGTGAGCAGGCATTGATACAAGCAATCTTCTTTGAAGAACTTTCCGAGAGGGAAGTCGGATTGCGGTTAGGCATAACGCAGAGTGTCGTAAACAAACGCAAAGCCAAAATCCTTGCGAAGCTGAGAACGATAATCGAGAACTAAATTTTATGGCGTTCAGCCCCCTTGTTTTTTCCTTTGGGAAAATGAGGGGGCGATTCCTAAGCTCTCTCAATCTTGGATTTACTAAAATCCCGATTGGAGGAAAAAGCATGGCATACAACCACGGACGAGAGGATAGGAAATGGCGCATCTGGAAAGAAGCTGAGGAAAAGGTTTTGCGAGAGTGTGGCGTTAATGAAACGGTCATTGAACAAATCCGCTCAGACGATAGGGCAGATTTTAATTCCAATAGGCGTTTTTACCGATGGACAAGCGACTTCGGGGAATACCTTGAGGAAATGGCAGGCAGGGAGAAACAGGCAGAGATAAGGACGGTAACGGATTTACTGGATGAGATTGAAAGCGAAACTCTGTACCTTGCCTTAGTCACAGTGGACAGACGTACATTACAAATCGTCTTGCTGAAAATTATTCGAGGGATATTTCCAAAAAGGTCAAGAGCGGCAAGCATATACGGGCACTGGAAGGGAAATTCATGGGAACGACTGCACCATTCGGCTACAGGAAAGACCCGCAGGACAAAAACCACTTGATTGTTGATGAAGCGACTGCGCCCACTGTCAGGCTGATATACAGCCTTGCCCTGGAAGGGTATGGAACAAACCGCATCGGCAAAGTTCTGTATGAAAGGAAAATCCCAAAACCGAGCTATTACAAGCAGGAGTTTTTCTCCCAGCATGATTCGGGCAGCGAGGATTACTGGTATGACTGGAAACAGGAAGTCATTACACGGATTTTGCGGAACG
>VSOC01000214.1 GCA_009774615.1 Lachnospiraceae bacterium
ATGTACACATCCCGGAAAATACCACTCATACGGAATTTGTCCTGATCTTCCAAATAGGAACCATCACACCACTTCATGACCAGAACCGCTATGCTGTTCTCTCCGTCCCGAAGGAGGTCGGTGATATCAAACTCACTGGTCATATGAGAAACCTGGCTATACCCTACATAAGAGCCATTGATCCATACATAAAAGCAACTGTCTACTCCTTCAAAATTCAAGAAAGCTTTTGGTGCATTTTCATCTTTGTGATAAACAAAGGTATGTGCATATGTTCCACCTGGAATATCCTGTGGTACATACGGTGGATCAAATGGGAACGGATACCTGATGTTTGTATACTGATGTGTGTCATATCCTGCCATCTGCCATACACTCGGAACCTGAATCTCATCAAAATTTTCTGTATCATAATCTTTCTCAAAGAAGGGTTCCTGAACATCATAGATACTGTTAAAATACTGGAACTTCCAAGTTCCGTTCAATAACTGCATTCGGTCTGACTCTTCCCTGTGCTCCACCAGGTTATCCATTCTTTTGGATGCCGGAATAAAATAGGCTCTGGCTGGCATTGTATTTTCATGCAGTACGCTTAAATCCTCATAATAACGTGGTACAATCATAAATAACTCTCCTTTAATACATATACATTTTTTTGCACTTTGTTTTTCCACAGCAAACCTTGTCTTTTACTTTTATGTTTACGCTTCTCTGTTTTGCTATATATATCTTATCCTAATCTGCAAAACATGTCTATGAATTGGATTAGACAAAATATGCACTAAATGATACAATAACAAAAAAAGGAAAAGAGGTGCTACCATATGAATATGAATACCGGTTATTTAAACCACTCCCATATGGATTTCAAAGACAAAAGTCGCCCACTGGTTGTAGGAAGTTGCGGTACTTACCGCCTTTCCAGCCATCCAAAGTTACCAACCTACCGTCCAAGGGGACGCCTGGATTATCAGATTATCTATATCACTGCTGGTTGTGGGCATTTTCATTTTGACAATGTGGATAACGAAACGATTGTCCCCGCCGGTAATATTGTACTGTACAGACCGAAGGAACTTCAGAAATATGAATATTATGGAAAAGATAAGACAGAAGTATACTGGATTCATTTTACAGGCAACAATGTAAAAAATATCCTACGGCAATATGGATTCCCGGATAAAGAGCGTGTATTTCAGGTCGGAACCTCTATGAAATACGAACAGATTTTCAAGCGTATTATCATCGAGCTTCAGCGTTGCCAAGATAATTATGAGGAAATGCTTGTCCTTCTGCTCCGTCATCTTCTTATCATCTTTCATCGGGAACTGACCAGGGAACATATCTTGAAAAATGAATACCTGGATCACGAGATGGATAACGCAGTTACCTTTTTCAGTGAAAATTATAACCAGAATATTAGCATAGATGATTATGCTGCCTCACGTGGAATGAGTGTCAGCTGGTTTATCCGAAACTTCAAAAAATACACAGGTTCTACACCAATGCAGTTTATTGTGGGAATCCGAATTAACAATGCCCAGATGTTACTTGAAACAACAACCTATTCCATCAATGAAATTTCTAAAATCGTCGGGTATGATAATCAGCTTTATTTCAGCCGGCTTTTCCACAAGCTGAAAGGATATTCCCCAAGAGAGTACCGAAAGATAAGAAACAAGTTCTAAAATCCACAATATCATAAATCCAGTTTCCCCTCCAAAAGAGGATGCCACGGAATCATCAAATCAACGATTCCATGGCATCCTCTTCTCTCTTTTTGCTATTCTTATTTTACAAACTCAACCGAATAATAATACATATACTCATTATCTGTATCTATGTGTTCTCCTGTAATGTCCTATATCGGCAACGAACTCACTCCTTGTTCGCCATAGATTAGTGCTGGCAATCCTTGCTCTGTTTCATACTCTATCGTGCTTTTGTTCTCTATAGACGTTGCCGATCCACCGTAATATTCTCTGTTTGCAACCCCTTCCAAAATTGGCGTTTCTGTCAAATATTTTGAATATTCGTCTGCCGCAATAAGTTTTGTAGTAAAATTATCAAAATCCGGTGTAATGACAATCAATCCATTTTTAGCAGATTTCACATCCTCATAAGAAAGTTCCAAAACTCGTTTATGAGAAACTCGTTTTCCAGACTGATATTCTAACAAGTAAACGTATAATGCTTGCCATACTTGCCTTGGCAAGAAACAACAGGCTCTCCCCAGTTGACTGAATAGTCACAATGTAAAATATAAAGTGCTCTTTGCCCCCGCAGAAGCAAACCATACTGATACAATCTGCAAAGGTCTGCACTCCCACCTCTATCGAATAATCCGGATCGGTAATAGAACCAGGACTGTGTGAGAATCTTGTATTATACGGACTTTCCGAACACTGCATCGGGTCCGTTCCTCTGCCTCCAGATTCCTGCATCATGATGGCCTGTATCGCAGACACATATTCTGGGATACCATATTGGAATGCATACTGCTGTATCACAGAAGTATAGGCCAGCACCTCATCACTTAGGGATTCGGAACTTTCCGAACTACTGCTGAAGGCTGCTCCTGCAATGATTCCCACAATCAAAATGAATACCAGAAGAAATGCACCGCCTCCGGCAGCAATCCATTTTCCCATTTTTTCAAGAGCTACTACCCCTTTTTGAATCGCTGCAGTAATTCCCTGTATCGATAACTTTGAACCCTTTCCAGTTACCTGAAGAACTGCTTTTCCACTTTCTGCCGATGCCTGTGCGGATTTTCTTGCCATCTGGACTGTTCTTGCTTTCTGCATCGCCTGAAAGCTCTTTTCCACCTGCTGTTTCTGCATTGACGCCTGTGTCTTTATTTTCTCCTGAGACAGACCGGATACTTTTACCACTCTCGGTGCTGCTTTCACCTGCCGTTTACCATTCTCTTTGGCAAGGGTGGCCTGCTCCGGTTTCAGCTTGATTAATTTCTTGCCGATTTCTGCCCCCTGCTCCATTGCTTCTTCGGCGGCTTTCGCTTCTTCCTGTCTGTTTTTTCTTTCCTTTATCTTCCTGTAGGTCACTCCGGCAAGTTTTTTTCCACCTCGATATGTGGTTTTCCCTATGGTTCTTCCTGCCACACTCACTGCCCTGTACTGTACGGATTCTATCTTTTCAGTGCCATACTGGGTTGGGGAGTCTGACTGACCACTGCTTTTTTCATGTAGTTCCCTTGGCTTTTCTTTTGCTTCCAGAACCGCTGAGCGAACCAGTTCTTGTATTCCACTTCATATCTTGATATAATAACCATGTTTTTATGATGGTTCCAGGACACGGTGCTCGCGAAAGACAGGTGTTCTGGAACCTTTTCCTTTCTCTGTTCTCATGTCATTATATCGGTTAATTCTGTGACAGGCAACCAGAGTAATTATAGGGCAGCATAAAAGGGCAGCAACAATATGATTTCCGGTACGCCCCCTTCCCTCCATCCGATCTGCACATAAAAGGTCTGCAGGTTTCCTTTCCTGTGTATAAACGTATAAGCACCGATCAGCCCATCCAGATTCACGTCAAAAATAGTAACCAGGCTGTCCTGCCCTTTTAAATAAGCAGAATAAAAGTCCCGGACATTGTTATGGTTTTCCATATTTGCCCCGTCAGTAACGCTTACATATCCGGCCTCTCCCAGCATGGATACTACCCGGTTCCTCTGCTCCCTGGAGAAATCCCTGACCGTATAAGTATAGGGCGCATCCTCCTCTATTGCTGCATACCTGTATACCTCCTGCACCTCCAAGGCAGCCGACAGGGCACTGTTTTCCAGTTCTTTTTCTTCAGCTTCACCGAGCAGGCTGTCCGGCTCTTCTAAAAAATATGGTGATGACAGAGATTCCTGTGGTTCTTTCCCATTGTCTCCTGCCCCGGTATTGCCTGTGGCAGCGCTGCCGGAAATCTCCATAGCCGGTTCCCAGGATTCCTCCGGCTGCTTTCGGCCTTTGTCCTCCTTAAAGCCTGTAAAGAAGCTCCCGGTTGCCACTGTCAAACATAACAGGATAAGCAAGAAACCTCCCTTTCTGAACAACCGCTTTAAATCTTCCAACTAATCATCCCCTCCATATACTTTCTTCCACTGGTCTTCTGTCAGCCGGTCTGAATGCCACCACAGCTCACAGCCGCCCTCCGGAAAAATAACCTGATTGGATACATACTGAAAACCTCCATCGTCAAGGGGACGGACCACGGTTTTGTGGGTATACGCCCTGGAGGTGTTTTCCTCCGGGTATACGGCATTCACAGTCAAAGCTAACGTTCCGTCATCATTTTCCGTATAACTGACCACCTCCGGATATGGGATATCCGGATATTCAACCTCATAAAATCCTCTCGGCCTGTATTCATAAGTCTGATCCTCCGGGATATAGGCGGCCTTCCTCTGCAGCTCCTCGTAATCAATTTGCAAATGGCGCTCAATGACATGTTCAAATACATCTGCCGGTATCCTGTAAACGGCCCCGGCGTCTAAATCATCATCCGGCGTAAAAGGAACCGGCTGTTCATAGATATCAGGATAGAACCTGTCAAATAAATCATAAAAATCCAGATTCCCAAAATCCTGCTCGCTCCAGTCCGTAAGGAAAAGATTATTTCCCCCATACCCCACCGGCAGCAAATACTGTCGGTTTAATTCCCTGCACGTTTCATCCAGCGGCTCAACCCTCAGCGCCGTATGTTCCGGTTCATCACTGAGGGAAAGCA
>VSOC01000215.1 GCA_009774615.1 Lachnospiraceae bacterium
AATCCATAGAGGGATAATAATGCAAAAATATTCCAAATGGTTCAGGTAACTGGCGAAAGTCATGCTCAGGGTGCAAAGTTTTTGCATAGAAAAATATAGAAATTATGAGAGCGGAAGTATATATCGTAAAAGGGCAGCCTTCCCTACTAAGAGTCTAACCGCTCCCCTTCTAAACACTATCGGAAAAAAGTTTACGAAAAATCTCTTGTATTTTTTGCCATAATTGTTTGCATTTTATCAATTTCTTGTTATACCCCGAGTTTGCCACTTGTAGAAACAAAAATGGAGCCCTGATGAACTCCATTTTGCTGTAATTACACAGTTTTTCCAGTATTTATCGGACTTGCAGAATCTTGAGAAAATATACCTACATTTATGCCTTACATGAAAACTTTTATTTCGGTTTTGATATGCTTTAGTTCTGCCCAGCGGTATAGTTTTGGCGACAGGCGGATTCCAAAGGCATCTAAAATCAATTTCAGGTCTGGGTCGTCCGCATCCATGAACCGGCACAGATCTCCGGGAAGGAGGTCTACCTTCCATTTATTAAGGGCGGCCTGTATCCTCCCGGCATTCAGACCGCTGCTCCAGTAGGCATCCGGATCTATGGCAGCACTTCCGCTGTCCCGGATTCTTTTTTGTATGATCCGCATCAGGATAAGGGCAATCATACAAATAAGAAGGTGCGCCGTGACATGTTCCGGTGTGCTTACATAAAGGGGACGGGTTTCCAGGTCGCTTTTCATGACGCGGAACTGGTTCTCGATCTGTGTCAGGCCATGATACTTTTCGATCACTTCCTGTGCATCCATGGTCAATTCCGAGGTGACGATCTGGTAATAGCCCAGGCTCTTTTTATATTCCGCCACTTTGTCAAAGTCCACAAATGCCCGGATCTTTGAAGAGTCAAGGATCTCACCGGTCCTCTCATTGACACATTCCTTTTTGAAGAATTTCCGGAGGCTTTTGGACTGGACGGCTGTGCTCCGGAAGTTTTCCGGATGATCTTCCAGTTTCTTTAAAAAATCCAGGAATTTTCTTAAAGTCAGATGGTCAAGGGTATTGCCGGGGAAGGTTTCGATCGCGACAGGAATCCCCTAGTCGTCCATGAACAGCCCCATCTGGACAATGGGAAGCTTGCGCTCTTCCTTGCAGACGCCCATCTTGCGCAGTCCTTTTTCTATGACGTTTCCTTCTTCATCCAGGACATCCTCATCCGGCGCTCCGATCTCGAAATAGAAGTTTGTTACATCATAATAGATGATCTCCGGGGAGCGGCGTGCCTTTTTTACAAGGTTTGTGTTGATGCGGCGGATGATTTTGTCTTTATTGGCAAAAAGGAAGTCCAGGGTGTCGAAAACATTGTCCGGGTTATGGGGTCCAAGAACAGGCTCATAGTAATCTTCATTCTGCCGTATTGTGGCAGATTTGGAGGCGGGATTTAAGAGCCTGCCGAAAAGGAGAAGCTTTGCGAAGCCGTAGACATTGTACTGCAGCTATGAGAAGCCCTTATAGGAAGAGAAAAAGGTATTGAGCCCCAGTTCTTCCAGGATGCGCTCCAGCAGGACATGGGAGAAGATTTTGGGGTGCCCGAAGCAGTCAGGGCTGCCTTCTTTTATAGAGAAATGATAGTCCTGTGCAGGATTCGGGCTCTGGCAGTACGGTTCAAGGGCGGGGATCAAAGGGGTGCCGGCCTTGAAAGATTTTTTAAGACGTTCCACATAGCCCGGCAGTCCGTCAAGGAAAACCTTGCAAAATAAGGAAATTTTTTATGAAGCCGGTTTATTCAAGTGGCAAACTCGGGAAAAAAACGATAACGACAGAAGACAAATCTATGGGCTTCTGGCTTGTAAAATCAGGAGTTTTATGGTAGTATGGAGATACGAAAATGAAAGGGAAAGCAGAGGGGAAGACTGACCGTGACGGAGAAGCAGCATCAGGAAGATTTACAGCGTTTGCGTTTGTTAAGACCAATCGATGATGACTTTATGCGTTGTCTTTTTAAGGATAATATTCCATTGGTTGAATTTGTGTTACGCATTATCACGGATAAACCGGATTTAATGATTACGAATTGTGAAACACAGAAAGACATGAAAAGGCTGGCTGGGGCACGTTCTATCTGTCTGGATGCATATGGAATGGATTCTGCTGGAAAAAAATATGATTTGGAAATTCAGAGGCAGGACAAGGGAGCAGACCCGCACAGAGCAAGATACCATTCAAGTGTAATGGATGTAGAAAATCTTCATTCTGGTCAGGAATTTAAAGAATTGCCAGACACATATACGATCTTTATCCTTGAAAAAGATTTTTATGGTCAGGGAGAAGCCGTTTATCCGATTGAGAGAATCAATCTTGCAACGGGTAAATCTTTTGAAGACGGAGAGCATATTCTTTATGTGAATGGTGAATACCGTGGTGATTCCGCTATAGGAAAACTCATGCACGATTTTAATTGCACGAAAGCAGATGATATGAATTTTGAATTGATAGCAAACAGAACACGGTATCTGAAAGAGAACCCAAAAGGAGTGAGTGAGATGTGTAAAATTATGGAAGATATGAGGAACGAATCTTTAAAAGAGGTTGCTCTCCGTATGCTTGCAGCTGGAAAATATGCTCTGGAAGAAATTGCAAATATTTCTGGACTTTCTCTTGATGAAGTAAAAAAGCTAGAAGCAGAACAGACAGCATAAATAAAACCGGGGCTTTCGGGAAATAGACAGTTCTATACGGGGGCAGGTGTGATTTGCACGGATCACACCTGCTCCTTCATTCAGGCAAATTTCCCAGATCCTTCCGTCAATCGGATAGGATAAAAACTTTTTTCCCGGAAAAAGCAAAGCCATAATGGTAGATATTTTCTCTGGGAATTCCGCGATGAAACAGTTCGGCGTCGTAATTTTTTTCTTTAATTTGCTGCAATGCATTTTTTGCTGTTGTTTTAAGCTCTGCTTCATCCGGGGCTTTTACTTTAAATTCAAAGATATAAGCATTTGCAGTATTATCTTTTGGTTCCATTACTACGTCATATCGCCCCAATCCGCTTTCACGGTTTGAGGTAATTACATAATCAAGCTTTGCATCGGCAATTAAGCCAAGGACAAAACCATGGTAGAAGCGTTCGGGTTCAGAATGTTCCGATGGTGTATTTCCTGAATCAAAAAAGCTGAACATAACCATAGCCATATGATTCATATACTGATTCATATAGCTTACATTATTTTCTAATAATGCCTGGATAAAATCGTTATACCTTACGGATGGATTTTTAAACCAGCTTTGAATCATTCTGCGGAAGTCCTTCCTGATTTCCAGGTTTGTCAGAGAAAGGGAATAGATGGGTTCACTTCGTTCATCATCCTTATCTGTGTCACGGATTCCTTCCACCTTTAAATAGCCGGATGCCAAAAGAAGGCTCCAGACAGCTTCTGCACTGCCTTCTAACTGGCTGAAGCTTATTTCTTCATCTAAAGTGGTTTCGATTATTTTTCCATAAAGCAAATCTTCCGCAGCGGTTTTTACCTCGGGAGAACCTTCGCGAATAAGTTTGCCGACCAGATTGTTTGAACTGGTATTTGCCCAATAAGTGCCGAATTTTCCGGTATCCAGATATTTGGTAATAGACCAGGGATTATAAATATTTGTCTGGCTGCCGAAGCAAAAGCCATCATACCAGTGGCGTACTTGGTGCAGATGTTCTTTTAAACCAAACTGTTCGAGTGCACCGGCAACTTCGGCCTCGGTAAATCCAAAGGATGTAGAATATTTTTCAGAGGTAGTTGTTATTACTTCTATATTATTTAAATCTGAAAATATAGACTCTTTGCTTATCCGCGTAATTCCGGTGAGCAGGGCACGTTCCAGAGAGGGGTTGGTTTTAAACGTAGAATTAAAAAAGCTGCGGATGAATCCCACAAACTCCTGCCAATAATCATGGATGTATGCCTCCTGGAGAGGTGTATCATACTCATCCATGAAAATAATTACCTTTTTCCCGTAATAGCGGGAAAGGTAAAGGGAGAGCATCTTTATGGAGTTTGCTGCCTCATAGTCCGCCATATCTACGGATATTCGCCGGAAATTTTCTTTTTCTCTGTTATTCAGGCAGTCATTATCCAGCAAAAAGTCATATTGATGATATAATGCTTCAATAATTTGGCAAATTCTTTTTTTGGCAGCAAACAGGGTGGTTTCTTTGCTGTCGGCAAAGCTCAGAAAAATTACCGGATACGTTCCCTGAAGCCGACGATACTTTTCTTCTTTTCCTATGAACAGGTTTTCAAATATCTGCCCCTGGTCTTTATTGCGGATGGAGAAGAAACAGTCCAGCATATCAAGGTTCAATGTTTTTCCAAATCTTCTTGGGCGGGTAATTAAGGTTACATCATCCTGATTTTCCCACCACTCTTTGATGAACCGAGTTTTATCGATATAAAAGCAATGGTTGATTATTAATTTTTTAAAACTTTGAATACCGATTCCAACCGTTTTTGGCATAGTTTTCCTTTCTTTGTGGGAAATAGAAGGTGATTTTCCTGATTTTATTTCTACTGTCAGTATACATTCTTCTTTTTACCCTGTCAATCATTCCAACCAAAAAAGCACAAAAATACAAACATTTTTTAGATAACAAAGCCTTTCCCCCAATCCCCTGCCGCATAAGCAAAAAAACCGCCCGAAAAAAAGTTTACAAAAAGTTTACGAAAAATCTATTGTATTTTTTGCCAT
>VSOC01000216.1 GCA_009774615.1 Lachnospiraceae bacterium
TAATAAGGGAGGGAGAGGACAGCAGATCGACAGCTTTCACAATCATATTATAATAAACAAAAATCCAAAAGAGTGAAGTATTCACTTGACAATGTGGCAAAGAGCTTATGACGCAGGACGAGATCGCGGTCATGGACGGGGGCAAGTGCATTTTACAGGTGCGCGGTGTGCGCCCGTTCTTTTCGGACAAATTCGATATAACGAAGCCCCCGAAATACAAGTACTTCTCCGACGCAGACCCGAAGAACGCCTTTGACATGGAAAAGCACATCAAACGCCGCCCCGCCATTGTGAAGCCAGAGGAAGAATTTGACTACTACGAGATTGACGGGGAGGGCTTACAGGAGGACACAGACCATGAGTGAACACCCCGGAACTGACAGGCGGCGGTTTACGGTGTTTGTCAACCCGAAAATCCGGGAGGAACAGCGGCGGGAAGCTGCCCTGCGGAAATTTATTAAGGATTGTGAACGGCTCTACGAGAAGAACCGGGCGCATTTACAGGAGGACGCAAGAAATGAATAAGCGAATCAGAAAGAAACAGGAAAAGCAGCGGAAGCAGCTTGAAATGAAGTGGCTGCTGGATATGGCAGTCGCCATTGACACAGCAATACAGGAGTATTGGCAGTGGCGGGAGGAAATGGAACGCCGTTATGTGGAGCTTTACGTGGAGGAAATAGCCCGCCGCATGGGGCTTATCCCGAAACTCCAGGGAAAGGGTTTTCTTTTGCCTGCATAGGAAAAAGAAGCCGGGTTCCCTACTCTCCGACTTCCGGGATAAACTCCAATTTTTCTTTATGGGCAGCCTTAAGATGCGTTTAGAAGCATAAAACCTTATGCTGAGTTACATGAGCTACAGATTTTTAACCGTTCACTACAAAATCTATACCATCTGTCAGATTCAATAAAATTTTTTTACTATCCGCCGATATTAAAAGCAAAGAGGTGAGCAAATGACCATAGCCATATGCGATGATGAAAAAATCATCTGTGAACAGATAGGAAAATTAGTAAAAAAACAAATACCCGATTGTAATATAGAACTGTTCGCGTCTGGAGAAACATTGTTAAAAGAAACGAAAATATTTGATATCATATTTCTTGATATACAAATGGATGGTATAAACGGAATTCAGACAGCAAGAATGCTGCGGAATAAAAAAGAAGAAGCCTTGTTGATTTTTATTACGGGCTTAAAAGAGTATGTATTTGAATCCTTTGACGTATCCGCCTTTCATTATCTTTTGAAGCCGATTGAAGAGAAAAAATTTGCAGAGATATTTGCCAGGGCTGTGGCAGCGGCAGAGAAAAAAAGGGGATTAGCGGAAGAACCGTTTTTTATTAAGTCAAATGGAAAAACGATTATTTTGAGCAGGAACCATATTCTGTACGTTGAAAGCCAAAATCGAATGGTAAATTTTCATACGGCAAATGAATGCTTGGAATTATATTCTGATATGAGAGATTTGGAACAACAGTTAGGCAGAAATTTCTATCGCTGTCACAGGGGATATATCGTGAATATGGGGCATATTGCCGAGTTCGGGAAGGATCGTATAGCCCTGACAAATGGAGAAACTATATGTCTTTCCAGAAGAAAATACAAGGAGTTTGTAAAAGTGTATATGGATTATCTGAGAAAAGGAGGGGCACTTCTTGAATCATTTTAATCTGCTGATGGTTTTGCAGACTCTTGTGGATTTTTTTGAGGGATATTTTTTGCAGCAGTTTTATGGAGATTTTTTTGCTGAACGCTTCCGTAGAAAATCCTGGAATCAAATGGGTGTTGTTATTGCATATGTTATGTTTCAGTATATAAAGAAATTATTTTTGCCGACAGATTACCGAATGTTTTACATAACAGAAAATTTGATTTTGACCTTTTTCTTTTTACTTTTCCTGGGCTTGTGCTTTTATAAAAATATCGGGTTGATTAGTATTTTTCTCGTTGTCAGTTTTATGTCCATACAGGAAACGAGCCGCATATCCGCACTCATATTTCCTTATATCGCTGACTTGCCAGCAAACATGGTTTGGCAGCATATGGAAAGCCATGGTATTCTTTTTATAGCCCTAATCGTTAACGGAACATGGCTTCTGAATTACCTGATTCGTATATTGATTATGTATAAGTCCTTAAAAAGTATCCGGGAACATTTTCATGAAAAGCATTTTTCCATTCATTCCGTAGAGGTACAGTTTTTGCTAATACCCGGACTGACAAGTTTATGTATCAGTATTTTGTTAAATCTTATTATGTTTCGCACCAGTGAAAGAGGCGGACAGGAGTTTTTATTTGACATATACCCGGTTTTAAGGCTGTTTATGCCATTCATGTTGGCACTGTCCCTGTTATCAATTCTGTATGGAGTAAAATTATTCCAGGATATGATTCTTTTGAACAGAGAGAGAAGCAGCCGGGTGGTTCTGGAAAACCAGATAAAAAGTATGCAGGAATATATAGAGGAAATAAGAAGAGTGCAATCGGGAATCCGTGGTATGAAACACGACCTGAAAAATACGCTTGCGGTAATCATGCAGCTTACCCCTAAGGAAAGGGGAACTGAGGAACTCTGTCATTATCTGGCCGGATTCAATGAGACCATGGGCAGCCTGGAATACAGGTTTCATTCGGGAAATACCGTTGTGGACGCTTTACTGAATATGAAATATCATGAAGTCACACTCACCATACCAGATTTACGATTAGAAACCGATGGGCTGCTCTTTCCTGATACATTTGCAATTCAAAGCTATGACTTAAGTATTATTGTAGGAAACGCTTTAGACAACGCAGTCCGTGCCTGTAAGAAGCTTAAAGAAGAAAAGCCAGAAGCGAAAGTTTATATAAAACTTTCTTCTTTTCAGAAACGAAAGATGTTCTTTCTGGAAGTGGAAAACAGCTTTAACGGAAAATTAATTTTAGAAAAGTCGCAGGAATTTCCTGTTTCTGACAAAGAGATTGGGGAAAGCCACGGTATGTGATTGGCCAATATAAAGTACACAGTTGAAAAATATTATGGCGCAGTAGAATGGGAGGTGAAGGGCATGGCTTTCATTTTATCTGTAATGATAAAAAATGAATAAAATATATAAATTTAGAAAGGTGGATATAGAAGTATGAAGATTACGGGATATCAAACTATGAGTGCTTCCTTTTCCAGAAATCAAATGTTTTGGAATACAAGACAGATGAAGTCAGAAAATCGTGGAAACAGTAACCTGCCGGGGGGAGATAGAGACACTGTGACGATTTCTTTTTTGGGGCAGAATAGCAACAGCCGGATTAGAAATTTAATGGAACAGAAACAATCTTTACTGGAACGGAAAAACCAGTGGGTCAATTCTGCTCTTGAGAATGG
Source organism: Lachnospiraceae bacterium (assembly GCA_009774615.1). Taxonomy (GTDB): domain Bacteria; phylum Bacillota; class Clostridia; order Lachnospirales; family Lachnospiraceae; genus Caccovicinus. The sequence goes on from VSOC01000216.1 coordinate 3,363, forward strand.
GCAGGATATAAAATCCATTCACGATATGTTAGAGTCTTATGAAGAACAGCTAAACGAACTGGAACAACAAATTTCGCAGGAAATGGCAAGGCAAAACAGCGGACAGCCTGAAAAGGTACAGTCCTCCAAAAACGACGAGCCGAAAACGAAGCAGGAGATTGAGCAGGAGAAAATATCTAATTTGGTAGATTTATCATCCGGAATGTCCCAGATCAGGACAGTGCAATCCTCACAGACTCAGGTAGAAGGAGAAGCCAGGGTACTGGAAAGCGAAATAAAGATGGATAAAGGGAGAACAGGAGATACAGAAATAACTGCTAAGAAAGAGGAGAAACTTGCGCAGCTACAGCAAAAGGCTGCCGAATTAACAGCAAATACGGTAAAAATATCAGGGGAAATAAACGAAATAATTAGCGAAACTGATGCTCCCAGAGTTCAAGAGAAATCAAAAGAAGAGCAGATAAAGGAAAACAATACTACAATCCGTGGTTTGACTGGGGAATACGAAAAGACAGAATCGGACTGCCGGCAGACAATTTATGAGCAAATGGAATCAGGAAGCAGTTTATTATGAGAATGGGTAATGATGATTGAATCATTAACAGAAACAAGCCCCTTATGCTGTATATAAAAGATGGCATAGATGTTGATTTGCTATTTATTGTAAGGAGACCAGATTTAGGACTCAGATGATCGTATAGAATGAGAGAATACCTTTATTTTGAAAGGCATTTTCTCATTTCCAATTTGGCAGATAGTATAGAAGAATGGTGGTAAAAATAAAAATATTATTCCGAAAAATATTTTTCGCAAAAATCTTTTTCTGTTACAATTTGAACATTTTCAAATTTCTCTATTATAAGAAGATCCTTATCTCCGCTGATAATATATAAAGCATGAGAATCTTTTGCACATTCCAGAAATTTGTTATCGTCGGGGTCACGGCATATTTCAACATGAGTAACAGGTTCGATAATTTCCATAGCTTTGATTAGCGGGCTTAAAATCGTTCTATTGATATGCCCCTGTTTTCTGTTAATCATTTCTTGTACAATGTCCTCATATTCGTTAATAATTTCTGCTGTAGCACAGGCTGTTATCTTCTGACCAACAACAGCACTAAGAATTTTTCTCGGAAACCCGCCAAAAAACACGCCGGAAATCAAGACATTTGTATCTATCACAATTCTCATACTCGTTTCTTCTTTCTAACCGATTTGATTATATCATTAACATCATTTTCATTATACCCAACAGACTTTGCCCATTTTTGCGCTTCATCGAGTGAGGCTTCAAATTCTTCAGCAGAAGGAAGTTTTAAAGTTTTGAGCATGATAACATCTCCTGAAG
>VSOC01000217.1 GCA_009774615.1 Lachnospiraceae bacterium
ACCGCACCCCAATCTCCATATCCGCCTCTCTCACCACACTGTGCTCCTTAATATACTCCGCCAATTCATCCGCATAAGCAAACGCCAGCCCCACATAACTGTCCGCCGCCCCATAATAAATCGCCAGCCGATTCGTTCCCGCATCCTGCAAGGTCGCACAAGGAAACGTCACATTCGGCACAAACCCTCTCTCTTCATACCACTCTTCCGGTGTCAGCAGATAATTCCCGCACCGATACTTCACCTTCGACGGCTCGTCAATATCCAGAATTGCCCCGCCGATACTGTACACATACCCATTGCACGTATTCGACACCCCATGATAAATCAAAAGCCATCCCTCACTCGTTTCAATCGGTGCTGCCCCGCCGCCAATCTTAAGGCTCTGCCACCATTCCTCAGATTTTCCCATTACATGGCGGTGTTTTCCCCAGTAAACCAGGTCCGGACTTTCCGAAACAAAAATATCCCCAAACGGCGTATGCCCGCTGTCACTCGGCCTGGAAAGCATCATAAAATTCCCATGAATCTTCCTGGGAAAAAGCACCGCATTGCGGTTAAACGGAAGAAACGGATTCTCCACCCGCACAAATCGTTTAAAGTCTGTCGTCCTTGCCATCCCAATCGCTGCCCCGTAAAAATCCTGGCACCAGATAATATAATACACATCCTCCACCTTCACCAGCCGCGGGTCATAGGCATACACCGGCATAAAAGGATTGCCGTTCTCATCCTCAAAAGGAATCTTATTCTTATCAAACGACCAGCAAATCCCGTCCTTACTCCTCCCCAGATAAATATAGGGAATCCCGTTAATCTGCTCCCCGCGGAACACCCCGATAAATTCCCCCTCATAGGGAACTACCGCACTGTTAAAAATCCGTGCAACACCCTCGGTCGGATTTCTCCCGATAACCGGATTCTGGCTGTATCTCCAGATTGGGGCACCATTTACCTTTTTTGGCCTTTCCTGCCAGGGGAGGTTAGAAACCCCTTTTTCTATCAACTGAAAACCATGCATGGTTTAGTCCTCCGTTTCTGTTATTTCTGTTTAACATTCTATTCTTTCTTTCATAATTTACCATTCTATTCTTTCTTTCATAACCTTCTGAATCAAAAACACTCCCGGACAGTTTTACTATGTGTGTTCATTATCCGGGAGTGCCCGTGCATCACAACAGGATTCCATATATTTCAAGTCCGTAACAGATTTCAACCGGTAACGCATCATCCGGTGACGCACCCATACAGCTTTATCCCTTCACTGCACCAGCAGCCAGTCCGCCGTAAATCTGTTTCTGGCAGCACAGGAAGATAATCAATGCGGGAAGCAGGGTAATTAACACGCCTGCACAGATATAATTGTACTGATTGCCCATCGGGCCGGTAAAGGTATAAAGTGAAGTTGCCACCACTACAAGCTTGCTCTTATCCTGAAGATAGAGGTTTGCCATATAATACTCATTATAGGTACTCACCCCTTTTAAAATCAGCACAGTGACAATCGCCGGTTTCAGCAGAGGGAACAAAATCTTAAAAAACACCCCAAAATAGGTACACCCGTCCATAATTGCCGACTCATCCAGCGAAGGTGAAAGATTTTCAAAAAATTGAAGAAATATCGTAACTGCAATAATATCTGTTCCCATCATGACAATAATATAGCCATAGATATGATTAATCAATCCCAAATTATACATAATCTGGTAAACCGAAACCTGCATGGCAATACCGGGGAGCAGGCTGGCAAACAGGAATAAATTCTTAATCAAACCATTGCCCGGGAATTTAAACCGGTTAAGGATATAAGCCAGCATGGAACTGAACAAAATCGATCCGCCCAGAACAAACACCAGGATAATCAGGGAGTTTCTAAATGCCAGGCCCATATTTGCCTTACTCCAGGCATTGATAAAGTTATCAAAATACAGCCAGTTGGACGGCATCTGCATTACGTTCGTATTTGCATACTCTTCCGGGGATTTAAAAGCCGTAATCACACAGCTTGCAATGGGAAGCAGGGCGATGAATGCAGCAAAAATCACGGAAAAATATTTAAGAAAGGTTAAGGTATATCGCTTAATTTTCATTGCCGGCGTCATGCGTTTGCACCTCCCTGATTTAATTTTCTTTCCCTCTTCATTCTTCTCCTGCGGATGCTTTCCTCGGACTCATCGTTGGGGAAGAGTTTTGCCATAATCACTTTCTGGAAAATAGTCACAATAAAGATCAGAACCATCAGCACAATTGCCATCGCAGAAGCTAAACCCACCCTCTGGTTTTCATGGGCAATCTGGTTCATAATAACAAAGTACGTTCCTGTTCCAAAGCTTCCGTTGGTGATAACGTAGGGCGGTTCAAATGCACTTAACGAACCGGAAATACACATAATCATATTTAACACAATCACCGAATTAATGCTGGGAAGCATAATATAGCGGAACTTATTCCAGGCGTTGGCCCCGTCGATTGCCGCCGCCTCATACAAGGTCTGGTCTACCGACATCATTGCCCCTAAAAACAAAACCATGTTCTGCCCAAGATAACGCCAAACTGAGGTAAATACCAGGGAAATATTGTTAATCCGGGTATCCCTGAGCCAGTAAGGAAGACTTTCTAAGGGCATCCCTATCCAGCCAAGCACGGTATCCAACACAAAACCGCGGGTAAAGAAGAACTTAAAAATAAAACCAATGGCAATGCCGCAGACCAGATAAGGGAAGAATAACAATCCTTTAAATACTTCCTTTCCGTGCAGCTTAAAGCAGAAAATCGTTGCAAAATAAAGGGCTAAGGCAAGCTGTACAAACGAAGCCGCCACATAGTAAAACGCCAGCAGCAAAGATTTAAAGCAGTCATCTCTGGAAAAGACTTCCATATAATTTTTTAAGCCTACAAAGGTTCTTGTACCGGAATATTTCATATTGTAAAAGCTGAACTTAAACATTTCCAGAAAAGGTATGTAGGTAAACAGCATCAGCAGCGTCAGAGGAACAGCCATAAACGTGATAATAACAAATAATCGCTGTCCTTTTCTGGACTTTGCCCACTTGGAAAATTTTTCGACCGACATTTCACTGCCTCCTTCTTTCTTTGTTCAGACACACTTTTTGGCATGTCGTTATCCTTTGGGAATCTTTAATTCTTTACGGTAAAAGTCTGCCGCCGATTAGGCGATCATCCTTTTATTTCGTCGCCGCCCGGTAATCATAGGCTTCTGTGGCAATGCTGTTATTTTCCTGTGCTGAAGTCCATTTTTTATTCCACTCGTCCATAATCTCATCCAAAGTCATTGTGCCGAGTAAAGCTGCTTCTACAATATCCTGCTTGGGCTTGGGGGAATTATCCAGACCGATTTCCGATTCATTATTTACGGTATCAAAATAAGATTCTTCTCCTGCTGCCGGAGAATTATCCACAACAAAGCCAACCCCTTCAAAGTCTTTTAAGATTTCAGGATACTCCGCGTCAAGCAGTGCAGGAAGGGAACCGGACTCAACCGCATAGCCTGACTCTTCCACCATCCATTTGACAAAAATCATCGAAGCAAGCTGGTTATCTGCGGAAACCTTCTTATTAATGCCGTAGCAGTAATCCGGGCCGGCAGTGGCAAACTGCTTTCCGTTTACACTGACCGGGAATGGCATGTAGCCGATATCATCCGGATTGCTTCCTGCCTCCTGCATCTGAATCACCGACCAAAGCCCTAAAACCATACATCCAATCTCACCGTTATTTAACATCGGCTTGCTGCCCTCCCAGTCCGTGGTCGTGGGATCATCTTCGGTCAGCCCCCGCTTTACTGCCTCATACAGGGTATAATAAATACTGTAAGGTCCCGTCATATCGTCCTGTTTAGCAAATGGATTTACACCGTGCATCAGACCTTTTTCATGGAAATCTGGATCTCCGGTTGCTGTTCCCGATATATAGGCATCCCAGGCACTCATCGTCCAGCCTGCGGCAAAATTTGTATACAGGGGAATGGCATCCGTATTATCTTTAATTTTCTGCAAATCCTCCAGGAAGGCATCCGGTGTCTTCGGCAGTTCTGTTATCCCGGCATCGGCAAATACCTTTTTATTATAGACAATGCCCTGCGCAGCCCCCATGGACGGCATTCCGTACACCTGATTTTCAAAAGAAAACTTATTTAAAAAATTATAACGCCCATCCAATTCGGTCTTGGCTCCATAGCTGATAAAACGATCCGGCAGTTCCGTTTTATCAATCGTCGTGGGAATCATACAAATATCGCCCCAGTCGTCCGTTGTCAGACGCATGGTAATTCCCTCCGCATAGTCCGTTACCCCTTCATAGCTAATCTGAATATTGGGATACAATTTATTAAATTCCGTGTTATACTGAGCAAAACTGCTGTCAATTAAATCGGTTCGGTTCGTTAATACTTTAAGTTCTGCACTTAAATCCGTATGTTCCTCACCCAGTTTAATTTCGGTAATGGATGGTAACTCCACAGCCGCCGCCTCTTTGCCTTCGTTTCCGCCGCTGCCAGAACTGCCTTCATTCTTTGAACCGCAGGCAGTTACAGATGTCGCCATAATTCCCGCCAGTGCAAGTGCGCAAATCCTTTTCATTTTCTTCATAACCATTCTCCTTTTTAATTATTTTTAAGTATTTTTTACTTAAATTAATAATAGCATATAAT